>JAZSEC010000022.1:0-6459 GCA_045531485.1 Eubacteriales bacterium | reverse complement strand
GTGGCTATGGCGATGAAATGCGTGGGTATACGAGCCGATTCGACCCTTTCCTCCACCTATTTTGACGACGATGACAAGATTTCGGTATCTCTTAAGGGGTATATTGCCACCGCACAAAGAACGGGGCTTGTAGTAGGCGATTTCAAGGACGGACAGCTTCTGTTCTCTCCCGACGAGGAGATAACGAAATATGAAGCAGCGAAGATCCTCGCTACCCTGGTAGGATCGAATGGGGACGGAGAGGAAAGCGTTTTTGCAACCGATAACGACATTCCCGTGTGGGCAAGGGCGGGTGTATACGCCATGTGCTCACTTGGTATTTTCGACAACCAGGACTCCTCTACCCTCGGTGAAAGCGTCACCCGTGCTGACGTCGCTGAATTCCTTTACAGATTATCAAAGCTTAAATAAATTTTGGGCACACCTCCTAAGGTGTGCCTTTTTTTCGCTTACAGACTATTTACAAATCCGATTTTTTGTGATAAAATAATAATATACTAATTCCGGAGAGGAGATCTACCATGGCAAAAAAGCTGATCATTACTATCGCAAGACAGTACGGAAGCGGCGGACGTGAAATTGGAGAAAAGGTTTCAAAGCTGCTGAATATTCCGATATACGACAAGCTACTCATCACCGAAGCGGCAGCTAAGGGAAATCTCAACGTTGACGTTCTGAAGAAAACCGACGAGTCCTCTGCCAACAGTCTTCTATACACTCTGGCGGTTGGCTCCAACTCACTTGGAGCGGCTATGCATTTCGGCTACAAAATGCCTCTTAGCGATAAGCTGTTTATTCTTCAGTCCGACGTTATAAAGGAATATGCAGCGGCAGGCAGTGGAATATTCATCGGAAGATGTGCAGATTACGTTCTTCGCGACGAGCCGAACATTCTCCGAGTTTTCGTCTACGGCGATCTCGATCACAGACAGTTAAGAGTGGCAGAAAGGCACCCTGACCTGAAGCCCTCTGCGGTTCTGGACGCAATCAATAAAACCGACAAGCGACGCTCCACATATTACAATTTCTACACCGGAAACAAGTGGGGCAAATTTGAGAATTACGATATTGCTATCTGCTCATCCACGCTCGGCATCGAGGGCACGGCTGAGATAATTGCAACTTACGCTAAAAAAATGATGTAAAAAAAGCAGGCGACGGATTATTCCGTCGCCTTTTAATTGTTTTAACTATTTTGTAATCTTGATCTCGTCACCGTGTTTCTGAATTGTGGACGAATAGAACTCGGTGAAAACGCCCACCATATCCGAAAGATCGCTTACTGCGGCAGTTTCGGTGGCAGAATGCATAGCAAGCTGAGGCAAGCCGATATCCACAGTGTGAACCGAAACTCGGGTGTTGGATATAGAGCCGAGGGTGGATCCTCCAAGCATATCCGCACGGTTAGAATATCTTTGAATTTTAACACCCGCACGCTCTGCAAGAGTTGTGAACACAGCATCCGAAATAGCATCGGTGGTGTATCGCTGATTTGCGTTGTATTTAACAACTACGCCGCCTCCGAGGATGGGTGCATGGGTGCCGTCGGAAAGCTCAGGATGATTGGGATGAACCGCATGTGCGTTATCAGCACTTATCATAAACGAATGATAAAGCATGGCAGAATAGTTTTCTTCGCCCCCCGCAACAGCTTTAAGGGTCATATCAAGGAACGTAGATGCCGCTCCCTGCTTGGTTTCAGAGCCAACCTCCTCGTTATTGAAAACGGCGAGAACGGCTACCGAATCGGTTTTCTCCGGAGCATCCAAAAAGGCTCTTGTCGAGGAGTATACGCATCCAAGATCGTCAAGTCTGGGTGAGAGCACAAGCCCGTCGTTCAGACCTACAACTCTACCGTCCTCGGCATTATAAAGGAAGAGATCGTATGATATGATATTCTCCTCAGCTACGCCCGCCTTCTCAGCAATCGTAGTCATAAATGCACCCTTGAGCTCGGCACTACCCATAAGAGGAAGAAGATCGGTGGCAGGGTTAAACTTATATCCGTCGTTAACACCTCTGTTAAGATGAATTGCTACGCTGGGAATAACAAAAGTCGCCTTACCGAGATCAACGAGAATGCTCTTGACACCTGCTTCGGTCTTAACAACTACCCTACCCGCTACCGAGAGGGGTCTGTCAAGCCAGGTGTAGTTTATCATGCCACCGTATTTCTCGGTTGCAAGTCTGGTGTAGTTGGTTCCTGTCAGCTCACCTTTTACCTTAAAGCAGGGCGAATCCGAATGAGATGCAGCTATAGCAAAGCCGCCATTTCCTCTTTTGCCCTTAAAAGCAATTATAGAAGAGCCGTCGCGAATAACGAAATGACGTCCTCCGTCGGAAAAGGTTGCGGCATCATTTTCATAAACCTCGGTAAATCCCTCGTCAAGCAGCATACGCTTTACCGTATCAACGGTGTGATAGGCTGTAGGTGAGTTCTTAATAAAGCTCAAAAGCTCATTTATATGTGACATAAATTATCCTCGCAAATTTAATATTAAATATATTTTACTACTTTTATCCAAAAAAGTCAACTTTCTGCTTGAAAATCTTTAAACTTTGTTGTAGAATATATGTATATGCTTCAAAAAAGGAGAAAATATGTTAACTTTCAGTGATTTCCCTGCCTCGGAAAAGGCATTGGTATTTTTCGAGGAGTTTTCAAAGATTCCCCGTGGCTCCGGCAACACCAAGGCGATTGCCGATTACCTTGTTGACTTTGCAAGCAAGAGGGGACTTGATTTTTACAGAGATGACAGCGATAACGTAGTCATCAGAAAGCCCGCTACAAAGGGCTATGAGGGTAGACCCGGTGTAATTCTTCAGGGTCACACAGACATTGTTGCCCTCAAGACACCCGATTGTCCCATTGATATGGACAAGGAGGGAGTTCAGATCTACCGTGACGGAGACTTTCTCCGTGCCAAAGGCACGACTCTTGGTGCCGACGACGGCGTTGCTATGGCATACGCTATGGCCATTCTCGACTCTGAGGATATTGATCACCCTGAACTTGAGGCGGTGTTTACCTCGGATGAGGAAATCGGACTTATCGGTGCTACCGCACTCGATACAAGCGTCCTCAAAGGAAAAATGCTCATTAATATCGACTCCGACGAGGAAGGTATTTTTACCGCAGGATGTGCAGGCGGAGGACGAATCGATATCGGTATTCCCGTCAAGACAAAAACCTTTATCGGACAGATTTACACTCTTAAGATCGGCGGATTCAAGGGCGGCCACAGTGGCGTAGAGATTGACAAAAATCGTGCAAACGCCATTAAAACTGCGGCAGAAATCCTCTCCAAGCTTAATGACGTAAGAATTGGCAAGGCAAACGCAGGAAGTGCAGACAACGCGATCCCAAGCGATGCCATGGTTCTATTTAATACAAAATCCTCAATATTCGAGATAAGCGATTTCATAAACAAGGCAAAAAATTCCCTGCCCGAGTGCGAAACCGACGCGACCTTCAATATTGATATGAGCATCAGCTCCGCAAAGCTTTTGTCCGCAGAGGACAGTGCTAATATACTCTCACTTATCTGCAATATTCCTACCGGCGTTACCAGAATGAGCGAGGACATTGAAGGCCTCGTTGAAACCTCTCTTAACATCGGTATCCTTAAGCTTGATGGCAAAAATCTGGAGCTTACCGTTTCGGTACGCAGTGCGGTTGGAGAGGAAAAGGCCAAGCTTATTGAGAAAATCAAAGGTATTGCTATCTCCCACGGTGCTACCATTGGTGTGCGAGGCGAGTATCCCGCGTGGGAATATCGCAAGGAATCCCGCCTTCGTGACGTAATGTGTCAGGTTTACAGAGATATGTACGGCAAGGATGCTGTGGTTGTTACAATTCACGCAGGACTTGAATGCGGCATATTCTCCGACAAGATGGATGGGCTCGACTGTGTTTCGCTCGGTCCCGACAACCGCGACATTCATACCCCGGACGAGTGCCTTTCTCTTGTTTCCTTTAACAGAGTATACGAGTACCTTATCAACGTTTTAAAGAATTTATAAGAAACCTTCAAGGAGTAAAAATATGAACAAGACAAGACTTAGAAAATATGCAAACCTGATCGCTCGCTGTGGCGTTAACGTGCAGAAGGGCCAGGAGGTTGTTATCAATGCAGGACTTGATCAACCGGAGTTTGTTAAAATGGTAGTTGAGGAATGCTATAAGGCAGGTGCAAAGAACGTTAGCGTTGACTGGCACTACCAGCCTCTTACCAAGACTCACGTAAGATATTGCTCCGATAAGGTTCTTGCAACCGTGGAAAAATGGGCAGTTGAAAGACTTGAGCACAGAGCTGAGATTCTTCCCTGCATGATCCACCTTATCAGCGACGATCCCGATGGTCTGGCAGGTATCAACCAGAAGAAGATGGCAAAGTCCATGGCTGCAAGATCAAAAATCATCAAGCCCATCAGAACCAAGATGGAAAATAAGTACCAATGGTGTATTGCGGCCGTCCCCGGCAAGGAATGGGCAAAGAAGGTATTTCCCGGTGAAAGAGCCAGCGTTGCTATTGAAAAGCTTTGGGAGGCTATTCTTTCCACCTCTCGTGTAAACGATGATCCCATAGAGGCATGGCGTCAGCATAATGAGAATCTTGCCAACAAATGTGCATATATGAACGCCCTTGGCATCAAGGAGCTTAAGTACAAGTCTGCAAGCGGCACCGATTTCAGAGTTGGTCTGCTTCCCAACGCTATCTTTATGGCAGGCGGCGAGGAAACACTCGGCAGAGGTGTATATTACAACCCT
Source organism: Eubacteriales bacterium (assembly GCA_045531485.1). Lineage (GTDB taxonomy): Bacteria > Bacillota > Clostridia > Oscillospirales > CAG-272 > UBA1740. The sequence continues at coordinate 1,688 of JAZSEC010000022.1, read as the reverse complement.
AACATTCCTTCCGAGGAGCTCTTTACCTCTCCCAGACGTGGCGACGCCGATGGTATCGTTTATTCCTCCCGTCCCCTTTCCTACGGTGGCGAGCTTATCGACGAATTCTGGATCAAGTTCGAGGGTGGTAAGGCTGTTGACGTTGGTGCTAAGAAAAATGAGGCTCTCCTCCGCGAGATGATAGCTATGGACGAGGGTGCATCTTATCTTGGCGAGGTTGCACTCGTTCCCTACTCCTCCCCAATCAGAGAGTCCGGTCTGCTCTTCTACAACACCCTCTTTGATGAGAATGCCGCATGTCACCTTGCACTTGGTAGAGGCTTCACCAATGTTATCAAGGGATATGAAAATTACACCGAAAAGGAGCTTCACGATATGGGAATCAACGATTCCTTTATGCACGAGGACTTTATGATCGGCACAGAAGATATGGATATCACAGCAGTATGCGAGGACGGACGCGAGGTTGCTATCTTCCGTCAGGGCGAATGGGCATTCTAATGCTTGACAAATCCCATATTTAGTGCTATAATTATAAAAAATACAATGCTGCCACCGGGTAGCGATGCAAAGCATCCGTAAGTACGTCGTTAGGTCTTAGAAGACGTGCTTTCGGATGCTTTTTTTTGGAGTATTATGAAAAAGCTTTTATCATATTTTACAAAAACCGAATGGGCAATATGGCTCTCCTCTCTGTGCCTTGTAACCATATTCTTTATCATATCGCCGCAAAAGGATTATTTATCCTTCGTTTCATCTCTTGTCGGAGTCACTGCCCTCATATTTTCGGCAAAGGGAAATCCATTTGGCCAGGTTCTGATGATAGCATTCTGCATTATGTACGGAATAATATCGTACTTTTGTGCCTACTACGGTGAGGTGCTTACCTACGTATTTATGACCGGGCCCATGGCAGTATTCGCACTAATCAGTTGGCTAAGGAATCCGTTCGAGGGCAATCGCTCTGAGGTAAAAGTCAATAGGATCGGTGCAAGAGAGGCCATTCTTATGTTTATCGCCTCCGTCCCCGTAACCGTCGCCTTCTACTTTATTCTCAAGGCTTTTGAAACGGCAAATCTTCTTATAAGTAGCCTATCGGTTACCACGAGCTTTCTTGCCGTTTATCTAACTGCACGCCGCAGCCCTTTTTATGCCATAGCCTACGCGGCAAACGACGTTGTACTGATTGTGCTATGGGCATTGGCATCAATACGCGATCCTGAGTATTTATCTACGCTCGCCTGCTTCGGCGTATTTCTTATCAACGATATATACGGCTTTGTCAGCTGGAGAAAAATGGAGAAAAGACAGCAGAAAAAATAAAAGAAAAAATTACAAACTTTTTCTGAAAAAAGACTTGACAAATCCCGCATTATGCTTTATAATAGTAAAGCACTCGCGGGAGTGGCGGAATCGGCAGACGCGCACGTTTGAGGGGCGTGTATCTTTGATGTACGGGTTCAAGTCCCGTTTCCCGCACCAAAAAGCAGAGACTATCTTATGGTAGGCTCTGCTTTTTCTTGTGGAGCGGGGAACGAGGACGAGACCCCGTCTCTCGCCTATGGCGAGAATACGGGCAAGTTTGATGTGTTTGCGAAGCAAAATGATGGCGTTTAGCCATCAAAGAAAACTTAGCGAAGAGGCAAAGCCTACTCAGTTCAAGTCCCGTTTCTCTTTTTTGTTAAACG
>JAZSEC010000056.1:0-19108 GCA_045531485.1 Eubacteriales bacterium | reverse complement strand
GTACAGAAGTAATTTCAGGCATCTTGTACAGAAGTAATTAACTCTAGAATAACCAAGCAGGGTGTCCGATGGGATGCCCTGTTTTTTCTTTAATTAACCCAAACAACAAAAACCGACCTTGATTTTAGGTCGGTTTTTTCTTTTTTTAGCGAGCAAGCCCCCATAAAAAGAAAAGCCGAGTGGTAAACTCGGCTTTAATAGTTGGTTGAAAATTCAGCTTGGATCCTTTACACCTTGGCAAGCTCACCTTGAACGAAGGCGGCAACCTGATCCTCAGGGATATCGAATACCACAGATATCTCGCTGTACAGCAGTCTTTCTGCCTTCAGCCTTGCGTTTTCGTCCGAAAGAAAGTTCTTCTTGCCCTCGGCAAGACGAAGTCTGCCATGCTCGTTGATGGCGTGGATCATAGCGATCATCTGTATGCGGTCGCCCGACTCCAGAACCTTCTTAAAATGCTCCTGGCGGGCACGGTTCTCCGCGATCCACTCAAGAGGAGCAATATCACCGCTGCTGCGGATCAGAGAATGGATCTCCTCCCTAGAAAGCAGAGGATGCATAAAGGACACGAGCCTCTCGTTATCCATAGGAACGAAGGTAAACGAATCGGTACGGGCAAGGGAGGGACGAAGCACAAAATAGCTGCGGGACACGTCACCGATTGCCTCCTCACGTATGTCTACGACGGTCATTACTCCGCCTGCTCCATACATGATCTTGTCGCCAATATTATGCATAAAATCCCCTCCTTTGCTCGATCTTATTTCCTATTATCTACATACATTTTACCATATTTCAGGCAAAAAATCAAGTGATTTTTTTAATCAAATTTCGATCACTCTACCGAGATAACCTTGTATCCTGCTCCCTCAACGGCCGCAGTAAGCGTATCGGCGGTGCATTCGCCCTTAAGATAAACCACCGCACTGTCGGTCTGGTGGCTGACCTCTGCGTGATCAACACCCTCAAGTGCATTAAGCACGTCGCGAACTCTTGCCTCGCAGTGAGGACACATCATTCCCTCGATCTTCATGGTAAGCTTCATTTGTTTTTCCTCTTTTCTATCAGTTTTTTCAATGTTTTTGTTTGTTTTGTTATGCTTTGGCTTGAATGCGTTAAGCCTCAGTGCGTTTGTTATCACCGTAAAGGAGGACAGGCTCATGGCCGCCGCACCGAACATAGGATCAAGCACCAGGCCGAAAAGACCCGCGGCAAGTGGAATGCCTATCAAATTATAACAGAATGCCCAGAAAAGATTCTGGTGAATATTCCGAAGCACCCTTCTGCCCAGGCGAATGGCATCAAGGGCATCCGATAGCGAGTCACGCATCAGAACCACGTCGGCAGATTCGATGGCAATATCCGTTCCGCCACCGATGGCCATACCAACGTCAGCACGGGTAAGTGCGGGGGCGTCGTTGATTCCGTCGCCGATCATAATTACCCTTCCGCCCTCGCAGAGAGAGCGAATTGCCGCCTCCTTACCGTCTGGCAGAAGCTCTGCCATAACCTCGTCAACGCCTGCCACCCTGCCTATCGCCTCTGCAGTGCGACGGTTATCGCCGGTAAGCATCACTACCTTAAGTCCCAGCTCCTTCATATCTGCTATTGCACGTGAGCTGTCCTCCCTTACCGAGTCGGCAACTGCAATAAGGCCGAGAGGCCTTGAATCAAGAGTAAAGAACAGCGGTGTTTTTCCCTCGGCGGTAAGTCTGTCGTAATCATCCTTATATGCCGAAAGATCGCAGATAGTGGAAATAAACTTGTAGCTTCCGCCATAGACCTCACTCTGCACTCCGCTCTCTGCACTCTTCACTCTGCCGTACACTCCGCTGCCCGACATGGCCTTGAAATCGGTAACGGTAAGACCTCTGTCCCAGCCCTCTGCATAATCGGACACCGCCCTTGCCAATGGATGCTCGCTCTGTTTTTCGATAGCATAGGCTACCGAGAGAAGCTGGCCCTCGGTGGAGGATTTGTCATATATCACGTTCTGCACCTTGGGCTTTCCCTCGGTGATGGTTCCCGTCTTGTCAAGGGCAACTATCCTCGCCCTGCCGGTAAGCTCAAGTGCCTCGGCACTCTTGAAGAGTATGCCATGCTTTGCACCAACACCGCTGCCCACCATAATTGCAACCGGTGTGGCAAGACCAAGTGCACAGGGACAGCTGATAACGAGGACCGATATGCCCCTTGAGAGAGCCGAGCCCACGCCGCCGTCAATGATCATCCAGGCACCGAAGGTGACGAGTGCGATAAGCAGAACCACCGGCACGAAGATGCCCGAAACCTTATCTGCGATCTTAGCGATAGGTGCCTTGCTGGCGGAGGCGTCCTCCACCATTCTGATGACCGAGGCGATGGCGGTGTCATCACCTACCTTGGTCGCCCTGCATTTCATAAATCCGCTGGTGTTAAGGGTGGCGGCAAGAAGGCTGTCGCCTACCTGCTTATCCACGGGAATGGATTCGCCGGTAAGTGCCGACTCATCCACGCTACTGTGTCCCTCTATCAAAATACCGTCTACGGGCAGAATTTCGCCGGGACGTACCAGGAAAATCTCGTCAACACGCACCTCGGAGGCAGGAATTACCTGCTCCCTTCCATCTCTTAAAACGGTGGCAGTTCTGGGTGCAAGACGAAGCAGACTGTTGATGGCGTCGGTGGTCCTTCCCTTAGCTCTTGACTCCAGCATCTTGCCCACGGTGATGAGGGTAAGGATCATTGCCGCCGACTCAAAATAGAGCTGATGCAAATAGTGGTCGGGATGCTCTGCGGCGGTCATGGTCAGCGTTATAGCGATACTGTAAATATAAGAAACGCCAGATCCCAGTGCCACCAGGGTGTCCATATTGGGCGAGCGATTAATAACCGCACGAATGCCGCTGGCAAAGAATCTTTGATTGATCACCAGTATCAGTCCCGAGATAAGCATCTGCAGTATGGCGACCGATATGGGATTGTTTTCAAAGAATGTCGGCAGCGGCCAGCCCCACATTACGTGTCCCATAGAGAGATACATAAGCGGCAGAAGAAGAGCCACCGACCAGATCAGTCTGACGGTGATTTTTTTATGCTCGGACTTGTCCTCTTTTTTTTCCTTCCTTTTGCTGTCGGTGGCGGATTTTGGAGCCGCCCCATAGCCCGCCTTAACCACCGCGTCAATAATCGCCTGGTCGGTGGCAGAGCCATCAACCGTCATGGTGGCGGTAAGCAGATTTACCGAACAGGAGGTTACGCCCTCGGTGGAGGAAACTGCCTTTTCTACCCTTGCGGAGCAGGCGGCACAGCTCATTCCGCTAACGTTAAAACTTCTCATTTTCTCACCTCATCAGCTTTTCCATAATTTTGACAAGCTCATCTACCGACTCTACCTTGCCCTCCCTTACGTCGCTGACAACACAGCTCTTGACGTGCTGGGAAAGAAGCTCGGTGGCAAAGGAGCTTATAGCCGCCTGCACCGCCGAAACCTGAGTCAAAACGTCGATGCAATAAGCATCCGAATCAATCATTCCGCGAATACCGCGAATCTGCCCCTCAATTCGACTGAGGCGATTTTTTAATGCACGAAGCTCGGCCTCGTCACGCACGCGAGTCTTTGAAGAGCACTCGCATCTCGGGGTCGTAGCCGCATTTTCTACTGTTTCTATCATATTTCTTCTCCAAAATTTATGTTTTACATCTATATTATATACCCCCTAGGGGTATTTGTCAATAGGATTTTGCGGGAAAGAAAGGAAGAAAACAAAAAATAGGCAAAAAAAAGACAGAGAAAATACATCTCCGTCTTTTATTGTATTTATTGCACCAATGATTTAGCCCACTCCTCGCATTCTGCAGTTTCATGCAGCCCTAATTCCTGCCAAATTCCGGCATAATAGATTCCGTCTATGCTTTTTGAAGAGTTTTTTCTATTTCCCACAACGGAATCAACATCGTATATTGACCGTTTTATCCATGTGGCTTTTTTGCAATTCCGTGCCGTTAATACTCTATCCTCCCTGTATTTCAGCACACCCGCACCGGGCATAGCTTCATTGAATGACAGCTTATCGCTTGCTATAAACATAACGTTTGTTTTGTTTTCTGTTCGATGGTTGGTAGAATGTGGATGCCAATAGTATTTCATTTGTTCTTCGGGATCGGTGATGATTTTTCCGACCTGTAAATAACCCCAAACCACCTGGAGATCGTTGTCACTGTAAAAGTCACCCGACTTTTTTATGTACCTATATTTTCCGTCTATGCGTTTAACCTTATGATAATTACCAAAAAACAAAAACAAATCTCCCGTCTTAACACCTACGCTGTTTGTTAGATATATCGCAGAAGAATTGATCTGACCAAAAATTGGACACCAGCCATCAATTGCACCCTTTCTTCTATCAATAGATAAATCAGGATCGATATGACAAGAAGGCTTACCCTTGTATTTCAAATCTTCTAATATTTCGGAATATGCTTGATCCTGATACACCAAATCATTAAAGCTGTCTTTGTCGTCAGACGGAATGGGAAAGGAAATTAACGTTCCATCTTCCATTATTGGACTGACCAAACCACCGTTGGCAGAATCAAATCCTTTTCTACTTAAAATTATCTTCATTCTTTTTCCCTTTAGTTGTTGATCTCCGTGGCAATAATCAATGTTGATTTATCCATACAGGCGGTGCCGTTTACAAAATATGCGTTGTTAAATCTCATTTTATCAGATAAACTGTTGATCATTGATAGTCAATTTAAACGCCAGACCCAGTCTGTCAGCCGCACGGCAACAGAGGGTCATACGATCGAGGAAGATCTGGAAATAATCCATTATAGAGCTGATCTCGGTGTCGATACGAAGGGTCAGACGAATGGTTTTCGCCTCCTTATTGATCTCAAGGTCGGAGTCCACCACCGAGTAATTTACTCTATCGTGAATGTCGAAGGTAGAAAAATCGTCGTTACGTACACGGCTTCTGCGTACGTCGGACTTGTCCGCCAGGATAAGAGCGGCGGCAACCTTATCCACCGGGACACCTGTGCCCTCGTCGTGATTTCCAATGGCGGTGACGACGGTGGCTATCTCATCGGCGGGCATACCCATATTGTCAAGAATACGGAACGCCATAATAGCACCGCTCTGGGAATGCTCGGAGCGATTGACAAGATTGCCTATGTCGTGAAGGTGACCCGCTATCATAGCAAGCTCCACAGTACGCTCATCCACACCAAGCTCGGCAAGGATCTGTCCCGCCCTGGATGCCACAAGGCCAACGTGAGCAAAGCTATGCTCGGTAAATCCGAGGGCGGAAAGCGATCTGTCAGCGGCAGAAATATATATCTTAATATCAGCGTTTTCCTTTATAGATTTATAAGTAACCATATAATCCTCCGAGAATTGTTCTATAAATCTATTATACCTTTAGTTTGAGAAAAATTCAAGAGCGTTTTTGCTTTATGAAAAAAATTAGGTCTTAGTCAGAGAAACGCATCCATAATCAGCATTAGGGAAAAACCAAGCAGCACAAGGTAAGCCGATGAATGTCCCTCACCCGACGAGGTTTCGGGAATCATCTCGTCGCTGATAACGTATAGCATACTGCCACCCGCAAGAGCGAGTATAAACGGCAACACCGCGGACGAGATACCGACGGCAAAATAGCCGATAAAGGTGCCAATTACCTCTAAAACACCGGTCATTGTCGCCAAAACAAAGGTACGTATGGGCGAAATCCCGACACCAAGCATCGAAACTATTACCGCCATACCCTCGGGAATATTCTGCAGGGCGATAGCCGTAGCGATAAAAATTCCGTCGGTCATATCTCCCGTACCAAAGCCGACGCCTGCCGCGATACCCTCGGGAAGATTGTGTATAGCGATAGCGGCAACGAAAACAAATACCGATCTCATCCGCTCACAATCGGTGACGATACAGTCACCCCCACATCCAGGCAAGGCGGATCTGAAATAACGCAGAAGTATATAATCAAAGAAATTTACACAGGCGGCACCTATAAAAATGCCGAAAACGGTGGTAAAAACACCGTATTCTCCACCAAATTCAAGAGAAGGAAGAATAAGACCCAGCATAGCCGCCGCTAGCATTATTCCCGCGGCAACGGACATCACCGCGTCATTGTATTTTTTCTCGGTTTTCTTAAAAATCAGTCCCACCAATGCTCCCAGCACGGTTGCACCGCCAACGCCAAGGGCAGTAAGTATTACTATCTCCATCTGAAAAGTCACGTCCTTAAAGGTCTGTATTAGGGGTGCAGTTCCCCTGATATCAAGTATATGAAGAAGGCTTTTTTTCGACACTTTTTCTAATATAAAAATCCCCAAAAGGCCATTTTTTCACAGCTTTTTGGGGATTTTGTCAAGTTTTATTTACTTTTTATGATTTCAGCGATAATTTTTTTGCATTTTGAACTCTGAATTTTGCATTTCAAATTTCGCATTCTGCATTCAATTATCTTGCAACCTCCTCCATAATGAAGGCCTCGAGGGTATCGCCCTCTCTTATATCGTTGAACTTCTCGATACCAACACCGCACTCGTATCCTGCATTAACCTCACGAACGTCGTCCTTGAAACGACGGAGAGAGGAGATCTTATCCTCAAAAATAACGATACCGTCACGAACGATACGGATCTGTGCATTTCTGGTAATCTTACCGTCCTGGATGTAGCATCCTGCGATAATACCTACGCCGGGAACCTTGATGGTCTGGCGAACCTCGGCGTGACCGAGAAGAACCTCCTTGAACTCGGGAGCAAGCAGACCCTTCATAGCCGCCTCGACCTCGTCTATGATCTCATAGATGATACGGTGGGTACGGATGTCAACCTTGTTTCTCTCGGCGGAGTCAAGTGCGTTTCTGTCGGGACGAACGTTAAAGCCGCAGATAATAGCATTGGATGCAGCCGCGAGCATAACGTCGCTCTCGGTGATACCACCGACAGCAGAGTGAATAACCGCAACCTTAACCTCCTCGTTAGAGAGCTTAAGAAGGGATGCCTTAACCGCCTCAACAGAGCCGGCAACGTCTGCCTTAACAACGATGTTAAGAGTCTGAACACCTGCAGCGATCTGACCGAAGAGCTCGTCAAGGTTAACTCTGGAGTTAGCCTGAAGGATCTCCTGACGGAGTCTTTCTCTTCTCTGCTCCGCAAGGTTCTTAGCCATTCTCTCGTCCTCAACGGCATTAAGCTCATCACCGGCCTGAGGAACGTCGTCAAGACCAATGATCTCAACGGGAACGGAGGGACCTGCAGTCTTTACGGTCTTGCCCTTGTCGTCAACCATGGCACGAACTCTACCAACCGCGTTACCTACGATAACGTAGTCGCCCTGGTGAAGAGTACCGTTCTGAACGAGGACGGTGGCAACGGGACCGCGACCGCGATCAAGCTTAGACTCGATAACAAGACCTGCCGCACGACGCTTAGGATTAGCACGAAGCTCCTTAACCTCTGCAACGAGAAGCACGTTTTCAAGCAGATCCTCAATACCCATGCCTGTGTGAGCCGAAACGGGAACGGTAATTACGTCACCACCCCAAGCCTCAGGAACAAGCTCGTACTGGGTAAGCTGATTAAGAACGTTATCGGGATTAGCGGTAGGCTTATCCATCTTGTTAATTGCTACGATAATATCAATGCCTGCAGCCTTGGCGTGGTTAATAGCCTCAACGGTCTGGGGCATTACGCCGTCGTCAGCGGCAACAACGAGAATAGCGATATCGGTGGACTTAGCACCTCTCATTCTCATAGCGGTGAAGGCCTCGTGGCCGGGAGTATCAAGGAAGGTGATATCCTTGCCGTTTGCCTTAACTCTGTACGCACCGATAGCCTGGGTAATACCGCCGGCCTCGCCACGTGTTACGTTGGTATGTCTGATAGCGTCGAGGATAGATGTCTTACCGTGGTCAACGTGACCCATTACGCAAACGACGGGAGCACGCTCGATAAGATCGTCCTCGGAATCCTCTGCCTCGGTAAAGAGCTTCTCCTCAATGGTAACCACGACCTCCTTGGTAACCTTAACGCCAAACTCGTCGGCGATAAGCTCCGCTGTGCCGTAGTCGATGACGTCGTTAAGGCCCTTCATCTCGCCCATGAACATAAGCTTCTTGATAACCTCTGCCGCGGTCTTCTTCATTCTGGAGGCAAGCTCGGATACGGTGATCTCCTCGGGAACGGTGATCTCAAGCTGCTTGTTTCTCGCACGCTCGGCCTCCATTCTCTTGATCTTCTCCTGAGCCGCTCTCTCCTTATCCTTAGCACTCTTCTGGTTCTGACCTCTGTTATCCTGCTTCTTAAGCTTCTGCTTCTGTGCCTTAGAGTCACCGCCGTTAAGAATGGAATAGTAGTGGTCGTTGTATCTGTCGTCGTACTTGGAAAGGTCAACGTCGCTGGTTCTGGTATCAACAACTCTGGTCTTAGCCGCATTACCTGCGGTAGCCTCGCCGCCGATATTTACGCCGCCCTTAACGTTGCTCTTGTCGAAGGTGGGAGTGATGGTCTTGAACTGCTGCTTCTGAGCCGCCTTCTTCTCCTCCTTCTTCTTAGGCTGCTGTGCTACGGGAGCTGCCGCCTTCTGTGCCTCCATCTTCTGCTGCTTTTCAAGAGCCGCCTTCTGTGCGGGAAGAACTGCAGGAGTGGTGGGAGCCACCTTCTGTGCTACGGGAGCCGCCTTAGGTGCAGGTGTAGGAGCGGGTGCCGCCTTCTGAGGCTGTGCCTGGGGCTTCTTCTGCTCGGGCTTCTGCCACTGAGAGTTAGGATTACGGAAGCCCTGAGCCGCTCTGTTCATATTCTCGGCCTTCTTAGCGAAGGGATTCTCCTGGGGAGCAGCACTGTACTTATTGAATCCGCGATTATCTCTGTTATCACGGCTATCTCTGCCGCCACGGTTTGCATCGCGGTTATCTCTGCGATCTCTGTTGTCCTGAGGACGCTGAGTCTGTGCAGGCTGATTTCTGCGATCGGGCTGCTGCTGTGTCTGGGGCTTCTGAGCAGGTCTTGCCGCGGGAGCGGATGCCTGGGGCTTAGCCTCTGCCTTAGGAGCAGTGGGAGCCTTGGGTGCTGCAGGAGCCTTGGGAGCTGCGGGAGCTACCTTAGCTGCCTCAGGCTTAGGAGCCTCTGCCTTCTTCTCAGGCTTTTCCTCGGCTACGCCCTTGATCCTGGAGCGACCCTCTCTGTAGGCGTCCATATCCTTGATCTGATGCTTCTCGGTAAGGTGAGAGAGGAAGAGCTCAAACTCATCCTTATCAGCACTACCGCCGCTCTTCTTATCAAGTCCAAGCTCCTTGAAGGTGTCGAGAACGTCCTTGCTCTTTATATCGAAGTCCTTTGAAATCTGTGTAATCTTAATGGGTGAATTGGTCATAGGAATCACCGTTTCCCGAATGGGAAACTCCCTTTCTTTTTAGTTGGTGACGTCGCTTAGCTGTCGTCTGAAGGCTGATTTGCCTTTTTTATTTCCTCTGCAAAGCGGTCGTCACAGATGGCCACGGTGGCAGGGGCGTAAAGCTTGCCGAGAAGTCGGCCAAGCTCACTTGAATCTATGTCAGTTATGATCGCTTCGATGCGGTAAAACTCTGCCTTGGTGAGAAGCTTTTTCTTAGTTCCCTCGGAGGCATCATGCACAATGACGATAAGGCGGGGCTTAGCTTTACCCTGCTTTGCCATTGCCGAGCATACCGACTCGGTTCCGATCACCAGCTTACCGGCTCTCATAGCGAAGCCGAGCATTCCGGTAAGACGTGTGTTTGCTTTATTTTCCAACCGTAAGTTCCTCTTCCATCTTCTCATACAGCTCCTCGGAGATGGCACATTCAAGAGAGCTTTCAATTCTCCTTGATTTTCTCGCCTTCTTAAGACAGGCGGCACTCTTACAAATGTAAGCACCTCTGCCGCTCATCTTACCCGTCAGGTCAAGCGTTACGCTGCCGTCGGGTGTGCGAAGAACTCTGATGAGAGTATTTTTCGGGAAATGCTCGCCGCATCCCGTACATCTTCTGGTCGGTATTTTACGAACGGGCGAAGTAGCCATAGCCTTACGCCTTTATGTCAATCTTACAGCCGGTAAGACGGGCAACGAGCTTTGCGTTCTGACCCTCCTTACCAATGGCAAGAGAAAGCTGCTCGGGAGCAACGGTAACGCGGCAGGTACGCTCATCCTCAAGGTAAACGTCAAGCACCTTAGCGGGAGAAAGAGCCTCTGCAACGTACTCGCAAACGTCGTCGCTGTATCTGATGATATCAACCTTCTCGCCTGCAAGCTCTGCAAGGATGTTGTTGATTCTCATGCTGTTCTTACCGATACAGGAGCCAACTGCCTCTACGTTCTCATCACGGGAATAAACTGCGATCTTAGAGCGGCTGCCTGCCTCGCGGGCAACACCCTTAATGATGATGGTGCCGTCTGCGATCTCGGGAACCTCAAGCTCGAAGAGTCTTTTTACGAAGTTTGGATGAACTCTGGAAAGGGTTACGATAGGACCTCTGGTCTCGCCCGACTTAACCTCGGAAACGAATACCTTGATTCTGTCGCCTACGTCATAGCTCTCGCCGGGGATCTGCTCCTCACGAAGAAGGGTTGCATAGCCTGTGCCGGTGTCAAGAATGAGGTTGCCGTTGGTGGTATCTACCTTATCAACGATAGCGGTGATGATCTCCTCACGCTTTTCCTCATACTCTCTGGTCTGTCTTTCACGCTCTGCGGTGCGGATAGCCTGAACTATCATCTGCTTACCTGCCTGGGCGGACAGACGGCGGAAATCCTTTGTCTTAAGCTCGGTCTCAACGACACCGCCAAGCTTGTGACGGCGGGAAAGAGCCTTTGCAGCCGAAAGGGAGATCTCGCACTTATCGTCGTAAACCTCGCCGTCGGGAACTACGGTTCTCTGCTGGAAAACTCTCATATCCTTCTTGTTAGGATCAAGCTGGACTCTGATTACTGTGGTGGGACCAACCTCTCTGCGACAAGCGTTTGCAAGTGCAAGCTCGATCTGAGAGATCATATACTCCTTTGATATGCCGTTTTCCTTCTCAAGAAGGTCAAGGGCGGTGAAGAAATCTGCGTTCATTTTTCCGTTGTACCACGTATTTTATACGTTCCTTTCAGTTTTTGTGAAATGTATATTAATTTAAATTATTTTCTGCTTTAGTCTGTTAATCCTCAAAGAAAACGGTAGTAAGCTTTGAGATCTCACTCTGTGTGAGCTGAACGTCGCCATCAGGCTCGGTGATGGTGATAATTCCGTCGTGGAAGGCGGAAAGAATGCCCAAAACGACGCGTTTGCCATCCTTGACGGTAAAGAGCTTAGCCCTTACCTTCTCGCCAACAGAGCGTCTGATATGCTCCTCTGTGCGAAGCTCACGCTCCACACCGGGAGAGGATACGTCAAGGTAATAGAAGCCCTCGATGGGGTCGACCTCGTCAAGTATGGGATCGATGGCACGGTGAACCTTCTCACAGTCCTCAATGTTGATTCCGTTCTCGGAATCAATGGTGATCTCAAGATGATAATCTGCACCGACCTTGGAATAGGTGATGTCCCAGATATCATATCCCAGCTCGGCTATTGTAGGCTGCACGGCCTCTCTGACCGTTTCCTTAATACTCTTTTTCATTACCCTTTGTCCTCCCTTTTAAATGAATTTTCATCGCTGGGCTGTGGGGCGTTTTGCGATTTTCACATAAAGCCCTGCACCCGCTTTTTCGTAGGCGAAAAAGCATTGTGAAGGGGCTGTCACTTTCGCGACAGCCCCATAAAACACTATTAACTGTATGTATTATAACATACTATTTTGGAAAATGCAATAGTTTTCCTGAAATTTCTTTTTGGCAGCTCTTAAGCCTTGAAGTCGTTAGGAGCCTTACCAACCTTATACTGACGCTTGCCGAGCTTTCTGTTGCCGGTAGCCTTAGCATACTTCTTCATGAGCTTCTCCATCTCCTTGGTGAGCTCAAGTCTTTCCATCTCAAGGGATTCAGCCATGCCTGCACGGGTCTTGATAGCCTCGGTATTAGCAAGGTTTGCAGCATTTTTCTTAGCCATTATATTTTATCCTCCGTAATTGTTAATTAAAATAAGTTTGAAAACGCACTGAGGTCGACGCCTTGCGTCAGGAGATAAAGCACTCCGACGCCTACTCCGACTATGAGTAGAATGAGATATAGGGATATCCACCAAAACGTCGTATCTGTCCTTCAAACACGCTTCTTGATCTTCTTGATAACCCAGTTGATATCCTTGGAGTTCATAGCCATGAGCTTCTTAAGGTTCTTAACGTCCTTCTTAAGAGCCTTCTTCTCAGCGTTGTTCTTGTACTCCTTGGTCTTAAGGCGATACTGGGAAAGAGCGAGAGTAGAGGATGCTTCTACGTTGCTGTTGAGGATGCCGTAGAGTCTCTGCTTCTCACCGCTGGATGCGGGAAGACGGAAGATCTTCTTAGCAAGAGCCTGGTTCTTGTTTACGTACTTCTCAGCTGCATCGGACTTGATCTGACGCCACTTCTGATTGATGCTTACGCCATCAAGGTTAACCTCAGAGCCGTTGTAGATGGAGAGAAGCTTGGAGTTGATCTCGTCTCTCTTGTTAAGGAGGGTCATCATCTCGGTACGGAGAGATGCGATCTTAACTCTGTCAGCTCTCTTCTTAGCCTTCATAGTAACGGGATCGTTGGTGATAACTGCGTAGTAACGTGCGTTATCCTTCTCCTCATACTTGAGAGCTGCCTTGTGAGCCTTCTGAGCGGACTTGATCTTCTTGTTAGCAGCCTTCTTAACAGCCTTCATGTCAAACTGATTCTTGCCGAATCTGTAGTAGGACATATCCTTCTGGCTCTCAACGAGGCTGATCTTAAAGTCGTAACCCTTGGTGATTACGGTAAGGTCCTTGTTAGCCTGCTCTGCAACCTTCTCCTCAAGAGCACTCTTCTTAACAACTTCCTTAGACTTCTTAGCGTGCTTCTTCTTAGCCTTTGCAGTGTCAACTGCAGCTGCTGCAGCTGCTGCTACTGCTGCAACGTCAGCGTCGCTGTTTCTAGCGGTGCCATCGTTAGCGGTGTAGGAGATAGCGGGAATGGGAGTGTAAGCCTTGCCTGCGAGGATATCCTCGGGAATGGACTCGGATGCACGGGTAAGACGGCTTCTGGTAAGAACCTCGTACTCGTCAACGATGGAGTTGTACTCGTTGATAGCGTTAAGAAGGTTCTTCTTAAGGGACTTAACTCTCTTATTGTCTGCAAGCTTGTTGCATACGTGAAGGTTCTCAGCAAGTCTTTCAACGATGTATCTCTGATAGGTAAGGCAATTGATGATGAGGAGAACCTTGTTATAACCGGTAGCCTCGTCCTTCTGTCTGGCAGTGGTCTCAAGTCTGGTTCTAACGTTCTCAAGAGCCTTGTTGCTTCTCTCGAGGTACTTCTTAAGCTCCTTCTCGTCAAGGATGCTGATGTTTGCACTGTAAGCGTTAACCGCCTCAGATGCGGGAGCACCTACGGTAGCGATGCCGTAGTTGTTGTTACCTGCCATGATCTGGTCAGGGAGATCGTAAGATACTGCGGGAGCCTTCTCACCGGATGCCTTGTTGTAATCCTCAACAAGCTTGTTGTACCTCTTGATCTGAGCGGAGAGGCTCTTCTTAGCCTCCTTCGCACCCTTCTTGTCGCCGCTGTCACGGCAAGCTGCAAGCTGGTCGCAATTCTCAATAAGAATCTGCTTTTCTACAGCAATGCTCTCAACAAGAAGTTCTACTCTGGTCTGCTGCTTTACTTTACTCATTGTAATTCTCCTTCCGGGAGCGTTTCGACGCTCCCTTCAAATTTAAATATTTTTTATTTTTGGTTAACTAAAGTAATGTGAATTTGATTATTCTATCAATAATCTCAGATGATCATATCGTCCTCAGCAAGAGTTCCTATGATCCTGCGGCGATCTCTACCGCCAAGCTGATCTACCACAGCGATAACGTCCTTGGTGAAGATCTCCTTCTTACCTGCTCCGATATCGAACTGGGCAATACCCTGAATCAGATCACGCTTAAGCTCAAATCTCTCGTTCTGAGTTGGCTTAATACCCGTCTGAACAAAGTTGATAAACCTCTCCATCGCTCCCTGGAGGAAGTCCACGGCAACCTTATCCGAGCTACCGGCAAGGTTAATACCGTTGATGATGCTGTTTATCTCAACTACAAGCTCGCCAAGCTCCTTATTGCTAAGGGTCTTGCCAACCTGGTGTGCATCAACTCTCTCAACCAGCTCTCTTACGTAAACGAAGTTCTGAAGCTCGTTAAGAATGTGTGCATCGTCGCTCATCAGCTTGTCAATAAGAGTGGTGGTTTCCACCTTCTTAATAGGCACTCTGAGAACCTCGGAGTAAACCTCTATTCTCTTGTTATAGTCGTTTACAGATGCTATGACCATCTTCTTCGCCGACGAGGAGTTAGGCTTATGACGAAGTCGCTCGCAAGCCAGAAGAAGTCTGTACTGCTCGGTTACGAAGCATTCGAGAATAGCACCGTAGCGGTTACGCTCTACGTCCCTTGCACCGTACTTGATAAGCCAGATATTTCTCGTTACGAGAAGCACGCAGCTGACGATAAACATAGCGATTTCGTAAACTATTCTTAGCAGGAAGAACACAATCGGTATCGATACCCACATAAGAGCGATGTTTACAAAGGTCTGAAGTGCGGGTGCGTTAGGCATTGTAATTCCCGCAATCAGAGTTGCTACGGCAAAGGCAATAGTTACGACCCAATAGAGGGTTGCGTCTATCCTGAGAGCTCTGTAAATGAGCTGACGGATACGCATATTGTAATCAATTCGGAAGTTTCTCGCCAGGTAGCTGCGAAGCACCTTATGAACCCTAGCCTGATACTTAATGGGATCGCCTGCTACTCCGATAGCACGGAGAGTACGTCTGTTGTAGCGACGCATCGAGCGAGCCTTTTCGTATCTGATACGGTAGTGTCGGTTTTCGTTATCCTGACGTCTCAGATAGGTTCTGGAGGACCTCTTCATGATCACCTTGGTCACCTTAGCAAGTACCCTTCCGCGATTGCCACGCTTATAATTACGCTTGATACTGGGAATTGTAAATAGCTTGGACCAAATTCTTGTAATCAGACCAGCGTGTCTTGTAGCACCGGAGATGGCGTATTCAACAAGCTTGTCGTAAATATCAGTAGTCTTAATAGAGGGATGATTTTCATCAAGCTTAACTCTATTACGCATACTGAGGATCGGGGGTGTGGGAGGACGCTCGGTCTTACGGAATACGATGGTATCGGGAATGTTAAGCGAGAGGGTTTCGATATGCATATAACGCTCGTGCTTGGAGTTGAACTCCTTAACAAGATTGTTATAAAGCTGAATGTCCTCGTGCAGCCAGGAGCTGAACACTCTCTGGGATCTTCTGATACCCGTCTTGGTAGCCGAGTAGAGTCGTTTACACTCAATTTCAATGATGCCACCGACTCTGGCAATATGTCTGAGAGCCTGGGCATCGGATTCTGTTACCTTGGTATTGACGATCTCGATGTAATTGTCCTTGGGAGGAAGCAGGAAGCGGAGGAAGCCCTTGGGTCTCAGCGTCAGCCATCTCATGATTCTCAGGTTGATCTCACTGCCAACCTGTCGCCACCAGTTGCCGATACCGTCAATGGTGGTCATGCTCCTTGCACGAAGGGCTCTTCTGAACCTTTCCTCAACCATCTTGGACTCAAGATCAAGAGGAGTTTCTACCGTGCAGCCGGAGTGGATGTCCTTCGCATCCTCCTCAGCCTCGTCGGTGTAAACCGAATCGATAGCTCTGCGGCTGATACCCGAATAGGGATCGGAAACCTTCGCCGCACCGAGGATAAGTGATTCCTGTCCTTCTCTGCCTGCATCAAGCACAACCGACTCATCCGTACCGGAGAGCATCATAGGAGTGCCTGTGAAGGGGATAGACGTTTCGCCCGTCTGGCTGAAGCCGATAAGAGGAACGCCACCCGGAGTCATACCGAGCATAGTCATTCCGTCGAAGTCTGCCTTCAGGAAGGGAACGCCCATATCCGTTGCATAACCCATAGCTCCAACAGACATGATCGGTGCCTGACCGTTTGCCTTTGCAGAGCCGGAGGTTCCGGTGTAAAGACCGTATCCGTGCCACTTGTCACCAACGGTTCTCTCCACACCGTCTACGGTTTCGATAACCTCCCTGCAGCATACGATCTCAGGGAACTTGATCATCTTACCGTATCTTACTATCTCGTCAGCAACCGAGGTGGAAACCTGAGAGAACTGAACGCCAACGATATCGGACAGCTTTGCCGCCGTCTTGTTGTGAGCGTTGATAGCCTCGACGAATTTCTTCTTGTATCTGACAAGAACGTTAGGTGTAAATGTGATTCTGCCGTAGTTACGGTACTTAAGAAGCACCTTGTTCATACCGGCGATTCGCTCTCTCTCGAGAACAAGACGCTCAAGCATCAATCTCGATGCGTTTCTGCCTGTGCAATCACGCATGAAGCGAAGCTTCAGACGGTAAACCTTACGGCTGAATTTGGAATTAATGCTATACAGCTTCTTCTGATAAGAAGGATTGTGTCGGTCGGTTTCGTGAACCACCGTTTCAAGAGCGAGGATCTTAGCGTCACGCTCGTCGTTAAGCCTCTTGAGCTTACGCTCGAACTTTCTCTGCTTCCTATCATTTCTGCCCTGTCTGCCCTCAAGGCCGCTCTTGGAGAACAACAGCGACTCATCAATGAACCAGATCTCGGCATTGATGTACATTCTGTTCCACCAAGCAACGATGGGCTGTGCCCATACGAACAGGTGCTGCCAGAATCCGATGGGGTGCCACCAGGAGATCGCAGGATGGTCGTCCGCCATAACGTCGAATACGAAGGGCGAGTTAACAACCGTAGTCTCAACCGATCTGTTCTCGGTCAACCTGTAGTGGTGCATCATAAGAGGAGTGTAAACCCCCGAACGCCACAGTCTGGGCTTCTCGTAGGTGGAATCCTTAAGAGGATCCTTGGGGAATACTTCTATATAATTATCTTTATAGGTAATAATCGGAACCTTAAGCTTATCCGCCGTATTCACAAGCTCCTTGGAGGTAGCCAGAGTGATACGCGAGAACTGCTCGCCAACGATGGACATATAGTCGATCGCTCTGCCGTTATAAAGCTCGATAAGCTTATATAGTGCCCTGCTGTGACGGCGAGCCGCATCCTTATGGTTAAGTCTTGCATTTACTGCGATGCAAATACGTCTTACCTCGATGAGATTTGCGATCACACGCAGATTCTCGATCAGTGCGGTAACCACGCCATGCTCGTCAAAGGCTCTTGCAATAGCTCTCTCGGTAGCCTTACGTGCACGCTTGAAATACTTGATCGCTCTCTTGCACTTAACGTCAAATTGCTGATACTCGTCGGCGGTGAGAACAAGATCTGCAGAATCCCTGAGCATCTCTATCATAACCTTAGCTATAGCAGAGGCTCTGTCAACCAGTGCCGATTCCTCGAAGAGGCTGTTGGTATTCTTGATCTTGGACTGTCTATCGAGGATCTTCTCGGAGTTCTCGTTGTAGCCCTGCTCGTCTGGAGCAATATCCTCAACGACCGCCATGCTGATGCGTCTTACGTTACTGCCGACGATCTCGATAAGCTCACGCTTATATGCTATCGTGGGGAATGCGATATCAACGCTCTTGCACGCCTGCTCGATCAGAGTTATGGGCAGCTGGTCAAAGCTGACTCCGGTAGATCTGGAGGTAACCTCGGCACACTTGTTATATGCGAGAATAGCCTTGGTAAGGAAGTCCTCAGCCTTCTTTCTATGCTTATAACCACCCGCACGGTTAACCACACGAAGATACTCGTACGCGAGAACGAGTCTTTCTCTCTCGAGAGCCATGCGGTTCACGATAAGGGTGAGCCTGGTTCTGGTAAAGGCGTTTTTCGCCTTATCGGTCTTGATGCCGGAAAGCTGCTTGCCATACTTAAGTCCGATGGCCAGCACTCTGCTCTTGTAATCCTCGGAGGTACGGTCAGCCAGAGGTGTTCTGGCCTCGAGATTCTTTATCTCGTTGTCATACTTCTTACGGGATGCACCAAGCCTTGCAATAAGCTTGTTTATTCTTTCGCACTCAGCGTTTATTCTCTTTTCAGCACGTCTGATCTTCCTTGCGTAGGAGGAGCAGCCTGCCTTACCCTTCGGGATCTTGATATCAGCGAGTATGTCCTCAGCCGATACCAGAGGAGTGATGGGCATTGTAGTAGCCTCATCCTCACGGCTCTGAGCCTGGTCGGGAAGGATCTGAACGTACTTCTCTATGTAAGTCAGCTCGGGAACTACCGCCAGCGATCTGCCCGATGCTATATTCTCGGGAAGAAGAGTGGAGAGTCTGGTGAGCTGCTCACCGGTGAGAGAGGAATATTCAATAACGAGCTCGTTATATCTCTCTATCTCATTGTGGAGAGCGGTTTTCGCCTCTTTTAAATAATCAAACGCCTTGATTCTGACAAAATTCTCCAGATTATCACATCTGATTTCAAGGATCTTGCCGCAAATCTTGATTATTCCTGCGAGTATTGAGGTGGTTTCCTTCTCGTCGCGATTGGCGTCGAGTGCACGGTTAGCAGTCTTGAAGGCCGACTCAAAGTTCCTGATAGCCTCCTTAGAGTGCTTGACGTAGGCATAAAGGCTGAATTCGTTGTTTTCAAGCCTGGAGCCTTCGGCTCTGATAGCATCTACAACGTCGTCGTAAATGATCAGCTCCTCCGGGTCAACCTCTATTTCGGGCTCGGACTCATCCTCTGTTTCAAAGGTGTTGCCGTCCTCGTATTCGTCGCCGTCCTCACCCTCGTCGGTGCTTCCAATGTAGGCTTCACCGTTTTCATTCATACCGATCCGAAGCGGACGATCGTCGTCCTCTTCTGCAGGAATCTCTTCCTCAGCGGGAGCTTCCTCGATAGGTTCCTCAACTGCGGGAGCTTCCTCCTCGGCAGGAGTTTCCTCGATAGGTTCCTCAACTGCGGGAACTTCTTCCTCAGCGGGTGCTTCCTCGACAGATTCATCAACTGCAGGAGCTTCTTCCTCAGCGGGTGCTTCCTCG
>JAZSEC010000034.1:0-33833 GCA_045531485.1 Eubacteriales bacterium | reverse complement strand
ACATTTCATCGCCATAGCCACAAATTCTGCTCGTGTGACGGTTTTATCGGGATCAAAGTATAAGTCGTCGCCCAGCTGTCTTCCGCCCATAATCCCCATAGCAGTCATTGCCACAGCGGCATTGTATTCCTCACGATCTTCCATATCACGATAAATGGTTTCGCACATTCTGTCGTTTATTTTGACCGATACGGTCATTGGCTTGGAATAATTACCGTATTCATCTCGTGCGACATAGGTAAATTTATCCTTGCCGGTATAACCATCGACCGGAGTGTAACAATATCTGCCACTCTCGGGCTCGGTGAGTGTAATACAGCCCTTCTTAGGGTAGGTAACTATAATATATTCAATGTTATCTCCCTCGGGATCAATGGCGTTCAGATTACCGTAAACGGATATTGATCGCTGGGTCTGAATGCTTGATGCACCTACCGAATCCTCTACGATTTCCGGGGCGTAGTTTACCTTATCGATAAATTTGAGTATGCATTCTATCTCGGCTCCACCGGCATAGCCGTTTACCGTAAACATGAAGCTACATTCACTGACCGAATCGGATGCGGGAATAAAAACTAGCGAGCCGAGGCTTTTTTGCTTGATAACGCGTCCGTTTCCGACTCGTCTGCCACCAAGTAGAAGGGTACCCTCTGTTGACGATGGTATTTTTGTTACCGTTATGCTGTCAAAGCTGGCAAGTGCCAGGGCGGATTTGAAATCTCCGTCGGTAAATTTGATCTTTTGACCGATAAGAGCGGTTTTGATCATGTTTACGTCCGTGGCTACTACCTGTGCTCCCGTGCCGAAGAAGGCAGATGCACAGGTTGCTCCAAGTGATAGGGTGGATACGATAACGGTGATTGCAATTAAAAGAGAAATTGCTTTTTTCATTTTGACATTCCTTTCCATTTTCTTGATACCGATATTTTATCCCGAAGGCTGTTTTTTTATTCGGTAAAATATATATTTAAATGCCAAGATACTTGAAATAATCGAAAAGACTTGATATAATGTTAATAAGTAAAATTTTAGAGGAAATAGCATGAGTCACGTCGAAAAAACAGAGGTCCTGAAGGGCACAATTGAAAATATCGTCTATCGCAACGAGAATAACGATTACACCGTCTTGGAGATTGTAGACGGTGAGGAAAATCTTGTTTGTGCGGTAGGCGTTATTCCTATGTCCTTTGAGGGGGAAATAGTTACACTTCGCGGCAGATGGACATATCACAAGGAGTTTGGTAAGCAGTTTGCATTCGATTCCTTTGACAAGAGCTTGCCCGACGACGTTGATGGTATTTTTAAATATTTATCCTCAGGCACCATCAAGGGTGTTGGACCGGTCACCGCGTTGAAGATAGTAAACCGTTTTGGTGCAGATACCTTTGACGTTATAGAGCACCGTCCCGAGTGGCTTGCAGATATTTCGGGTATTACAAGAAAAAAGGCGGCTGCTATTTCCGAATCCTTCCGCGAGCAATCGGGTATACGCGGCGTTATGATGTTCTGCAAGGACTATATGGGTGTTGGTGAGGTTGCAAGGGTTTATAAGCAATTTGGCGTCGGTGCCGTGGGAATTATCAAGGATAATCCTTATATTCTTTGCAACGGAGAGCTTGGTATTCCTTTTGCTAAGGCGGATGCTATTGCAAAGAGCCTTGGCATAGCCTTTGATTCGAGAAACAGAATATTCAGTGGAATCTGCTACGTTCTTTCAAGTGCCGCTGCTACGGGAGGTCACACCTGTTTGCCCGAGGATGAGATTGTCAGATCTGCATCCGAGATACTCGAGATATCCGAGGAGGCGGTTAAGAGCAATCTTGAAGCTCTGCTTGATGATTCTGAGCTATCCTGCTATAAAAAGGGCGACGTTAATTACATTATGACTAACCAGACGGCAGAGGAAGAGGACCTTATTGCCAGAGGCCTCGTTAGGCTTTGTGCATCTGCTGGCAATTTTGGAGTAAGGGATATTTCATCGCTTATTGAAAAGGTTGAGGTTGGAATTAATATCTCCTTTGCACCTATGCAGAGAACGGCACTGTTTACCTCTCTTGAGAACGGTGTAATGATACTTACAGGCGGTCCCGGAACAGGTAAGACCACGGTAGTCAAGGCACTTATTTCTATATTCAACAGTGTAGGGCTTAAAACGGTTCTAGCGGCACCCACCGGACGTGCAGCCAAGCGTATGAGTGAGGCTACAGGTGAGGAGGCAAAGACCGTGCACAGAATGCTGGAAATGGAGAGAACTGTCGACGGTAAGGTAAGGTTTTGCCGTAGCGAGAGAAATCCCCTAAGTGAAAACGTTGTCATCGTAGATGAGGCATCCATGCTTGATCTGTCGCTTACAGCGGCTTTGATCAGGGCAATGAAGCGTGGCTCCAGACTCGTTCTTATAGGCGACTCCGATCAGCTTCCCAGCGTTGGTGCCGGAAACGTGCTATCCGATCTTATTGAATCGGAGAGAATAAAAACCGTAAGGCTTACAGAGGTGTTCAGACAGTCCGAGGAGAGCTTAATAATTACAAACGCACATAGGATAAACGAGGGAACTCCTCCGCTGCTCAATGTGACGGATAGCGACTTCTTCTTTGTAAGGCGAGAGCGTGAGGCGGATATTGCCGAGACTGTCGCTTCGCTTATCAATGAAAGACTTCCGAAAACCTATGGCAGAGATATCAGGGATAAGATTCAGGTTATCACTCCTTCCAAAAAGGGAGTGGCTGGCGTTGAGGCACTTAACTCGGTCCTTCAGGCAAGGCTTAATCCTCCCGGAAGGTTCAAAAAAGAGAAGAGCTCTCACGGTACTGTTTTCCGCGAGGGTGACAGAGTGATGCAGATCACCAATAATTACGATATCGAGTGGGAGAAAAACGGTGCTATCGGTGTTGGACTGTTTAACGGTGATATAGGCGTCATCGAGAGCATAAATTTAAATGAGGAAACGCTTAATATCAGATTTGACGATAGATATGCCGAGTACTCCTTCACAATGCTTGATGAGCTGGAGCTTGCCTATGCCATAACCGTTCACAAGAGTCAGGGAAGCGAGTACCCCGTGGTTATCATTCCCATGTACTACTGTGCATCTATGCTAATGGCGAGGAATCTTCTTTATACTGCTGTCACCAGGGCAAAAAGCATGGTGATTTTGGTCGGAAGATCTGATATTCCTTATAAAATGACTCAAAACAACCATCAAATAATGCGATTTACGGCATTAAAAGATAAAATTTGTGATTATATTTAAAAATATACTTGCATTTTCAAGTGAAATGTAGTATAATATGTTGTACCTGTATAAATGGGGGCAAAAAAACATTGAAAGGATGGCGGCATGGTTACTAAAATCGGTCTTGATTTGGGATATGCTAATATTACTGTTAGTGATACGATAGCCGGTATTTCACGCGAGCAATCGGTCGCTCTTATTGATAAAGATAGCCGCCGTATTATTTCGGTGGGTAACGCCGCTATCGAGCAGGGAGGAGAGCTTGGCGACCGTGCCTTGCTTGTCAGACCCTTTAAAAACGGTCTTCTCTTTGATAGACAGATCACCCAGAGCATAGTTTCTCACGTGGTTGGATCCATTCCTGTTGACGATCGTATTCGTTGTGTTATTGGTATCCCCTCGGATCTTATTGTCAAGCAGGAGAAGGAAATATTCAGTATTCTCACCGATGCCGGTATATCCGAGAGCTACGCTGTTAATCGTGCGATTGCAGCTCTTATCGGTGCGGGTGGCTCTCCCATGGACAGCGTTATCTCTGTAAACGTAGGTGCGTCGTCCACCGAGATTGCAGTTCTTCATAACGGTTCTGTTACCTATACTGCAAGAGAGGCAATTGGCGGCGAGGACTTTGATAAGGCGGTTAAGCAGTACATCAGCGAGCAGGGCGGTGTAAACGTATCTATCTCGGTAGCCAGAGCTATCAAGGAGCAGCTCGGTTCTGTATGGCACGGCAAGGAGGAGTCAAGCGTTGATATCGAGGGTACACTCTCTCTTACAGGTAACAGCGTTAAGATGACTATTTCCTCTGAGGATATTGTCGGCGTGTTTGAAAAGCCGCTGCACAGACTTCTTATGGCGGTAGCAGTTGCTGTTAAGAAGATACCCCTCGAAAACGTTGAGGCGATTCTCAAGAACGGAATCGTTCTTACCGGTGGCGGTGCAATGATACACGGACTTGATCTTATGATGAGCAAGGTGCTTGGTATTCCCGTAAAACAGCCAATCAATCCTATCGACTCGGTTGCAAGGGGTCTTTCCATCATCAACTCCAAGCTTCCCGTAAGAGGGAAGGGTAACAAGAACGTTACCGACACCTTGGCAAAGTATTACAAGGATTAATAAAACCAAAAGGAATTATACATAATGAAAAAAAACTCTTTGTTTGTTAAGATTATGGCTGGTATTCTTGCCGGTCTTATGGTAATCAGCGTTCTTGCAATCGCTCTTATCTATTTCTTCAGTTAATGATAAAAAAGAGCTCCCGCCGGTTAGGGCAGGGAGCTCTTTTTTTATTTCTATTCGTTTTTATTTATTTCTTTAATTCGCAGAATGCATGGAGAAAGAATGAGGAGCAGAACGGATTTTTACAGCGTAAAAAGCTCAAAAAAGCAAAATTACACTTTTCCGTTCACCCCTTAAGGAACTGTTGACGAATGTGGAAAACAGGGTAAAATTATCAACACGTCCCCCAAACCGTCCCAAATTTTCTGTGGAAAACTCTGCGGAAAAAAGTATATTATTCCGTTATTTGATAGAAACTGGTGCATAAAAGCCTTGAAAAAGCCAATAAATGACATAATTGCGATGTGGAAAATTCATTTTTTTCTTATCGGAAAAAAGTAATGTTAAAAAAGTGCCTAAAAGGAAAAACGGAAAAATGTAGTTTTTGCTTAACCCACATTTTGCACTCTTTCAAATGTGGATTTATAAGAGTAAACGTGTGTTGATAACTCCGGTTGATTGCACGGCTTTGTTTAAATGATGCACGGTGTATTATTTTGCTTTAGTGGAGGATTCTTTTATCTCCCCTTAGTGTTGAAATGAAAGAAGGTGAAGTTAACTAAAGCGATCCTAAGGTATTTTATATTTGTCTTTATCTATGCAAAAAAAGAAAAGCGGAACGCACTGTGCGTTCCGCTTTTTATGTAATCAAATTATCTTCTCTTGTTCTTTACGATGCAGGTGTAGGTACCGCCGTAGATATCCTCATAGGAGGACTTGGTGGATACGGGCTCTGCAGCAGGCTTGGGAGCCTCCTGAACAACGGGCTCTGCATCAAGCTTTCTGAAGATATCATCAACAGAGGGAGCAGCAGGAGCAGAGTAAACAGGAGCAGGCTGAGGAGCAACGGGAGTCTCTACAACAGGCTGGGGAGCAACTCTTGCAGGCTCGGGCTTCTTGGTATCAGCGTTGTCAGCGATGAAGCCGGTTGCGATAACGGTAACACGCATCTCATCCTGAAGGGTAGGATCGAATGCAGCACCCCAAATGATATTTGCATCGGGATGAGCCTCCTCGTATATCATGTTGGATGCAGCGTCGATCTCATCGAGCTGAATGTCCTCGGAAGCAGTGATGCTTACAAGCACGCCGGTAGCACCGGTAATGTTGGTCTCAAGAAGGGGAGAGGAGATCGCCTGCATAGCAGCAACCTGTGCCTTATCAGTACCCTTAGCAGCACCTACACCCATATGAGCATAGCCGGCGTTTTTCATGATAGAGGTAACGTCAGCAAAGTCAAGGTTGATGAAGCCGGGAACGTTGATAAGCTCGGATACAGACTGAACACCGCGACGAAGAACGTCGTCAGCGATCTCAAATGCGTTAGCGAGAGTGATGTGAGTATCCTCTACCTGCTTAAGTCTCTCGTTAGGAATAACGATAAGAGAGTCAACGTACTTGGAGAGCTCAGCGATACCGATCTCTGCCTGAGCATATCTTCTCTTACCCTCGAAGGAGAAGGGCTTGGTAACAATACCTACGGTAAGAATGCCCATCTCTCTGGATGCCTTAGCGATAACGGGAGCCGCACCGGTACCGGTACCACCGCCCATACCTGCGGTAATGAATACCATGTCTGCACCCTGAAGAGCATCGCGAACGAGCTCGATGGATTCCTCTGCACTACGCTTACCAACCTCGGGGTTAGCACCGGCACCCTTGCCGTGAGTGATCTTGTCACCGATGACAAGCTTCTTAGCAGCACAAGAGGTATCAAGAGCCATGCTGTCGGTGTTTACAGCAATAAACTCAACGCCACGAATATTGGTAGAAATCATACGGTTAACAGCATTGTTTCCGCCGCCGCCTACGCCGATAACTTTTATATTAACACCACTGTCATATACCTGTTCGAAATCGAATTCCATTTTAAATCCTCCGTTATTTTTAACTAAATTTTATACTATTTTATTTTAAATATTTATCGTATATAGTATAACATAAGTTTTTTTTACTTTCAAGAGATTTAAAATATTTTCTTACATATTAACAAATTATAAAATATTTAAAGTATAAAATAAGGCAGAAATAAAAGCAAGTTTAAAGAATTGGAAAGGTTAGCTTCGGAAAAACAATAAAGCGGTCGAAAAACCGCTATTTTTGCCTATTTTTTTAGTCGATATAGCTCATTGACTATACTTTTTGCTGCATCCGGTGTATAAAAGGCCTTTATTGCTTTTGCCCTGGTTTTTCTTGCGTTTTCGTTGTTTTCTAAGAACAAAAGTCGTTCTATTATCGCCTCTGCAGATAGGTTTTTCTCCTCTAAAAGCTCTGCTGCCGACACATCCGAGAGATGCTTTGCGTTCTTTAATTGATGGTTTCCAGATACGTTTGGGGAGGGGATTAGAATTGAAGCTACTCCAACTGCAGAAAGCTCTGAAAGAGTGATGGATCCGCACCTGCAGATTACGATGTCTGCGGCACTTAGTGCAGTGGGCATATTGTTAATAAAGGGAACGATTCTGCATCCGTCAACGGTACGGTCAACGTATCCTTTTTCTTCCAAATTGTAGTATCTCTTTCCTGTGGCGTGAAGGTGTCTGATGCCTTTTATTTTTGACGAATGCTCCTTGATTACCTGTAGCATTACCTCGTTTAAGCGTGCGGCACCGATGCTTCCGCCGAAGGAAAGAATAAATATTTCGTCCTTTCCTATTCCCATTTTTCTTCGTGCCTCGCTTCTTGAAATTCTGCTGAAATCCATTCGAAGTGGGTTGCCAACGGTTACCGTTTTCCCTTTTCTTCCAAGATACTGTTTTGTTATATCGTGGTTAAGAAGCATTAGATCGCATTTTCCAGATAGCAGTTTGGTGGTAAGACCGGGGGTGACGTTTGACTCGTGAATGGCGGTAGGAATGCCAAGCCTTTCAGCTGCGGTTATTACCGGCCAGCAAACGTATCCTCCTGTTCCAAGCACTGCGTCGGGCTTGAAATCCTTAATGATTCTTTCCGCTGCGGAACGTGCCTTAAGTGCCTTGATTATTCTTCTGACGTTATCCGAAGATATTGACCTCCTTATACCTTCTACGTCAATCGTTCTGACCTCGAAGCCTGCCTTGGAGATCAACTCGTTTTCGTGACCGCCCTTTCGACCGATAAACAAAACATCCGAGCTTTTTTCTCCATTTTTAAGCTCCTCGGCGATTGCTATAGCCGGATTAATATGTCCTGCGGTTCCACCACCGCAAAGTAAAAGCCTCATTTTTATTTCCTTTCTATTTTTGTATTTTTGAATGCCTTGATATTGATAGTATTATTCCCATTTCAAAGAATAGCATTATTAGTGATGATCCACCGTAGCTGAAAAAGGGAAGTGAGATACCCGTGTTAGGTATGCTGTTCGTTACTACAGCAATATTGAGTAGAACCTGAAGTGCCATTTTTATGCATATACCCAAGCATACGAGCTTGGTATAGCAATTTGGTGAACGTAAGGCTATAACCGTGCCTCTGTAAATAAGAAAGCCGAATAAAATCATGGCAACTGCCGCACCTACAAGCCCCAGTTCCTCGCATAGAATTGCGAATATCATATCATTTGCAGGCTCTGAAACATAGCAATGCTTTAGTATACTGTTGCCATAACCAACGCCGAACAAGCCACCCGAGCCGATCGCCATCAAGCCCTGTAGAGTTTGCCAGCCTCCTGTCAGCTTATATTTTTCGGGATCCTGCCAGACTGTAATTCTGTCCTTCGTGTAGTCTGTAAAAAGTGCCAGGCAGGTTATTCCGGCTATGCCTGCACCGCAGAAGGCGGATATGTATCTTACATCAATTCCTGCGACAAAAATAAGCACTAGCCCTATCGCACCCAGAATGATAATGCATGACAAATGCTTTTGAAGCATTACCAGAATTATTGGAATTGCAATTATTAAGCATGGATACAACGTTCCATAGATGAATATGTTCCTTTTGCTTTTTCTGTCGGTCGCACGCTCCTCGTGCTTTGAAAAATAATAGGCGAGGCTCAGAATTATAGATAGCTTTGCTATTTCCGATGGCTGAATGGTTATTGGACCTATGGAGATCCATCTTTGTGCTCCGTTGCCAACGAAGCCTACCAGTAAAACTAACAATAGCAAAAATAGTGTAAGGCCGTATAGATACGGCGTGTATTTTTTATATATGCTTGGATTTACGTGCGAAGCGGCCATCATAACGGCAAAGCCTATGAGAAGCCATACGGTTTGCTTTTTTACAAAATACAGACTGTCACCGTACCTTGCCTCGGCATAGGCTCCACCCGCACTGAATACCATCAAGGTGCCGTAAGCTGTAATTAGCAACACGGCAAGAAGAAAAAGACCGTCAATTCTTCCGCCTCCCACTTTTTTTAGCCGAGCCAAAAATCTATTAATTGAAATCACAGACATAGCTTATAACTTCACCACGATAAAGGATAGAACGGAGAACAATAGCGTAAATAGAACCGCAATAAGACATATTTTGTTTTCGCTGATGCCGTTTTTTTCGAGATGATGATGGATTGGTGCCATTTTGAAAAGTCGTTTCCCTGTAAGCTTATAATAAGCCACCTGAAGAATAACCGATATCCCCTCTAAAACGTACACACCGCCGATAAAAATTACTGTTATGGGATTACCCGAGCAGAAGGCCATGCTGACCGCCAGTGCACCTAAAAACAAGGATCCCGTATCTCCCATGAATATTTTTGCGGGATGCTTGTTGAAAAGAAGAAAGCCTATTGTGCCGCCTATGAGTGTTGCTGAAATAAGTGATAGCTGGATCGATGAGGTAAACAAGCCGATAATCAAATAAACTATTCCAACCGTAGAGGCGGTGGAGGATGCCAGACCGTCAATTCCGTCGGTCAGATTTGCACAGTTGACCGTACCGAGTATTAGTATGAGTGCGAAGAGGTAATATAAAAAGCCCGCATCAATACTACCGAAGCTGAATCTCAGCAGCTCGGAGTCATCAAAGAAAAATTTTCTTGACATAAGAAAGAGCAGGGCTAACAAGAGCTGAAGAACAAGCTTTTGTTTAGGGCTGAGTCCTGCGTTCTCTCTTTTTCGTAGCTTTACCAGGTCGTCCAGAATACCGATAAGTGCGTTGCCGATAGAGAAGAACAGGGTAAGAATAATTGAGATTCCCGAGGAGAGATCTCCCCTTGCAAAAATCAGCAAGGGTATGGCTGCACCGAGCACGATAGATATGGCAACGAGAAAGGCTATTCCACCCATAGTAGGCGTTCCACTTTTAGAAAGATGCCAGGAGGGGCCGTCTGCATATATTGGTTGAGCGGCTTTTCTTGAGAGAATTGGAATCAGTCTTTTTTCAATGATCACAGTGATGCATAGAGATATTAAAAATGCAAAAATGCAGACGAGTATTTCCTTATTCATTCATTCTATCTCCTTCGGTGAATTTGAAAAGTATGATAAAACTCTCTCAAGCCCTATTTTTCGCGATGCCTTAAGTAAAATCGCCTCGCCGGGAGCACAGACTGTTTTGATCTTGCGTGCGGTATCACTGGGTCTTGAAATATCGGTGTTAATAAATATACGTTCCTTTGGAAAGCCGCCTTGGACAGCTCCTTCTTTAATTTTAATAATAGAGCTGCCAAACAAAAAAAGATAGTTGATAGGTTTTTTAGCAATATGCATTCCAATCTTAAAATGTATTTCGTCACTCATCTCTCCAAGCTCGAGAATATCACCAAGCACAAGACTTTTCTTAGCGTCACGCCGGCTTTCACAGAATTCGTCTATTGCGGATATCATAGATTCAAGACAGGCGTTATAGGAATCGTCTATAAAATGATAATTCGATGCATAAATATCTTTCTGCCTGATATTATCTTTTGAAACCAACGCAATTCTCTCTTGCAAGCATTCTTGAGTGACACATACATTTACTGCTATGGAACAGGCGGCAGCAAGGCAGTCAAGATGATGATTTTCAGTAAGATGAAAGTCCGTGGAGCAGAATTTAGTTTTCTTCGCGTACAGTGAAATATGTCTGCCTTCTTCTCTTTCAAGATAGTAATCCGCCGATTTGTTCTTAGTAGAGAACAGCTCGTATTCGTCAACCCTTGACGTAAGTATTTTGTCGTCAGGAAGTAATAATTTTCCCCCTGACATTCCATCGATTATTTCCAGCTTTGCCAAAGCTATCTCCTCTAGTCCTCCCAGCTTACCAATATGAGCTGTTCCAATATTGGTTATCAGAGCGATGTCAGGTCTTAGGCATCTCGATAGCCTACTGATTTCCCCCGGGGCGTTCATACCCATTTCCATAATCAAAATCTGCGTATCTGCTTTTGCCGAAAGAATGGACATGGGCATGCCGATGTCGTTGTTGAAATTTCCCTCGGAGGCGGTTATCCTGTACTGAGATGAAAGCAGGATTTTCAGAAACTCCTTGGTAGTAGTTTTACCCACGCTGCCGGTTATTCCTATCTTATATAATAAATAAGGAAGATTTTGTGCATATTTTGATGCTAAATCGAGTAAGCCTAGCCTTGGACTTGCGTGTAAAATATGACTGATCGACGGCTTACGCGATAGAATGAATGCTCCTTTATTCTTGGCCTCGTGAACGTAGTCTGTGCCGTCATATTTATTGCCTATAAGTGCAATAAACAGATCTCCCGCTTTCAGATTTCTTGTGTCGGATGATATGCTTTTTATTATCTGCGATCCGTCAGTCTGTAGCTTGCCGCCGGAGGCCTTTGCGATTTCGCCGAGAGTTAAAGGCATACCGAGCTCTATTCGCATTTTTTCTTACCTCTTCTACAGCTTAACGCCTCCAGCACGATTTCTTTTTCGTTAAACTCGCTATATCCGTTTTTGTCAATATTATACCTTTCGGGGCCCTTACCGATTATGGCGACGATATCGCCTTTATCAGCCTGTGTAATTGCATAGGTAATTGCATCCCTTCGGCTTTCCTTTATTTCATAGCTTCCTCGGTTAAAGCCTCTGATTATATCCGAAATAATATCCTTCGGGTCCTCTGTGCGGGGATTGTCGGTCGTAACAATGATTCTGTCAGCGTATTTTTCTGCCGCGGCAGCCATCATAGGCCTTTTCGATCTATCCCGATTGCCTCCACATCCGAATACCACGGTCAGGCTTCCTTGCCCCTTATTGATGCATAATTCCTTCATTATACTTTCAAAGGCCAGGGCAGTGTGAGCATAATCTATTATTACCGATACTTCATCTTTTATTATCTCATACCGCCCCGGGATGTATGGAATATCTCTGAGTATCCTTTTTACATCACAGGGGCGGCAACCAAAATCAATACATACCGCAGAAGCCAGCATTGCATTGTAGACGTTGTATGAGCCCGGAAGATTAAGCTCTGCTTTATAGGAAAATCCGCTTCCCTGATAAATATAGGATGAACCGTCAAAGCCCTTGCTTTCTATATTGGTGGCATAAACGTCCCCACGCCAGAGGATTCCTGCAGATATTTTTTTGCCATCAAAAAGATCGTGGGCTTTCTTAAAATATCTGTCATCAATATTAAACACGGCACATTCGCAGGCGGAAAGCAACTTGCATTTAGCCTTGAAATAGCTTTCCATATCCTTGTGAAAATCTAAGTGCTCGTTAGATAGATTTGTAAAAACTCCGTATGTAAATCTTAGCGGAGCCAGCTTATCCAGAGCCAGGGCATGGCTGGATACCTCCATAACAATAATGTCGCACCCACTCTCACGCATTTGTCTTAGCGATCGGTATAGCAGCTCGGGATCCGGGGTGGTCATAGAGTATTTATAATCGGCTAATTGTTCGTCCTCTATCTCTATTTTTCCGGTACCGATAAAGCCTACCTTATACCCACATTTTGATAGTATCTCTTTAATGATAGTTGCAGTGGTTGTCTTGCCGTTAGTGCCTGTAACGCCAATGATTCTGATCCCTTCAAGTGATGGATTCTCGTATCTATAAAATGCATTAGCGGTGGCTATTCTTGGATTCGAAACACGAATTGCAGGTATATTATCGGGCAGAACTGTATTTATGCCACAAATAACTGCTAATGGGTTAGTCTTAAGCATGGAGAAATCGAGCGGCTTGTTGTCATTTGGAACGACGAGGATATCCTCTTCATCAACGTCGGCGAGATCCGTCGTAAGATGCTTAAATTCTGTGCTTTCATCCAACTCGCAAATAAGATATTCTTCACGCTTTATTAATTCTGAAATTCTCATTTATCCTCCTAGTCATCATATCCATCTACCGCTAATCGAATTACGATCACGCTGCCTAGTGGCACGATCTTGCCTGGTGGTAGAGATTGATCAAACACTATATCGGCAGCACCCGGAGCAGTGGATCCCATACCGGCAAGTCTTATGCTGAGGCCTGCATTAGTTGCTATTCTTATAGCCTCGATCATATTAATTCCTACTAGATCGGGCACGGTTACCTTCATCTCCTCCTCCTTGGTGGTGTAAAGTATAATCTTAGATAAAGCTACCGTGATGCTGTCGTCACTTGACGGCGTTTGCGATAATACTGTATCTCCGCTTCCGATTATTTCATAGGAGATTCCTGCCGCGTCAAGCTTGTTTTTTGCGGTATTAACGTTCATTCCCACGTAGTTGTCAACTGTAACGTTGACCTCCTCGGCATTGCATCTGTATTCGAGGTAGGGAAGTAGCTTCTCCATCAGCATGGATACGTAAGGGGCGGCAACCACGCTTCCATACTTTACGTTAGACGTTGGCTCATCCACAACGATTATCATGGAAATTCCTTGTCCTTGATCTATAGCGTAGGCAACGGTCGAGCCTATTCTGAGGTATGAGTTTCCGTTTTCATCAAGAACGTCGAATTTCTGAGACGTTCCGGTTTTTGCTGCTATATCATATCCTGCAACGCCTGCGTTTTTAGCTCCTCCGTTACCGCTAACTCCTTCAATAAGTATTTTGGATACTGTAGTGGCTACCTCCTCGGAGATCACTGTGCGTCTTATCTGTGGCTGATGCTCGGAGATTATATTTCCGTCCGAGTCGATCACCTGCTGAACTATATATGGAGTCATAAGCCTGCCGCCGTTTGCGACAGCGGATATTGCGGTAAGATGATTTATTACAGAAACCTTGAATCGCTGACCGAAGGAGGCTGTCGCAAGCTCGGTGGAGCCAATGCTTTCCTCCTTATGAAATATGGTGGATGCCTCGCTTGGCAGGTCGATTCCGCTTTTTTCCAGATAACCAAATCGCTCAACGTAATCGTAGAAGCTTTCGGCACCTATTTTTTGCGACAAAACCATCATACAAGGGTTGCATGACATCTGAAGCCCGTATGCAAGATTAAAGCCTGAGCCGTGGCCGGTGGTTTTGTGGCATCTTATTCTCCAGCCTCCGATCTGATAATATCCCTTGCAGGAGAACGTGCTGCTTTCATTTGCTACGCCAAGATCTAACGCTGCGGAAACGGTAACTATTTTGAAGGTTGAACCCGGCTCGTAGGTTTCGCTGACCGCCTTGTTTGACCACATTATCTGCATCAGCTCGCTTTTGTAGGCGTTATATTCATCTGTTCCCGGCAGAAAACCGGAGGCGTTCAGCTTCGCCAAAGACTCATCGTCCAGCGTGAATGGGTCATTCGGGTCGAAGGGGGAGGTGGTTGCCATGGCAAGGATCGCACCGGTGGATGTGTCCATAACAACTCCCGTTACTCGGTTCTCGGCTCCGTGATTAGCCCGTGCCATTTCAATAACCGCCTCCAGCTCGGATTGAATATATGAATCTATTGTTGTTACAATACTATACCCGTCGGTAGCAGGAAAGTAATCTGAATATTCTGTGTCAAGAGCAACACCGTTAGCATCCTTGGCATATACGTAATAGCCGTCCGTACCGGCTAAAAGATCATCGTAGAAGTATTCAAGACCGTATAACCCCTGGTTGTCGCTTCCGGTAAAGCCCAGCACGTGGGCAGCGAGCGTCCCTTCAGGATAGCTTCTTGAGGTCTTTGCCTCGGTAAATACGAGAGCCTCCAGTCCGTTTTCTTTAATAAACTCCATAGCCGCTTTATATTCCTTCTCTGTTGCCGTTCGCTTTAGTGTGACGTCCAGTACGGATGAATTCTTCAGCTTGGTATACATATTATCCTTATCGAAGAACAAAATGCTTGCCAATCCATCCGAGATTATCCTTGCGTAATCCTTGCCGCTTTTTTTGCTTGCATCTCGTATATCTCTGGTTGAAACGAATATTCGCCAGACGGTGCTGCTTTCGGCAAGAACGTTCATATTTGAGTCATATATTTTTCCTCTCTCCGCCACTAAAGCCGATGAGGTCGTTACTTGGTCGTAGGTTTTATCGCGATAGTAATCATATTTTAAATAGGCGAGCTTGAATACGTTTATAAGTAGATATGCTGCGAACATAAAGAAAAGCAGCATTATTGCGGTGACTCTTTGCCGCGTTGATTTTTTTACGTTAGCTTTCATTTATTTATCCCCAAAACAAAAAATATAGCGACAGACATTTGTCCATCGCCATATCAATCTTCAGAAGAAAAATAGCGACAGACGTTTGTCTATCGCTATATCTTATTTATTTACTTAATAAAATATGAAAGAAATCGGGAATTATTCGAAATATACGTCTGCAAGGCTTACCTCGTTGTTCTCGCTCTCGGAAACCGCAACACCGTTAACAGAGGGAGCGGGGGTAGAGAGAGCCTTAACACCGATAAGCACGAAGGAAAGGATAAATGCACAAGCAACTGACGCAGTAAGGAATGCGGATGCAGATGCACGGAAGGGGAATGCCTTGATGGTCTTATCCTTAACGGGAGCCTGCTTGATGGTAAGCTTGTCGTCAACGAAGGAAACAATATTGCTCATTGCCATTTCGCTTCTGGTAACAGCAGTATTTGCAGCAACGGGAAGATTAGAGGTCTCGGTTTTCTTGGACTCAGCCTTGAAAAGCATATATTCGCCAATGGTGTACTCGTTATTATCCTGAGAGATAGTGAATCTCTGCTTCATATTTTCATAAAGTCTGTCGTAATTGCTGATATTCTGTGTCATTTTCTTTTCTCCTCTTACAATTTTTCTGCTACACGAAGCTTAGCACTTCTGGATCTGGGGTTGACGTTAAGCTCTTCTTCTGAGGGAAGTATGGGCTTTCTTGATATTTCTTTAATCACGGGCTTTCTGCCGCATACACAAACAGGGAAGTCCTTGGGGCAGGTGCAACCGCCCAAAAGTGATTTGTAGGTCTGCTTAACTATTCTGTCCTCTAAGGAATGGAAGGAAATAATAGCAAGTCTGCCTGTGGGCACAAGATTCGCTGCAGCAGAGTCGATCAAGGGCTTTATCGCATCGAGCTCGCCGTTTACCTCAATTCTTATCGCCTGGAAGGTTCTTTTTGCGGGATGAGGTCCGTCTGCTCTTGCGGCACTGGGTATTGCACCCTTGATGATCTCTGTAAGCTTGTGCGTGGTGGTTATTGGTTCTGTTTCGCGGTATTTGCAAATGGCAGAGGCAATTCTGGGGGCAAATCTCTCCTCGCCATAATCATAGATTATTCTTTTGAGCTGATGCTCGGGATACTCGTTCACTATTTCGTAAGCCGAAAGGGGAGAGTCGGTATCCATTCTCATATCCAGCCTTGCATCGTGCATGTAGCTGAATCCTCTTTCCGGGGTGTCGAACTGATAGCTGCTACAGCCAAGGTCAGCAAGAACTCCGCCCAGGTTAGTTATGTTATACTCCTTTATTACTCTCTCAAGACTGGAAAAGTTTTCATTAATAAAGGTGATCTTATCAAGATAATCCTTAAGCCTTTCCTTAGCCGCTGCAATTGCATCCTTGTCACGGTCAAAGCAGATAAGCCTTGAATTCGGACCGAGTCGCTTTGCAATTTCGAGAGAATGGCCGCCACCTCCCGTGGTCGCATCTACGTATGTATAGCCATCTCTTATGTTGAGAGCCTCAATGCACTCGAAAAGGAGAACCGATACGTGTGAAAAGCTATTCATATAATCAACAGTCCTTTCCGAACCGAATTATAGACCGTGCTGAAGGAGCAGGGCACGGATACCCTCCAGATCTCGGCTTGCCTCACGGGCAGACCAAAGCTCCTCCGACCAGATGTTGATTACGTTTCCTGCACCGACGAATACGGCGTTCTTATTGATCCTTGCATGACCGATAAGCTTGTCATCAAGAAGGATTCGACCGCTTCCGTCCGGGGTACACTTCTGTGCGGCAGACATAAAGTATTCCTTAGCTGCAGCACTGGTTGTGTTGGGAAGCTCGCTTAAACCGTTTAAGAATATTTCCCATTCGCTTTCGGTATAAACGGTGAGGCAGGTGTCAAGGCTACGGGTTACGTAAAATGTTTCGCCAAGCTCTTCGCGATATTTGTTAGGAACGAGTATACGCTTTTTGGTGTCAAACGAATACATAAATGAGCTAATAAATGCCATGCTACTGCCTCCTTCATAGTTTTTTGAGGTGAAAAATGGGACGGATTCGGGTACGAGTCACACAAATTTGTGCAACTGACACACAAATCCCCACTTTCTCCCACGCATATATTATAGCCTATGTTTAAAAGAAAATCAAGGGGGTTTTGAAAAAAATATTCGAAAAAATGCGATTTTTTTTGATTTTTTTTGATTTTTTAATAAAAAAACAGGGCAAAAAAGCAAAAAGCCCTTTTCTTTTGCTCAAAGTTATGCTAAAATGTAAGAGTAAAAATAGGGTTAACGGAGAAAATTGTAAAATTTTGTTGAATGAGAATTCCCACAGTTAACCACAACCTAATCAAGCAGGAAGGGAGGCATAGGATGAAAGCCACACCACACGTTACCGCGATAATTTTAGCTGCAGGAAGTGGCAGTCGCATGGATAAGCTTATTCCTAAGCAAAAAATGCTTATCCTTGGGGAAAGTGTTCTTTCTCGCTCGGTAAGAGCCTTTTCCGATTGCGAAAAAATAAAAGATATCCTAGTTGTCTGCAGAGCAGAGGATCTGGACTTGACAAGAGAGGAGCTTGCCTCCTTTACCAAGGTAATATCGGTAATTTCCGGTGGTAAAACAAGAGCAGAATCTGCTAAAATCGGCTTTAATTCGATTTCTCCCTGCAGTGAATATGTTGCAATTCACGACGCGGCACGGTGCCTTATTACACCCGAAAAAATTGCTTCTGTCGTTGATTCTGCTATCTGTCACGGAGCAGCTACGGCGGGTACTTTTATTACCGACACGGTAAAGCATCTTGAAGATGGAATGATAGATCGAACTGTACCGAGAGAGCATCTTTTCTCGGCTCAGACCCCCCAGGTGTTCAGTCGCGAGATTTATCAAGCAGCATTGAATAACACCGAGAGCATTGAAGCCGTAACCGACGATAATATGCTTGTTGAGAGCCTTGGAATCGGTGTTTGTCCGGTAGATACGGGTAAGAGTAATATTAAGCTTACCAGGGTAGAGGATATAGCCTTTGCTGAGTATATAATCGAAAGGAGGCGTCCCATGGAGGAGATCAGATTTGGTCACGGATATGACGTTCACAGGCTTGTGGACGACAGAAGGCTTATTCTTGGAGGAGTTGATATTCCCCACGATAAGGGATTGCTCGGTCATTCTGATGCCGACGTTCTCACTCATGCAATTATGGATGCTATTCTTGGTGCATGCGGACTTGGCGATATAGGCAGGCATTTTTCCGATACAGATCCCTCGTATAAGGACATTTCCAGTCTTTACCTTTTAAAAAAGGTAAGTGAAATTATCCACGAGCAGGGATTTTCTATTGTGAATATTGATGCAACCTTGGTTATTCAAAGACCTAAAATCGCTCCGTATGTAGAAAAAATGAGAGAAAATATTGCTGATATTCTTAA
Organism: Eubacteriales bacterium; assembly: GCA_045531485.1. GTDB lineage: Bacteria > Bacillota > Clostridia > Oscillospirales > CAG-272 > UBA1740. The sequence continues at coordinate 15,465 of JAZSEC010000034.1, read as the reverse complement.
GATAGATCTCGGCAAAATTAATATTAAGGCTACAACCGAGGAAAAACTCGGATTTACCGGTCGCGAGGAGGGTATCGCCGCACACTCGGTTTGCACGGTAAAAAAATAAGGGGTGAAGAATCACCCCAATCATAAGGCAGTGCCGTGCTTACGTAATTTACTGAAACATCTTTAACTTTATTGTCGTCGCAAGTAGCTCTGCCGCTATCTGCCACAGCGTGGCTCTATATTATCTTATGGATAAAACAAAGATATGTCACTATATTTATGATAATATAGTATAGAAAGGATATAGTATGACTAAAATTTCACCTTCGGTTCTTGCTGCCGATCTGTCGAATCTTGCCGCTGAGGTTGCGGATATCGAATCTGCCGGTGCGGATATGGTACATCTTGACGTAATGGACGGTATGTTCGTTACCAATATCAGCTTCGGACTTCCGGTCATTGAGGCACTCAGAAAGAGGAGTAATATGATCTTCGACGTGCATCTTATGATAGAAGAGCCGGAGAGATATGCTATGAGATTTATCGAGGCAGGTGCGGATATTCTTACCTTCCATCTCGAGGCCTGCAAGGAATCCGGTAAGCTCTTAGACGATATACGTTCAGAGGGAGTTATGGCAGGAATATCTGTTAAGCCGGGAACACCGATAGAGGAGGTTTATCCCTATCTTGACAGGTGCGATATGGTGCTGGTAATGACCGTTGAGCCTGGATATGGCGGACAGAAATTGATTCCGGAAACCGTTGAAAAGGTAAGAAAACTTAAGGCAGAAATAGAAAACAGAGGAATAAATATTGAAATCCAGGTTGACGGCGGAATCACTGCTGATAATTCTGCCGAGCTTATTTCTGCGGGTGCCAGCATACTTGTTGCAGGTAGCTCGGTGTTCAAGAGCGACGATCGTCGTGCGGCTATAAACGCCATCAGACATCATGACTGAGCGACTGTCTTTTTCAGAGGCAATAGAACTGGCGTCCGCCGAGGAGTATGAGAGCGGAGGCATTGGAACCTACGGTGAAAAGATGCTTCATCGAACGCTCAAGTTTTACTTTGAGCCTGACACTAGGTATCACGAGGTAAGTCATCTTGGCTCTGTTGCTGATATACTTAATGATGACGGAGTAATAGAGATTCAGACCAGATCCTTTAACAAGCTTGTTCCGATGCTTGAGCGGTTTTTGTCGGAGGATAAGGTTACGGTCGTTTTTCCTATAATTGAGAGTAAATATATTTGTCGTGTTGATACCGAAAGTGGAGAGAGCAAGCCGCCGAGAAAAAGCAGAAAAAGGGGCAGGGCTATAGATTCGCTTTCTGAAATATCAATGATAAGACGCTTTATTCCTAATTCAAATCTGAGAATACTGCTTGTTTTTGTCGACGTAATAGAAACACGCCTGTTGAACGGCAAGCTTAAGGTTGGAAGAAAACGCACCGAAAAGATAAATTGTGTACCGACAGCACTTAACTCTGTTATCGAGCTTTGCTCTCCCGGTGACTATCTGGCGGTTTTACCTGATAATCTTCCAGAAAGCTTTACTGCATCTGAGTTTGAGGCTTGCACCCGTTTGCGTGGAATCGGTGCTCACGGTGCCTTGATGCTTCTTTTGCAGCTCGGAATACTAACTAGAGAAAGAGAAGGAGGCAAGGCCTTCGTTTATACACTTAATAAATCTTTTTAAATGGCGACGGACTTTTGCTTCGTCGTCATTTATTTCTTAAAATCAAAAAAATCAAGTTTTATATAAAAATAGTAAAATGTGCATCAAAATAATTAAGGCTTTTATTAATACATTCCTTTATAATAAAAGTGTATTAATAAAATAATAGGGAGGAACTCATTATGGTCTTTGAAAAAAAGCAAAGAACCGAAAGAGTAATTCAGTTTGGTGAGGGCGGATTTCTCCGTGGATTCGTTGACTGGATGCTCCAGAAAGTAAATGATAATTCGGATTTTGACGGTAGTGTAGTAGTTGTTCAGCCTATTGAACAGGGCTTGTGTGACATGCTCACCGCTCAGAACTGTGTTTATACTCACGTTATCAGAGGCGTTGAGGGCGTTGACAAAACTATCGTCGACGTTATCTCCAGATGCGTAAAGCCTTATGATGATTTTGATGCGTATCTTGCTCTTGCAGAGCAGCCTGAGATGCGTTTCATTGTATCCAATACTACCGAGAGCGGTATCGTTTATTCGGCTGAGGATAAGATTACCGATGCACCTCCGAAGAGCTTCCCCGCGAAGGTTACCGTGCTTCTTAAAAAGCGTTTTGATCTCGGTCTGCCCGGTTTTATCTTCCTTCCTTGCGAATTAATTGATCGTAACGGTGACAATCTTAAGAAGTGTATCCTTCAGTATGCCGACCTTTGGAATCTTAGTGATGACTTTAAAAAATGGGTTAGCGAGGAGAATGTTTTCACCAATACTCTCGTTGACCGTATCAATACCGGTTATCCTAAGGGCGAGGATCTTCAGCTCGGCTACGAGGACAATCTCGTTAATACCTCTGAATTCTTCCACCTCTGGGTAATAGAAACCGATTTTGACATTAACAGCGAGATACCCTTTAATAAGACCGATCTCAATGTTATCATCACTCCTGATAAGCTTGAGATGTACCGAACCAGAAAGGTTAGAATACTTAACGGTGCTCACACCTCTCTCGTTCCTTACGCACTCCTTTCCGGCCTGGATACAGTTAAGAGCTGTCTTGACGATCCTACCATGAGTCAGCATCTCAGAAAATGCGTATTTGACGAGATTATGCCTACTCTTGATCTTCACGCAGACGAGCTTCTTTCCTATGCTAACAGCGTAGTTGAGCGTTTCAGCAACCCCTATATCAAGCACTATCTTTCCGCTATTGCTCTTAACTCGGTTTCCAAGTTCAAGGTAAGAGTGCTTCCTTCTATCCTGGAGTATATCAAGAGATTTGATAATATGCCCGAAACTCTTCTGTTTTCCTTTGCAAAGCTTATTGATTTCTATAAGACCGATATGACCAACGATGATGCGGCTGTGATTGAGTTTATGAAGACTCATAATACCGCTGAGATCCTTGCAAACGAATCTCTGTGGGGTCAGGATCTTTCATTTATCACTCCCGAGGTAGAGAAGTATGTTAATAAATAAGCTTGATAATGTAGATATCAACCTTGAGGACGGCCATAAGTACGCTCTTTGCGATATTCAGTGCGGAGAGAATATTATCAAGTACGGCAATCCTATAGGCCACGCTATCTGTGACATAAAAAAAGGTGAGCACGTTCATACTCATAACGTAAAGACCAATCTTTCGGGCAATCTTGAGTATAGCTACGAGCCTAAGTTCTATAATACACCTGCCGAGCCTACAGACCGTACCTTTATGGGTTACGTACGTGAGAACGGTGACGTAGGTATCAGAAACGAGATTTGGATCGTTAATACCGTTGGATGCGTAAATAAAATTGCACAGAAGCTTTCTGAGCTTACCGGTGCCAGATATTTTCCTCATCCCTTCGGCTGCTCTCAGCTGGGCGACGATCAGACAATAACCCAGAAGATTCTTCGTGGCATGGTCAACCATCCTAACGCCGCAGGTGTTCTGGTGCTTGGACTTGGCTGTGAGAATAATAACATCGAGGTGTTTAAAAAGGTACTAGGCGAGTATAATCCCGACAGAGTAAAGTTCCTTAACACCCAGGATCACGATGACGATATCGCCGCAGGCGTTGAGCTTATTAATCAGCTTAAGGCCTATGCCGATAAATTCGAGCGTACGCCCGTACACGTATCAAAGCTTCGTATTGGTCTTAAGTGTGGTGGCAGTGACGGATACAGCGGAATTACTGCCAATCCTCTCGTAGGTCGTCTTTCTGACAAGGTCATTTCTCACGGCGGTAGCTGTGTGCTTACCGAGGTGCCTGAGATGTTCGGTGCAGAGCATCTGCTTATGCAGCGTTGTGAAAGCCGCGAGGTATTTGAGAAGACCGTTAAGCTTATCAACGATTTCAAGGATTATTATACAAGACATAATCAGGTTATTTACGAGAACCCTTCACCCGGAAACAAGAAGGGCGGCATTACCACCCTTGAGGAAAAATCCCTCGGATGTGTGCAGAAGGGCGGTCTTTCCAAGGTGGTGGACGTGTTGGATTACGGTGACGTTCTCACTAAAAACGGCCTGTCGCTTCTTAACGGTCCCGGTAACGATATCGTGGCGATAACCAATCTTATGGCAGCCGGCGTACATATCATTCTTTTCACTACCGGACGCGGCACTCCCGTTGGTGCTCCCGTTCCTACCGTTAAGATTGCTACCAACCACTCTCTTGCAGAGCGTAAGGCGGGCTGGATCGACTTTGACGCTTCTCCCACCTTGGACGGTAATCCGCTTACCGACGAGCTGTTTGACTACGTACTAAGCGTGGCAGAGGGTAGGGAAACCAAGAACGAAATCAATGATTACAGAGAAATTTCAATATTTAAGGACGGTGTAACACTATGAGTTTTATTAATGATAACTTTATGCTCAAGAATGAGCCTGCTAAAAAGCTTTATGCAATGGTAAAGGATCTTCCTATCATCGACTATCATTGCCATCTTTCTCCCAAGCAGATTGCTGAGAATTATCAGTTTAAGAACGCTTTTGATCTCTTCCTTGGCGGTGACCACTATAAGTGGCGTCAGATCAGAACCAACGGTGTTCCTGAGGAGCTTATCACCGGTAATGCTGACGAATATGAAAAGTTCAAGATGTTTGCTAAGACTCTTCCTCGTCTTATCGGCAACCCCCTTTATCACTGGACCCACCTTGAGCTTAAGAGATATTTTGACATCGACGAAACTCTGAATGAGGAATCCTGCGAGCGTATCTGGAACAAGGTTAACGATTGCCTTGCAAAGCCTGAGTTCCGTGCACAGGAGCTTATCCGTCGCTCTAACGTAGAGATCATCTGTACTACCGACGATCCTGTTGATACACTCGAGTATCATGCAGCACTTAAGGGCTTCTCCACCAAGGTGCTTCCTACCTTCCGTCCTGATAAGGCGATTGAGATTGGCAAGGAGACCTTCATTCCTTATATCGAATCCACCGGCGTTAAGTCCTATGAGGAGCTTGTAGCCTGGATCAAGGCTCGTATTGCGTACTTTAACGATTACGGTTGCCGTCTCTCCGACCATGCTCTTGAGTATGTTCCTTTCGCGGTAGGCGATGCAAAGGCTGCTTTCGATAAGCGTATGGCGGGTGGCGAGCTTACCAAGGAGGAGATCGACTCCTTCAAGACTGCTATGCTTCAGGCTTGTGCTGAGGAGTACGTTAAGTTTGACTGGGCCATGCAGCTTCATATCGGTGCTCTTCGTAACAATAATAAGAAGATGTATGAGAAGCTTGGTCCCGATACAGGCTTTGACTCTATCAACGATCTCTGCATCGCTGAGGATCTTGGTGCGTTTATGAGCCATCTTGAGTGTGCGGACTGCCTTCCTAAGACAATTCTTTACACCCTTAACCCCAAGGATAACTACGTTCTTGGAACTATGCTTGGCTGCTTCCAGGGTGCAGGCGTTGCGGGTAAGATCCAGTTCGGCTCCGGCTGGTGGTTCAATGATCAGAGAGATGGTATGGAGGCACAGATGCAGGCTCTTGCTAATCTCGGTACACTCTCCGCATTCGTTGGTATGCTTACCGACAGCCGCTCCTTCGTTTCCTATCCCCGTCATGAATACTTCAGACGTATCATGTGTAACCTTATCGGTAAGTGGGTGGACGAGGGTGAGTATCCCGAGGATTACAAGGCTCTTGAGAGCATCGTAACCGGCATCGCATACTACAACGCTAAGAATTACTTTAAGTTCTAAAAAAGTTAAATCCCCGAGAAGATAAAAAATTCTCGGGGATTTTTGTAAAAAGCTATTGACAAATGGGGAAGTATGTGCTATAATATCAAATGTTCGCGGGAGTGGCGGAATCGGCAGACGCGCACGTTTGAGGGGCGTGTATCTTTGATGTACGGGTTCAAGTCCCGTTTCCCGCACCAGATAGTATAGTACGAACCCAGAGTAATCAAGGTTCGTACTTTTTCTTTACAAGGGATTATTTTGGTATTCAAATTTCTCGGTAAAATAATAACGCAAAAAGGGGGGATCTTTAGTCCCACCCTGATTTTATTTGTATTTAAAATGATTTTAAACCACCCAACAAATTGGAATTTATCAAATTAAGCCAAAATGTTTTGCAATAATATCGCAGACTTCCTCTCGTGTATCTTTACCGTTATCTTTTCGAATAACGGTGAAAAAACCACTATTGGCATATTCATTATAATGCTCTTTACTGTTAATAAGTGCGAGACCCTGCAGGTAGTTTTCCATCACTACTTTGGAATCCTCGCAGGAGTTAATAACACTTAGGATAAACTGCTTTTCGGGGTCGTTCCGATCGAAGAAACGTTCTACGCTCATTGATTGTGGTGAAAGCATAATAGCAACGTGGTTATAATCGGAGATTTCTTTGAGTATATCAATAGGAATATTTGTATCTACAATTACTTTTTTATCTTTCGATATTGAAATAAGCTCTGCCACTTCAAATTCAGCTGCTTCCTTTCCCACACTGTAAATCCATCTTTCGTATTCTTCGGGAGTGCGAGTAACGAAATCTTTCCAATCGGTAATACTGTTTGTATAGCAAATATCAGGCTGAACATCGGGGGTTGCTATAAGGTCCGATACTGCACTATGATAATTTTCCCCGCAAAAAGTCATATCATAACGTTCAGAAAGCATTTTTACAGTAGTGGACTTTCCTGCGTAGGCTGTACCTGTAATGAAATATACATTTTTGAGATAATGCTTTAGAATATTATTCTCAATCTTCATTTATCATCCCACCTTTGTTAAATTGAAATTTATATAACTGAACAAACAAGCTGGAGATCATCCGGCTCATCATTGGCAATAGATATAATTGGATTATCCGTAACATCAGCTCCCATTGCTTTATAGAAATTAATTGTTTCTTCAGCAGGAAAGGCAGATATATATATTTCTTTTGCTCCGGCTATTCGTGCTTCCTCAATCGCCTTTTTCCATAACTCACGACCGATACCTTTACTACGATAATTTTGGTCAACTTGAATCAAATCAAGTATCATTCGGTCAGATGCGAGTTTTTTTACAAGACTCATAAATCCAACGATTTTATTTTCTTCAAGTGCAAGGTATGAAATATAATTACAATCAACAAGGTCACGAGCAACTTCTCTTTTTTTATTAATGGTCCAATCCATTATGCCGTGTTGTTCTTCAAGCTCATAATTTCCATCTTTTTTAACAAAAATTCGTGTTATTTGTTGTTGACGGTTAAAGTTGTCTAAATTGATTACTGAAAAATTATTATTTGTTATTTTTTTAATTATCATGCAAATCCTCAAATATCCTTATTGTTCAATTTAATTATACCACATTTTTATCACAATAGCAATATTTTTAAATCTGTAAATTGCACTTATTATATATTTTGCACCTTGGCGTGTGTTTGCGAAGCAAAATTATGGCGTTTAGCCATCAAAGAAAACTTAGCGAAGAGGCAAAGCCTACTCAGTTCAAGTCCCGTTTCTCTTTTTTGTTAAACGGAAAACGGGACAGACCTCAAGACAAGCTTTCAGTCTTTAAGCTGAAAGCTCTTATCAAGAGTTTTCTTGACGCTTGACATTTCCCGCATCATAGGGTAGACTATGAGTGATTTATATAAAAATAGTTTAAGAAACGCTTGTAATGTTTATAAAATTATGCTATAATAATACAAAAACCTGCAAAAGCAGATGAGAAAGGAGAAAATAGGATGATTGTTAGAGAGGTAATCGCAAGTTAAACTGAATAGGGCGATGGCAAAAATGACGGGGTAGAGATACCTCTTTGTTGCTATGCCATTTTGGAAACCTGAAATATGTGGAGGACACACTCAGGTGTGTTATTTTTATGCCCTTTTTCAGTTGTAAGGTACTATTTTAAAACTAAACAACTAATGGAGGACAATAAATTGAATTTAGAAGAATATGGCTTTGATAAGTCATTTTACGACTTCTGTGATGGTATGCCGGCCAGGGTTATTGCTGTTCATAGGGAGAGATATAAGCTGGCCTGCGAGATGGGTGAATGCTTCGGCAGACTCAAGACCAGAGAATATTACGTTGATATGGAGGACTTTCCTACTGCGGGTGATTTCGTTATTATTAACTATAATCCGTCAGGCGACAGCATGATAGTAAAAACGCTCAAAAGAAGGACCGTTTTTATGAGAAAGGATCCAAACCCCAACAAGGGTGAGCAGGCTGTTGCTGCAAATTTTGATTACGTGTTTATTATGCAGTCGCTTAATCATGATTTCAATCCGAAAAGACTTGAGAGATATCTGACACTTGCATGGCAATCGGGTGCTGAGCCTGTAGTCATATTGACGAAGGCAGATCTTACTGACGATCTTGCAGGAAGAATAAGAACTGCCGAACTATATTCTATGGGGGCTCCGGTTCACGCAGTAAGCTCCTATACGGGATATGGAATAAGCGAGCTTGATCGCTATTTCTTGCCGGGAAAAACGATAGTATTCCTTGGATCCTCAGGTGTGGGAAAATCCAGCCTTGTAAACACTCTCGCAGGCGAAGATATTATGGCAACAAACGGAATTCGCGAGGACGATAGCAAGGGCAGACACACGACTACTCATCGTGAGCTTATAACATTAAGTAGCGGTGCTATGATAATCGACACGCCCGGTATGCGTTCGCTTGGAATGTGGGACGTTACCGAGGGTATCGGAAACGCCTTTGCAGACGTAGAGCGGTTTCTCGGGTGCTGTAAATTTAGCGATTGTCGCCATGAAAGCGAGCCGGGCTGTGCAATAAAGAGTGCTATAGAAAGAGGAGAACTCACCAGGGAAAGATATGAAAGCTACCTTGCCTTGAAGAAGGAGGCACGCTATGCAGATGATAAGGAGGGTTTTCTCAGAGATAAGAGAGAGTGGCATAAATCGCTCTCAAAGGGGACTCGTCAGCTTAAGAAGACAAATCCTAAGCACAGGCAGTGAGAGGTGAAAAGCATGGAAAGAATAATAAAAAACGTGGCAGAGAATGAAATGGAGGCATCTTTAGACTTCGTAGAGCGTGTATTTACTGATTCCGAGGGTGCCGAGTCAGGCAAGCTGGTCCGTAGCCTGATTAATGAAATTCGTCACAAAAAGTATTATGTTCCCGAGCTGGATCTTATAATGGTAAATGAACGTGCCGAGATTATTGGACTTGCACTATTTTCACGTTTTCATCTTGAAGGTAAATATGAGAATGAGCTGCTAATACTTACTCCCGTCGCTGTAAAGACAGAGCTTCAGCGGCAGCATATTTCTAAGGAAATAATTGAGTACGGTCTAAGCAGAGCACGAGAACTTGGCTTTAAGCTGTGTATTGTGGAGGGAAATCCTATGAATTACCGTCCCAGAGGCTTTAAGACGTCTATAGATTTTGGTATTTTTGCTGATGAAAGTGTCGGCTTGCCCAATCCCGACTGTCTTATGGTTCAGGAGCTTATTTCGGGTGGATTGGATGGAGTTCACGGATGCTTAAGCTATTCATTTTATGAATCATTGAAATAATAAAGAGAAACAGAGGTCGATCACAGTTGGCCTCTGTTTTTTACAAAACGGTATTTTATTAAATCTTTTTATTGAAAAATGAAAATATATATGATATAATAAAATCGAAACCTAAAATCCCGAAAAGGAGATTAATATGAAAAAGGTCGCGTTATTATTAGCCGTAGTTATTGTGCTGTTATTCGTTAGCTCGTGTGAGTATCTCCCGCCCGAATGGGGCTTTGGTGAGCAGGGGGGCGCAGGCGAGAACGAGGATAAACCTGATGGCGAGGAAAATAGGCCTGATGAAGAGAACAAGCCTGATGATGGTAAAACCGACGAGGAAAAGCCCGATGATAATGATGGCGAGGATCCTGACGGCGGTAACACCGATGGTGAAGGCGAAAATACCGGAAATGAAGAGAACGGTGACTCCGGTGACGGTGAAGTAGAGGATGATCCTCTTAAGGATACTAATGCAGCCCTGATAGATTTATCCGAGGTTAAGGGACTTAACGAGCAGATCTACGTTAAGCTTACTGCTCTTGACGGATTTGAATATAAGGTGCTTTATAAAAAGGATGGAGATACCGAATACAAGGTGCTTGATTCCGAGCTTATGTTCTTATCAAAGGGTTGCCTTGAGTTTTATATTCTTGGCATATCAGCTGGAAAATACGAGATAAAAATTGAGGCAGAAAGCGAAAAGATGCTTGCTCGACGTACGATTTCGGATATTGATGTCGCCGCTCAGGACAGAAGTGGTTATGCCCATTTTGGATATGATGAGGGCATCGGTGCTTATAACAGTGACGGTACGGTTAAGGAAAACGCTGTCATTCTTTACGTTACTAACGAGAATAAAAACACAATCACTATGACCATTAATGGCGTTGAATACGTGGGTCTTGTTGATATACTTCAGAAGCAGCATCTCTCCGATGTGCCTCTCCTTATCAGAGTTATTGGCAGAATTTCCACCAATCAGTGGAACTATAAAAACGTAGAGCCCAGGCTTGTTGACGGCTCGAATGCTGATGGCAGCTTCTTTGAAAATACCTTCTCGACGGAATTCGGAGAGAATCTTATTGGACTCAAGGTTCGTTTCACGGATAAGAAGGATGGAAAAACCTATACATACAGAACCACCGCGGACGGTCTTGGTGAGGTCAAGGTATCGGGAAGCGGACGATCTACTACAACCTATAAAGGCAGCGATTTCCCCACGCTTAGGGGAAAGACCGTTTATGACGACGATTCCTTTATCAATGTTATTGAGGTTCAGGCTGCGAGCAATATTACTATTGAGGGCGTAGGTGCTGATGCTGAGTTCTTCCAGTTCGGCGTTGGATTTGAGGAATGTAATTCCATTGAGGTTAAAAATCTCACCTTCACCAATTATCCCGAGGATGCACTTAACTTTATGGTGGGTGCTGATATGGGTGTAAAGGCATTCGGTAACATCTGGGTACATAATAACACCTTTAACAAGGGCTATAACGCCTGGGATATTACGGGTGAGCGTGACAAATACGCGGGTGACGGATCTATTGATATGGCGTTCGTACACAACGTAACTGTTTCTTATAATTTCTTTAACGAGTGTAAGAAGACTATGCTTGTTGGAAACTCCGATTCCTCAAGGTGCATGAATGTTTCCATTCATCATAACAATTTCTATAAGGTAGGATCAAGACTTCCTCTTGTAAGAAACACCAACGTGCACAGCTATAATAACTATTTTGATAGCTGCTCCACCTGTGCAAGCGTAAGAATTAACAGCTATCTGTTCAGCGAGGCAAATTATTACAAATCATGCAGCAAGCCGTTCGACGTAAATGGCGGTGCTGTCAAGTCCTTTGGAGATATATTTATGTCCTGTAGCAGTGGAAATGCAGTTATTGCCTCCGGACGTGACCAGGTTATAAGCAATAATTGTAAGCCTGATGCAACAACTAATTACACAAAATTCGACACCGATCCCAATCTGTTCTATTATAATGCAGAGCTTGGCATTACCGATGTGGATTATCTGATCAACGCCGAGGACGTTCCTGAATTCGTAGGGAAGTATGCTGGTGCAGGTGTTATGGAAAAGCTTGAAATTGCAGAATAAAGCAAGGAGATTATTATGACAAGCAAGGAAAGATTTATTGAGATATATAACAAATACATCACCCGCGAGGGAGCAGATAAGCTGCTGGAGTATCTTCTTTCTCCCGCATCCGACTTCTTCGTAGCTCCCGCAAGCTCACGTTTCCATTGCTCCTATGAGGGCGGGCTTTGTGATCACTCTATAAACGTGTACGAGTGTCTTGATTCCTATCTTAAGTCGGACAGGGTAAAGGAAAACTTCGGATTCGAGTACAGTGATGAGAGCATCGCCATCGTTTCTCTTCTTCATGATCTGTGTAAGGTAAACATCTACAAGAAGGGCTTTAGAAACGTGAAGGACGAAAAGGGAGTATGGCAGAGAGTTGATACCTTTGAGTATGATGACAGACTTCCTTACGGCCACGGAGAAAAAAGTGTGTATATTATTTCCGGCTATATGAAGCTGACTCGTGAGGAGGCGTTTGCAATCAGATATCACATGGGATATTCCTCTACCGAGGATGCGAGAAACGTTTCATTGGCGTTCGAGATGTTCCCATTGGCGTTTGCACTTTCGACCGCTGATAGCGAGGCAACGTATTTCATCGAATCTAAAAATAAGATGATATAAAAATGAAACACCTGCTTGAAATACAAGCAGGTGTTTTTATTACAAAAATGCCTTCTGCCGCACTTTTTATTCGTTATTCTGCAACAAACAGGAAGGGGTATATTTCCTGGCCACCATCTACGTAATAGGCTTCAACGGTAGGATAGGTGTTAAGCATATACTCTGCGAGTCGATCTCTTTCCTCAATTGTTGCGTCCTTGCCGTAGAAGACTGTTATCATAAACTTGTTATGATCGGAGAGAAGAATGTCGATAAGTCCGTAGGTGGAAACCATTTTATCCGGACCGGAAATAACGATCTCCTTTGAGATAATACCCATATGATCTCCGTCGGTGACGTGTACGCCGTTCATATCCGCATCTCTTACGGCGGGAGAAACGTATGCAGAGGTTATTCTGCCAATAGCCTCCTCAGCTTCTGCCATCAAAGCATCGGGTTCGGAGAAATCAAAGCTCATAGAGGACATTGCAACGTAGCCTGCACCAATGCTCTTGGATGGAATTACGTAAACCTTTGCCTTCTCATAAATCTCTGCTGCCTGACCTGCGGCCATAATGATATTACCGTTATTGGGGAATACGAAAATGCTTTCGGCGTTGATTTTATCAAAGGCGTCGATAAAGTCGTTGGTAGAGGGATTGTTGGTCTGACCACCCTGAACGATCTGGTCTGCACCAAGCTCGCGGAACAGGTTCGATATACCGTCACCGTTGCTTACGGCTACTATGCCGTATTTCTTTTTGGGAGCTTCCTCGACAGTCGGCTTCTCCTCGTATTCCTCGGAGCTAAGCTCGGTGTGCTGAAGTGACATGTTTTCAACCTTAACGCTGATAAAGTCACCAAATTTGAGCATATATCGCATGATCTTGTCGGGACGAAGGGTGTGAACGTGGATCTTTACGATGCTTTCGGTTTGGAATGCAACGATAGAATCACCGTAGGATGCAAGATAAAGCTTTAGTGAGTCAAGATCAAATGGATTGTCCTTAGTCTTTCTGTTCATAAGCTGAACTAGAAGCTCAGTGCAATAGCCGTAGTCCATAACGCTATCCGGACCGAAGCTACCCCCGGTAACTGCGGGAGCACTTTTAGGGGAGGGAAGAATTGTATCCTCAGCATCCTCAATATCCTCACCGTTAAGAACACGGTTAAGTCCGTCAATAATGTAAAGCAGACCTGCTCCACCGGAGTCAACGACACCTGCATCACCGAGAATGGGAAGAATTTCAGGTGTACGTAAAAGCGAAGCGTTCATCTCGTTAACGAGATCGGCAAAGAGGGTTTGCACGTTGCTCTTGGAATTAACTCTGTGAACAGCGTATTCGACCGCCTCTCGTGCAACGGTAAGAATGGTACCTTCGGTGGGTGTCATAACCGATTTGTAGGCCTGTTCAACACCCATTTCAAGAGCGTGGGCAAGCTTTTTTGCGTCGGCGGTTTCAACGTTTTCAAGTCCCTTCGCCATACCTGCAAAGAACTGTGAGAGAATAACGCCTGAGTTACCTCTGGCACCGAGTAGCATTCCTCGGGAGGCAACCTTAAGCACCTCGGCAAGATCGTCGGTATCAATATTGTCAAGAGAGGCAACGCCACTCTCAATAGTCATGGTCATATTGTCGCCGGTATCACCGTCGGGAACAGGAAAGACGTTTAGCTTATTAACCTCTTCTGCGTTGGCGTGAAGCTTGGATGCACCACCACGAAGCATTTTAGCGAAGAGGTAACCGCCCAGCTGCTTGATATTCCACCTGTCCGCAGCTTTCTTTTTTGCATCGGTCTTGTCAGCGTTATTTTCAATAGGCTTTTTCTCAGTCTTGGCGACCGGCTTCTTTTCGGTGGATTTATTAGAGGGCTTTTCTTTTGTGCCTTTTCCAGGCTTAACGCTAGGCTTTGCCTGGGCTTTTTTCTTTGCTTCAGCCTTCTCCTTGTCTGCCTTGGCCTTTTCTGCCTTAGCCTTATCGGCTTTTTCTTTTTCTGCCTTCTTCTTTTCAGCTTTTTCCTTGTCAGCCTTGGCCTTTTCGGCTTTAGCTTTATCAGATTTTTCCTTGTCAGCCTTGGACTTTTCGGCTTTAGCTTTATCAGCTTTTTCCTTGTCAGCCTTCTTTTTGTCAGCCTTTGCTGTGTCTTTTGCTTTTTTATCGGGCTTTTCGGTCTTAGCTGAATTTGCAACTATTTCAGGCGTGTTTTCCTGGTTTTTAACGCCATTATTGATTTCATTGTTGAGATTAGACATAGTTTTCTCCAGTTTGCCGTTAACGGCATCTTAATTATGATTTATCTCTCCTTACCAACGAAGAAGAGTGCGATCGTTCCGGGGCCTGAATGTGCACCGATAACCGTTCCTACGTTAGTGATAAGCTCGGTTTCTGCACCGTGCTTTTCCTTGATTATCCTGCCAAGCTCTTCGGCCTCTGCAAGGCAATCTGCATGGGAGATATAAACTCTTTTTCTGTTTTCGTCATCACAAAGCTCACCATACTTCTCAGCAAGAGCGACGATAGAGACTCGTCTACCTCTTACCTTTGAAACGTTTATAAGATGTCCATCGTTATCTACGTGAAGCACAGGCTTGATTCCGAGCATATTGCCGAAGAAGGCTGCGGTGGGACTAACTCTTCCTCCACGCTTAAGATACACGAGATCATCAACGGTAAACCAGTGACAGATCTTAAGCTTCATATCCTCGGCATATTTTGCAGCCTCCTCGATTGTAGCACCCTCGTTTTTCTTTTCGATAACCATATCGAGGAGCAGGGCAATACCGGCGGATGCGGCAAGTGTATCTACTACGATTATTTTTCTGTCAGGATATCTATCCTTTAACTGCTCGGCAGCAAGTCGAGCGGAGTTGTAGGTAGTACTGAGGCCTGAGGAAAAGCCGATGTAAAGAATATCATTGCCTTCCTTAAGAAGCTTTTCAAACTCGGTTGCAAAGCCGTCAACGTTGACAGCGGCAGTCTTAGCTACACCGCCCTCACGCATTTTATCATAAAAGACCTTGATAGGCATTTCATTGTTGACATATTCCTTGTCCTCACCGTCAAAACGGAAGGAAAGGGAAGCGGAATAAATACCTCTTGCTTCGATCATCTCCTTGGAAAGATCGCAGGAAGAGTCTGTAA
>JAZSEC010000064.1:0-7712 GCA_045531485.1 Eubacteriales bacterium | reverse complement strand
TGTTTGACAAGAACTTACACCGTTTTGGATCTCTCCAAAACACAATGTTTTTCTTAATTTCATGTTGTTCAATTTTCAATGATCAAGTGCTCACAAGTTGTAAGCTTTTCTATTATACTATATCACTTTTAAATTGTCAAGAGGGTTTTTGAAAAAAATTAACATTTTTTGAATTATTGTGCAAGATTTATAGAATAATTTATTAAAGGAGGTGGTTTTTTGACATCTATTGTTGTAAGAACGCTGATAGTGTATATTTTACTATCTTTTATGCTTAGAATTATGGGAAAAAGACAGATCGGTGAGCTTGACGTAAGCGAGCTTGTATCCACGCTTTTGGTTTCTGAGATCGCATCAATTCCTATTGATGATCCTGATATTCCCCTACTTAATGCAATCATACCCATATTGCTGATCGTATCTATAGAAATTATTCTCTCCACCATAAAAAATAAATCCGAAAAACTGAAATCAGCTATTGAAGGAAAGCCGGAATATATAATATATAAAGGTAGACTTTTGCAAAGGGTTCTTATAGACAACAGAATATCAATCAACGAGCTATTATCCGAGCTAAGATCTCAAGGGGTTGGAAATATTGATGACGTTTATTATGCTGCCGTTGAGCAAAACGGAACCCTATCTGTGCTGAAGAAGGACGCCGCAGGTATGGCACATGCAATAATCATAGATGGATGCGTAATCAAGGAGAATCTCTCTGCACTTGGATTTAACGATGAGTGGCTGGTAAAAAGACTTAAAGAAAAGGCTATTAAAAAGGAAGAGGTTTTTCTGATGACTGTAACCGACGATGGAAGGATCGGTCTAATAAAAAAGGAGAGCGAAAAGAAATGAAGCAAAAGGTTTTGTCAGTGGTTATGCTGGTAATTGCCATAGCATTCGTTACAGTAAACACAATCGTAATCGATAAGCAAATTAAGGATATTGGAGATGAGGTGGAGGCTATTGATATTAAGTCAAACGGGGCGTTGGAAAATGCAAGAATGATTTTCGAGGACTTTATGAACAAGGAAATATACATCAGTCTTAGCGTTAACCACGAGGATCTGACCGATATTGAGAGCTGCTTTGTGGAGATGATAGGATATCTTGAGGTTGGAGATACGGAAAATGCAATTGTAACAAAAGAACGCCTAAGGCATTCCTTAGAACACCTCAGGCGATTATCGACATTCACGATTGATGCTATTATCTAAATTCGGTCATATCACCGAAGAAAGCGTTAAGTCGCTTGATTTCATAATGCTCTGCCATAAGATCGGGAGAGGTCAGGATTCCGCATTGCTCACGAAGAGCCTTAATCAAATATTCGGGATTAAGGAAAGCGGAAGGGTCGGCGGATAGCGTTGCATTAATGACTATACTATCCCCTGCTCTCTCGGCTATAGCACTTTTGATAAGAGGACGAATGTTGGTGGTCTGCTCAGCATTCTTCTTAGTAACCGCGATCGTGTCACTTGAGAAAAGAGCGTTACAACGATCAACAAGCTCGTCGGTAAGCTCAGCGGGAGTCACCGTAAGGCGATAGGTCATCCACTTAAGCTCTGCAAACTTACTCTCGGGATAGTACGCCTCAAAGATCTGCATCTCATCAGTCATATTCGCATTAATGCGATTCATAGCCTCAACAGGATCGATGTACTCGTTCATTCTAATATCCATAAACTCGCACTCGCTCTCGGTGCCGATAGACAAGGGAGCGGCAAAAATCATCTTAGGCTTCGGGTTAAAGCCCTCGGTGTACCAGAGAGGAAGCTTGGCTCTAACAACTACCTTATGCATTGTTCTTACAAGATCAAGATGAGAGATATATTGCAAACTGCCCTGTTTTTTGAAGCGAAAACGAAGAAAAAGCTTAGTTCCGTTTACTTGCACCATCTGTTCTTACCTCCAAGCTTATTAGCTCCGCAACCGCTACATTTCTCAGCACAGGAGGGGGTGGTTATGCCCTCGTATGCTTTGTCACGCTCACGGCGAAGAAACGCCTTAGTAACGCCGATATCGATAATATCCCAAGGAAGAACCTCGTCAAGACCAAAGCCACGAGAGGTGTAGAACGCAGGGTCGATACCGCACTTTTCGAAGGCTTCGATCCACAGATCGTAGTTAAAGAACTCATCCCAAGCGTCGAGCATCTGTCCCTTATCAGCAAGATAGGCTATGGCAGGTGCAAGACGACGGTCACCTCTGGCAAGAACGGCCTCAATGAAGGAAACCTTGGCATCATGATACGCATATTTAATGCGACGGTCGGTGATAGCAGACTTGAGAAGCTCCTGCTTCCTCATCAGCTCGCTATAGGTATCCTGCTTTTCCCACTGGAAAGGAGTAAAGGGCTTTGGAACGAAGCAGGAAACGCTTACCGTAACACCGAGTCCCTTAGGACGCTCAGGCTTAGGAAGTGCAAAATACTGATCCACAACCTTCTTTGCAAGAGCGGCGATTCCCTCAATATCCTCGTCTGTTTCGGTGGGAAGTCCGTTCATGAAGTAAAGCTTAACATTGCTCTTACCGCCTCGAAAGGCAATGCCAACCGAACGCATAAGATCCTCTTCACTTACGTTCTTATTAATTACGTCACGAAGCCTTTGAGTTCCTGCCTCGGGTGCGAAGGTAATTCCTCCTGTTCTTACAGAGGAGACCTTCTTCATCAGCTCCTCAGAGAAGCTATCGATACGAAGAGAAGGCAAAGAAAGGCTAACGTGAGAGTCATCCGTCCACTCAAGGAGGCTGTCGGTAAGATTTGGAAGATCCGAATAATCACTGATGGAAAGCGAAATAAGAGAGATCTCGTCATAACCGGTATTGTCATAAAGGCACTTAGCCTGCTTACAAAGAGTTTCAACCGACTTTTCTCTGATGGGTCTGTAAACCATACCTGCCTGGCAGAAGCGACAGCCGCGGATACAGCCACGGTAGATCTCAAGCACTATTCTATCATGTACGGTTTCGATATAAGGCATAACCAGCTTCTCGGGATAAGGTGCCTTATCCATATCTTCGATTATACGCTTTTTGATCTTAGTGGGAACGTCGTCAAAGAGAGGCTTGTACTCCTTGATGGTGCCATCCTCGTTATAGGACACCTCGTAAAGCGAGGGAATGTAGACACCGTCAATATGAGATGCACGGCGGAGAAATGCAGATCTTGTATATCTGCCGTCAGCCTTCATCTCTTCGTAAAGGTGGCATATCTCAAGAAGAACCTCCTCGCCCTCGCCGATATTGATAAGGTCGAAGAACTCCGCAACTGGCTCGGAGTTATAAACGCAAGGGCCGCCACCGATGATTATAGGGCAATCCTCTGCTCTGTCCTTAGCCCAAATGGGAAAGCCTGCCAGCTTAAGCATAGCGAGGGTCGTGGTATAGCACATCTCATACTGAAGCGAGAAGGCTACCATATCGAATTTATCAAGAGAATCTCCGCTTTCAACAGCGGAAAGAGGAATAGAATACTCCTCCATCTTCTCCTTCATATCAGTCCATGGAGCGTATACTCGCTCACACCAGACGCTATTATCCTTATTAAGAACATCGTAAAGAATACGAACGCCAAGGTTTGACATACCTATCTCATAAGTATCGGGAAAGCAGAAGGCAAATCGAACCTTAACCTCATCCTTATTCTTAACAACAC
Organism: Eubacteriales bacterium; assembly: GCA_045531485.1. GTDB lineage: Bacteria > Bacillota > Clostridia > Oscillospirales > CAG-272 > UBA1740. Next base: position 4,054 of record JAZSEC010000064.1, on the reverse strand, counting down.
TGTTAAATTCACCGCCGATATATCTGCCGGGCTTTGAAACCGACTTCAACACCGAGGAGATGCTTTTATTATCCATTTTTTAGTCCTTTCGGGAAATTTCCGTGCCATCCTGACGGGTGGCACGGAAATCATTGGTGATTATTAATACTCGTCTCTTTCCTTCTTCTTAGGTTCTCTTAAGAAGGTAGACTTAGTAACAAGTCTAAGAATGACGCAGCTGAGAAGCTGCCAAAGAGCTGCTACAACGGGAGTGAAGCTGCCAAGGCCAAATATGCTAAGACCAACAGCCATAGCCACGCCGAAGCCCATAGCACAAAGCTCGGTATATCTCATATGGAGATCAAGCTTACGATTCTTCTTAGCAAGGACGATCATGCTGGCGGCATCAAGCTTATCGCCGTAGGTAACCATTCTGGCGTCAGCACGTGCCTCAACATTATTCTCATCCTGAGTATTATAGAGCTTTACAACACGCATATTACCGATACCGGCAGTAAGAGTAGAAAGAAGCTCTGCAGAGATGTTAGGGTCACGGGTATAAACGAGAGGAATGATACCGGCATCGCGAAGCGAGGGAATGATCATTGTGAATTCCTCGGAGAAGGAATATCTGATATAGAACTTAGCGTTAACCTCGCCATCCTCTGCAGCATACATGACCTTGATAGTATCGAGGCTCATACCGCTGTCTCTGCCTACTGCAGCAGAAGGGATAGCAATACCGTTGCGATGCATATAATCCTGGCTACCGACGCAGATCTGGTGACCTGCAACGTCGCCGCAAATACCGTCATCCTCAATGATCACGTTGGTAGCGGTCTTATGACGAACTCTGTTATCTATTATCTCGGAGAACATACCGTCAAGAGGTCCGCCAACAGCAGCAAAGAGTGCACACATCTGACGCATAACCTTATCCATATTGCCTCTGTCACCGTAAAGCATAAAACGCTTAAGGTTAACGTCATCCTGGCCAAAGATATCGGTGTCATCAAAGGTGAATACGTCTGCAGAGGAGAACTTTTCATAAGCATCCTCGCCGATGGCGGTGCTGTCAGAAAGAAGTGCTGCTCTCTGAGAATAGAAGTAGGATGCCTTGCTTGCGATAATGGAGAATGCAGGGCAACCGATAAGCATTACGAAGCAAAGAACAGAAACGGCAACAACGAAGCTCCAGCTGAGGAAGTAAGCAGCAACACCTGCTACAAGACCAACACCAAAGGGTACGCCAAGGATAAGTGCTACCTGCTTGGGAGCTACGGGAACACCGTCGGTGTTCTTGAAGAAATCGGATACGAAGGAAGCATTAAAGGTTCGAACGAGCTTAGACTTATACTCGTCAACCGCACCGTCAAGTGCCTTATTCTCTACGTCGAGCTCTCTGGTATTCTGAATATCGATAACCTGCTTTTCCTCAAGAAGAGAAACCTTCTTGAAGGCAATAAAATCAGCCTTGGTACGATAGAGAGATGCAACGAGAGTGGGAATAGAAAGCACCGCATAAAGAAGACCGAAGAGAACGTAGGATTCCTCGTTAGTAAGATACACGGTCAGAGTGTATATGCCGAGAACGATAAGAGCGGGAATGGGAAGAATGTCGGGAAGGAGCTTCTTCTTAAACAGCTTCTTAACTGCTCTGAACATCTCGGGTGCCATCATAAAGAATACGCAGACTGCAAGAAGGAAATCTACAAGGCCTAGATAGAAGAACTCAGTGGAGCTCTCAACAAGGCTGGAGGAAATAACCTTAGCACCTGCAAGTATCTCTAAAACAAGCATAGCGATAGCAAAAACAACTGCCGCTACCGTTCTGATCTTAATGGATATAAGCGAATCAAGGAAGCGATCCTTGATAGTATCACGCTGGGTGGGGTTATTGAACTCTCTGTCAATGCCCTTTTTCTTTTTCTTGCCGGTAGGAGCGGGGGGAGGTGTGGGAATGCTCTTCTCATTACCCTTATCGAAATCATAAACCTCAAAATCATCCTCCTCGGGATCGGGAATAGTATATTCCTTCTCCTCCTCGGGATCTTCCTCAGGCTCTTCAACAACGATCTCCTCTTCCTCAGGCTCGGGAGCAGGCTCTTCCTTAGGCTTATCGGTGGAAAGAAGCTTTTTGATCTCTTCCCTCTCCCTCTCTGCCTCAGCCTCCAGCTCCTCCTCGGGATCTGCAAGCTTATTTTTGCTGATCGACTCATCGCTTTCGTCTATAGCAACGTTCTCAGGCTCCTTTGCATCCTGGGTGCCATCAACATCTGCATCGAACTCAGCGGTGGGATCCAACTTTATTTCATCGGGATTTTCCTCAATATGTTCCTTCTCGGGAGCAGCCTTAATACCAAGTCGCTCACGGATCTTGGCATCACCCTTGCGTCTGTATTTTTCGCTGGCCTCGGTAAAGCGAGGCATATAGGTCGCACGGGTACCCTCGTTATCCTCTTCGTTCTCATCGGTATATTCGCCCTCAAGGACAAGCACACCGGGTTCCTCGTACTCGGTCTGTTCTACTTTATTTTCAAGGTCTTTGTTATTGTTTTTCACGGTTTAACCTCACTTTCTTTTTCTCTGCCTTGCCACCTCGGTCATAAGAACCGCTGCTGCACAGGATACGTTCATAGAATTTACCCTTCCATAAAGGGGAATGGAAACAACAAAGTCGCATTTTTCTTTAACAAGCCTGGAGATGCCAAAGCCCTCGCTACCCATTACAAGACCGACGGCACCGGAAAGGTCGGTATCACAGTAGCTTACACCGTCCATATCCGCAGCATAGAACCAAAGTCCACGCTCCTTCAGCTCGTCGATGGTAGTGGCAAGATTAGTCACCTTAGCAACTCTCATATACTCAACTGCACCGGCAGATGCCTTAGCCGCAGTAGAGGTAAGCCCGACCGCACGTCTTTTCGGAATAATAACTCCGTGTGCACCCGAGCACTCAGCACTTCTGATAATCGCACCGAGATTATGTGGATCCTCGACTCCGTCGAGAATTATGATAAAGGGAGGCTCGCCCCGCTCCTCGGCATAGGCAAGAATCTCCTCAACCGTAGCGTAGTTACGCTCAGCGGCAATAGCAACTATTCCCTGATGGTGAGCACCGCAGCTCAGGGTGTCAAGCTTAGAACGGTCAACCTCATGAATCGGCAGCTTTCTTTCGGAAGCAATACCAAGAAGAAGATTTACCGATCCCTCGCGATCGCCACTTTGAATGTAGATTTTTTCAATGTCCCTGCCACTGCCAAGCAGCTCCTTAACCGCATTCCTACCGAAAATAACATTCTCGTCAGGCTCACGCTTGTGATCCTCACGGGGTGCGTAGGGTCTGCCACCGCGGACAGGCTTTTTCTTTTTATATTCCATAATTAACCTTTTTTTCATATAATCGGCAAAATAAATGCATCTAAACTAAGAAAACGCAATATGCCTTCTACATTATATCATAAAAAACGGCATTTGTACAGTATAAATAATAAAAAATTTATAAATTATTATTTTTTCGACCTTATTCGCTCAAAATACTTTTTTAAATTTCCTTAAAGTAATTGACAAACGCGAAAAAAAGGAATACAATATTCTTCAGTAACATTTTTGAGGAAGGAGGTCCTATTTATGGCAAAAACCAAGCGTGACCTGACAGAAGGCCCGATATTTGGACCGATTTTCTTATTTGTAATCCCTATCATACTGACCGGTATGCTACAGATAGCATATAATATGGCAGACAATATCGTAGTAGGCAGATTCTCCGGCGACGAGCTGGCATTAGCGGCTGTTGGTTCTACCAGCTCCCTATCCAACTTGATAGTCAATCTGCTTATGGGAATCGCGGGCGGAGCAGGCGTAGTTATAGCACAAAGCTACGGTGCAAAGGCATTTGACAAGCTCTCGCGAGCCGTGCATACCTCGGTGGTATTCTCGCTGTTCGGCGGAATCGCATTCTGTATTCTCGGACTTCTGATTTCCGGTCCTGCACTCAGGCTTATGGGAACTAAGGATGAGCTGATGAGCCGTGCCCTGCTCTACATGAGAATAATCTGTCTTGGTATACCGGCTA
>JAZSEC010000025.1:0-3108 GCA_045531485.1 Eubacteriales bacterium | reverse complement strand
CTTGATATCGTTGTTTCCAAGCTTAAGAACAGATTCGGTGCAAACGTTGAGCTTACAAAGCCCAAGATCGCATACCGCGAGACCATCAAGAAAAAGGTTGATGTTGAAGGTAAGCATAAGAAGCAGTCCGGCGGTTCCGGTCAGTACGGTCACGTTCGTATCACCTTCACAAGGGGCGACGAGGCAGCCCTTACATTTACAGAGAGCGTATTCGGCGGCGCAGTTCCCAAGAACTTCTTCCCCGCAGTAGAGCAGGGACTTAAGGACGCAATGCAGAAGGGTGTTCTTGCAGGCTATCCTGTTGTTCATCTTGCTGCTAACCTTTATGACGGATCTTACCACGACGTTGACTCCAACGAGATCTCCTTCAAGCTTGCGGCAGGTATTGCATACCGTGACGGTCTTCCTCAGGCTAACCCCGTTCTTCTCGAGCCCGTTGGCGAGCTTAAGGTTTACGTTCCCGATAACTACGTTGGTGACGTTATGGGCGATCTTAACAAGCGCCGCGGTCGTGTAATGGGTATCGATCCCGCAAAAGACGGAACTCAGGTCGTTCTTGCCGAGGTTCCTTTCTCCGAGATGACAGATTACGTTATTTCTCTCCGTGCGGCAACCCAGGGACGTGGTAGATTTGATTTCGACTTCATCAGATATGATGAGGTTCCCGGATCTATCGCTGAGAAGGTTATCGCTGAGGCGAAGAGAGAACAAGGCTAATTTATATTCTTGAATGCGGCTGCAATACAGCCGCATTCTTGCTTCTGCCTTGAAATTTGTATTGAAAATTCGTTTTCTTGTCGTTTATAATTAATAATAAAATATCTAAAAATATATATTGCAAATTTAGTAAAATAATGATATAATATATTTATACCATTGTTACGAAAGGAAATGCAAAATGTTTGGAGCATCTAGAATCGTTGCATTAATTCTTGCCTTCTGCCTTGGCTTTTCGCTTTGTGGTGGCATGATTGTCGGAGGAGCTGTAATCGCTCTTACCGAGTTCAGAGTGAGAGATATTGAGAAGTATCATCTCGCTGATATTCCTGATGAGCTGTTTATGGGAGATAATCCTAAGGTCGACCTTCTTAACCTCTCTGCCTTTGAGTTTATAAAGGAGATGAAAACGGTCTACGCCATGGATGACGAGCTGACCATTAATACGCTGCAGGAAAGATATGATCTTAAATTTCCTGCTTCTGCGGATAAGTTCCTTACTGAGGAGGCTCGTAATATACCCATTAAATCTCTGTTTAGCGAGGCGGGAGTTAAGGAGCTTCTGTCCTCTGTATACATAGGCTACATTCAGAGCTTTGAGTGTCATGCCTTAGACAGTAATGAGCCTGCTGACCCCGCGTTGGGTAAGGGAAATGCCAGATGGTATAATCCCACAACCGGTCAGTACATTACAGGTCTTAATGAAACACTTGCCTTCATTTCCATTGGTGGCTTCATCAGCGGAAAGGTTGATATTCAGGGTGTTATCGGTGATATTCAGATTGGTGAAGCACTTAGCTATTATTCCGAAACCGATCCCGAGACCGGCAAGGTTACCTGGTATGACAGTAACGGTGACGTTGTGACTGGAGTTATGGCTGTGTTTGCCGGATGTAAGGTTAACGAGGTTGGTACTAAGATCAATGATGTTAAGATCGGTGAGCTTCTTGGCTACGTTCAGAACGATGACGGCGAATGGTGCGAAGAGAATACCGAAACCGGTGAGCTTGAGCCTATTACCGGTGTTATGAAGGTGTTCGCCGACTGTGAGATAGACGAGGTTGGTGATGAGATCAACGAGGCAAAGCTTGGTGACCTTTTAGGCTATACTCAGGATGAGAATGGCGTTTGGTGTGAAACCAATGAGGAAACCGGCGAGCTTGAGCCTGTTAGCGGCTTTATGAAGATTCTTGCTGATTCCAAAATGGACAACGTTGGCAAGAATATTGAGGAAGCATCGCTTGGTGAGCTTTTTGGTTATGTTCAGAATGATGACGGTGAATGGTGCGAAGAAAACACCGAAACCGGCGAGCTTGAGCCTGTTACCGGATTTATGAAGGTTCTTGCCGATTCCCAAATGGACAGCGTTGGCAAAACCATTGAAGAAGCTGATATGGGTGATCTGCTTGGATACATTGCTGTACGTGACGAGGATGGAAACGTTATTCGCTGGGAAGATAGCGAGGGCGAAGAGGTTACCGGCATTATGAAGATCGTTGCAGGCAGTAAAATGGATAACGTTGGTTCTAAGATCGAGGAATCTGATCTCGGCGATCTTATGGGATATCACAAGATTGGTGATAAGTGGTATGAGGAAAATACCGAAACCGGCGAGCTTGAGCCCGTTGACAGCTTTATGACCAAGATCGCTAACAGCAAGATGGATTCTCTCGGCAACGTGTTCACTGATCTTACAATTGGTGATATGGTTGATGAAGACGAACGAGATGGTATTTTCTCCATACTTGATCCCGAAACTCCTCTTGATAATATCGCAGGATCTATTAATGATTCTATCACCGATTCTCCCTTACAGTTCTATATGAACGAAGGACTCGTTTCCTTTGAACCTGAAATGCAGACTATGCTTGACGGTCTTTCTCAGACTAAGGACAAATATGTTCCGGTTAGTCCTACAAGCGAGGATTACGCAAAGTATTATGATTTAGACGGTGCAAGCTGGACTACCGATGCACACGGTAATTACCTCATTCCCGAGTGGAGAACCGTTCCGCTTTCGGATTCCTTCGGTTATATAATCGAGCTTACTACACCTGATATTCCTATTTCGGAATAAATAACAAAAGAGCAAGAGTAGGGGAAACCTTATTCTTGCTCTTATTATATAATAATGTATAAATTGAAAGGAAAGATTAAAATAAAAAACGGATGCAAACGCATCCGTTTTTTATATGCTCAATTAGTTACCGAGCTTAGCGTTGTTAACCTTAACGCCGGGGCCCATAGTAGTAGCTAATACGCAGCTCTTAATGTACTGACCCTTTGCAGCGGCCGGCTTTGCCTTCTCGATAGCAGCAAGGAGAGTCTTGTAGTTCTCGCCAAGCTTCTCTGCACCGAAGGATACCTTGCCGATGGGGCAGTGGATGATGT
>JAZSEC010000006.1:0-10366 GCA_045531485.1 Eubacteriales bacterium | reverse complement strand
GAAGATATCCGCACTTGCCTTAGATGAGCCAGCTCCTCACGGCTGCGTGGGATATGCGAACCTTCGCACTTACGATGCAAGTGCAAGGTCGAGTCCGAACATGGCGAGCCATAAAGGGAAAGGAAAAACACCCCAAGTTTGGGATGTTTTTCCTTTATGGCGCGCCCTGGAGGATTCGAACCTTCGACCTACCGGTTCGTAGCCGGGCACTCTATCCACTGAGCTAAGGGCGCGTATTGGAGCGAGTGATGGGAATCGAACCCACGCGACCAGCTTGGAAGGCTGGAATTCTACCATTGAACTACACTCGCATTGATTTCAGCCTTTATATATTACCACAGAAAGCCTGATTTGTCAATACCTTTTCGCAAATTTTTAAATTATTTTTATATATACATTTGAGGCAATTATTTATTGACTTAAAAGTCGTTTTATGTTATACTGTAAAGGTAAAACTATACACTAGGAGAAAAAATGAAATTTACATTTGTTCCCGAATATAGATTTGATACCTTTGATGAGGCGACGGCAGAATTCCTCACCTCCATAGGTGTTCGTGGGGTATTACTGGACGTTGACAATACGCTTGAGCCTTATGAGCATCCCGAGCCCGGTGAGCACGTTATCGCCTGGCTGGAGAGCCTTTCGGACGCCGGTATCAAAACCGCAATTATTTCAAACAACAACAGCGAGAGAGTTGATCTCTTTAATAAAAATATCGGTATGCCCGCGTTTCCAAAGGCGGCAAAGCCTTTTCCAACAAAGCTGCGTAAGGCGATGAGGCTTCTTGGCACCACTGAGGAAAGCACTATTTTTATGGGTGACCAGATCCTTACGGACGTCTGGGCGGCTCATAACGCAGGGATCAGAGCGATTCTCGTTCCTCCGATCAACGACAGACGCGATATATTAACCAGATTCAAGAGATTTCTCGAGCGACCTATACAGAGAAAATACGACAGAATTCATAGAGAGGAAAAGCATTAAATGGCAGCATATTTCGGCCCGGGAGGCAATAGCGAGGCCTTCCGTCTTGCAGGATTTAAGTCAACCGTGGATGCACCCGCCTGGGTAAGATCTATCGGTCTTGATGCATACGAATACGAGGCAGGCAACGGACTTTCTGCTTCACCTGCTATCCTTACCGCCATCGGCAGGGAGGCAGAGAAGAATAATATTAAAATGTCCTTCCACACACCCTATTTTATTTCGCTTTCCGGTATTGTGGAGGAGAAGCGACTTAACAGCATTAATTACATCAGACAGAGCCTTGATGCAGCAAAGCTTCTCGGTGCAAAAACAATAGTAGTACACTCCGGCTCTGCGGCTAAGATCACACGTAACGAGGCCATGAGGCTGGCGGGCGATACTCTTGTAAAGACTCTTGCCTCGGTTGATACCTATGGCATTAAGATCGGTCTTGAGACAATGGGAAAGATAAATCAGCTTGGTACTCTCGATGAGGTGCTTGAGCTTTGCAGAATTGATTCCGCCTTTGTTCCCGTAGTTGACTTCGGACATTTAAATGCAAGAGATTTAGGTGGAGTGTTTGTTTCTGCCGACGATTATCTTCGCGTTTTTGATAAAATCGACCACGCTCTAGGTGCTGACGTTGCATCCCAGCTTCATTGCCATTTCTCAAAAATTGAGTGGACAGGCAGTGGTGAGAAGCGACATCTTACCTTTGGGGATCAGATCTACGGCCCGAATTTCGAGCCGCTGGTCGAGGTTATTTACAAGAATAATCTTACCCCGACTATAATCTGCGAATCGGCAGGTACCCAGTCGGATGACGCACTTGCAATGAAAAATTATTACATGGAGCTTAGAAAATGAGAGTTACAAAACTGAGAAACAAAATGGCAGAGCTTTCGCTTGACGCCGTTATCGTCCTTGACGAGCTTAATCAGCACTATTTGTCGGAATTTGCCTTTACCGACGGCTTTCTGTTTATAACCAAGGCTAAGGCATATCTGGTTACCGATTTCAGATACTATGAGATGGCTCTTAATAAGGCAAACAAGGTCTTCGAGGTGGTTATGCCTTCAAACCGCAAGGAGCTGCTCGAAAAGGTTATTTCCGAGGAGGGAATTAAGACCATCGGCTTTGAGGGGGGGAGCGTTTCCTATGAAACCTACAGAAGATACTGTGACGAGTATCCCTTCTGTAATTTCGTGAATATCGGTGATGCGATCGAGGTTATCAGACAGATCAAATCCTCCGATGAGATCGAAAATATGCAGAAGGCACAGGATATTACCGATGCGGCCCTTAAGCATCTTCTTGGAATAATTACCCCCAATATGACCGAGCTTGACGTGGCGGTAGAGCTTGAATACGCTATGCGAAAGGGCGGGGCAGATTCCTTTGCGTTTGAAACTATTGCGGTTTCGGGTGATGCATCCGCACTTCCTCACGGCACTCCAAGAAACGTTAAGCTGAAACCCGGCTTTCTTACCATGGATTTCGGTGCCAGATACGACGGATATTGCTCGGATATGACCAGAACTATCGTTATCGGCAAGGCCGATGAGGAGATAAAGAAGCTTTATAACACCGTTCTTAAGGCACAGACCGAGGCACTTAACTATCTACGCGAGGGTGCTGACTGCGGCGAGGCTGACAAGATCGCAAGAGATATCATTGACTCCGTGCCTGAGTATAAGGGTGCCTTCGGTCACTCTCTCGGTCATTCCGTTGGTCTGTTTATTCACGAAAGTCCAAGGCTTTATTCCCGCGGCTTTGGCAGAAAGCTTAATGCAGGAGAGATCGTTACGGTTGAGCCTGGCATCTATCTTTTCGGCAAGTACGGCTGCAGAATCGAGGATATGGTGGCGATTACCAAGGACGGAATCCATAATTTCACCCATTCTCCTAAGGATTTGATAGAAATTTTGTAAAAAATTGAAAAAAATTTAAAATAACTATTGCAAAATAGCAGATTTTAGTGTAAAATACTTGTGTAAAGTGTGGGCATTTGTGCCTTTGTTGCATCATTCGGTTGTGGCGGACCTTAAATGCCCCTAGTAAAAATTCAAAAATTCGCCAAGAAAAGGAAAACATACTATGTTAACAGCAGGTGATTTTAAGAATGGCGTTACCTTTGAGATGGACGGTAAGGTTTATCAGGTAATCGAGTTCCAGCACGTTAAGCCCGGTAAGGGTGCTGCTTTCGTTAGAACCAAGTACCGTGACGTTATGACCGGTGCTATCCGCGAGCAGTCCTTCAACCCTACTGCAAAGTTTGAGAACGCAGTTATTGAGAGAAAGGATCTCCAGTACTCCTATGATGACGGTGACCTCTACCACTTCATGGATACCGAGACCTGGGATGAGACCCTTATCTCCCACGATATGGTTGGTGACAACTTCAGATTCGTTAAGGAAGAAATGATGTGTAAGATCTCTTCCTTCAAGGGTAAGGTATTCTCCGTTGAGCCTCCCACATTCGTAGAGCTTGCAGTTGTTGCAACCGAGCCCGGCGTACGTGGCGATACAGCTACCAACGTTACTAAGCCCGCAACCCTTGAGACCGGTGCGGTTGTTAAGGTTCCGATCTTCATCAACGAGGGTGAGGTTCTTAAGATCGATACCAGAACCGGCGATTACGTTGAAAGAGTTTAATTAACTACCTTAAATGCTCCTCGCAATTCGGGGAGCATTTTAACCTTATCTATTTTATTAAAAGGAGAAATAACCATGGGTATCAGTGAAAACGCAGCATACATCAAGGGCCTTTTCGAGGGTTATGAGCTTGATAAGGCATCCAAGGAGGGCAGAATCATCAGCGAGCTTCTCACTCTCGTTGCAGATATGGCTGATAAGATCAACGCTCTTGAGGCTGATAACAAGGAGCTTCACGAATACGTAGAGGAGCTTGACCACGACCTCGGCGAGCTTGAGGAAGAGGTTTACTTCTATGATGAGGACGATGAGGACTACGACGATTACGATGACCTCAACGACTTCGATGACGAGGACTTTGACGAGGATGAGGACGGCTTCTATGAGATCGAGTGTCCCTCCTGCGGCGACATCGTTTGCTTCGACGACTCTCTTGAGGTAGAGGACCTTGTTTGTCCCGCCTGCGGCGAGAAGATCGGCGACGTAGAGATCTGCGACGGCAACTGTGCAGAGTGCGACGAGGATTGCGAATAATCTGAAATCGAAATATAAAACGGGGCAGAACTTTTTCCTAGAAAAACAGGCTTTCTATGACCCGAAGCGAGAGTGCGGCAAGCTTTTGCCGCTCTTTCATTTTAATATAAATAATATAAAATAATAGGTAATTTTTATAAAAATATTTCAAAAAACCTATTGACAAACCGTTATGGCGGTGTTATAATATATCGACGCTTATTGATAGGCTGAGAAGTTTGGCTTTTTGGTCAACGCCTATGATAGCGATTTTACACGAAAGTGAGGTGCTTTTTCATGTTCGCTATTTTCGTAACAGGTGGAAAGCAGTACAAGGTTGCTGAGGGTGACGTTATCTTCGTAGAGAAGCTTGGTCTTGCAGAAGGCGAGAAGGTTACTTTTGATAAGGTTCTCTGTGTTAACGGCGAAACTCTTTCTGTAGGTACTCCTTATGTTGAGGGTGCTACCGTTGTTGCTAACGTACTTAAGAACGGCAAGTCCAAGAAGATCGACGTTATCAAGTACAAGGCAAAGAAGAACGAAAAGAAGAAGATCGGTCATCGTCAGGATTACACCAAGATCCAGATCGAGAAGATCGAGGCTTAAGTCAAATGACTACAATCACATTTTATAAGGCTGACGGCTTTTATTACGGTTTCGAGGAGCAGGGGCATACAGGCTATGCCGATAGCGGTGAGGACATTCTTTGTTCCGCACTCTCTGCTATGACAATGCTTATCATCAACGCTATTGAGATCACGTACGACTGTAACGTTGATTACCAGATTGATGAGAAGACTACCGATATCCGTCTTATTGCAAAAAGTGCCCTTCCTAAATATGAGAAGGACGAAAAGAAGCAGTTCGCTGTTTCCGGTCTTATACAGGCTTATTTCTATCAGCTTATGGATCTTGTCGAGGATTATTACGATTATCTCGACGTTAAGGAGATCGAGCGTAAGATTTAAGCGAATCTTGTACGGCTATATAGCCATAAATAATTATGGAGGAATACGAAATGTTAAAGCTTAGTTTACAGTTCTTCGCCCACAAGAAGGGCGTTGGTTCTACCAAGAACGGTCGTGATTCTGAGTCCAAGCGTCTTGGCGTTAAGAAGGCTGACGGTCAGTCTGTTATCGCCGGCAACATTATTGTAAGACAGCGTGGCACTAAGATCCATCCCGGTAAGAACGTTGGCATCGGCTCTGATGACACTCTCTTCGCACTTGTAGACGGTGTTGTTAAGTTCGAGCATATCACCGGTGGTAGAAAGCAGGTTAGCGTATACGCTGACTAATATATGTTATGGGCGACCTATGACTTTGGGTCGCCCATATCTATGTTAAATACTTGAATTTGAATTTTGAAAGCAGGGAAGATATATGGCAGTTTTAGTTACCGGTGGCACCGGATATATTGGATCTCATACCACCGTTGAGCTTCTTTCTGCTGGAGAGAGCGTGATCATAATTGATAATCTCTCTAACAGCAAGGCTCTCGTTGTTGATAGAATTGAAAGAATTACCGGCATCCGTCCTATATTCATCGAGGGAGATCTTCTTGATAAGCCTACTCTTGACAGAGTTTTCGACGAGCATCCCGAGATCGATTCGGTAATTCACTTCGCAGGTCTTAAGGCGGTTGGTGAATCCTGCCGACTTCCTTTGCTTTATTATCATAATAACATTACCGGCACAGTAAATCTTCTTGACTCCATGCAAAGACACGGTGTTAAGAGATTGGTGTTCAGCTCCTCGGCTACCGTATATGGAACACCTAAGACGGTGCCTATCAGAGAGGATTTCCCCCTTTCTACAACTAATCCCTACGGTGAAACCAAGCTTATGATCGAGCGTATACTTAAGGATACCTGTGCTGCAGATCCTGAGTTCTCGGTCTGCGTGCTTCGATACTTTAATCCCATCGGTGCTCACGAGTCCGGTCTGATCGGCGAGGATCCGAAGGGAATTCCCAATAATCTGCTTCCTTATATTACTAAGGTAGCGATCGGTAAGCTTGAGTGTCTTAGCGTTTTCGGTAACGATTATCCCACCAAGGACGGTACCGGTGTAAGAGATTATATTCACGTGGTTGATCTGGCTCAGGCTCATATCAAGGCTATCAGTTACACCGAGAGCCTTCGCGGAATTGATTACATCAACGTCGGTACGGGCAACGGATACTCGGTGCTTGATATCGTAAAGGCATTTGGTGAGGCGTGGGGCTCGCCCATTAACTACAGAATCGTTGATCGCCGTCCCGGCGACGTAGCCGAATGCTATGCCGATCCCTCGAAGGCGAGGGAGGTTCTCGGCTGGACTGCAAGGCTTGATCTTAGCAGAATGTGCCTTGACAGTGCAAGATGGCAGAGGATGAATCCCGACGGCTACCCTGAGGAATAATAAATTCAAAAAGACGGATAAATAAGCCGTCTTTTTGCTTGAATGGAGAAGAAAATGAAGCTTAAAGATAAAAGGCTGTTCCTTCTTGACATGGACGGAACGATATATCTTGATAACGATCTCTTTGACGGAACAATAGACTTTTTAAATGAGGTTAAGGCTAAGGGCGGCAGATACCTCTTCGTTACAAATAACTCCTCTAAGTCCACGGATGCCTACGTAAAGAAGCTTGCATCTATTGGAATCGAGGCTGACGAGGACGATTTCCTCACCTCCACAGACGCTACAATTCTTTATATTTTAGGGAAATATCCGGGCAGAAAGTTCTATTGCTTTGGAACTCAGTCATTTTTTGAGCAGCTTTCAAATGCGGGCATCAACGTTACAACCACACTCTCGGATGATATTGACGGAATAGTGATGGGCAACGACAACGAGCTTAATTTTAAAAAGCTTGAGGACGCATGTAAGCTTTTGCTTGAAGATATAATTTACATCGCCACAAATCCCGACTGGGTATGTCCCACCTCCTTTGGCTACGTTCCCGACTGCGGATCGGTTGCAGAGATGCTCTGGCGTGCCACGGGTAAGCGACCTCATTTCATCGGCAAGCCTCGTCCCGAGATGCTGCTTGTTGCTATGGAGAAGTACGGCTACCGTAAGGAAGAATGCGTTATGATCGGTGACAGAGTTTACACCGATATTGCATCAGGTTATAATGCGGGCATTGACACTATCTTCGTTTTGTCGGGCGAGGGAACTCTTGCTGACGCAGAGAGCAGCGATACTCCGCCTACCTATATAATGAAGAACATCAGAGAAATTTACGAGAATATCAAATAAGGTTTATCTAATGATCACAGTTAATAATTTATCCTTTCACTTTGGCGGTCAGCTTCTCTTTAAGGACGTTGACTTAAAATTCACTCCCGGAAACTGCTATGGCATTATCGGTGCCAACGGTGCGGGTAAATCCACCTTCCTTCGCATTCTTTGCGGCGAGCTTGAGCCCAGTCGCGGTGAGGTTTCGATCCCTTCCACCGTACGTATGTCGGTGCTTAAGCAGGATCACTTTGCTTATGAGGAATACTCGGTACTGGACACCGTAATCATGGGCAACAAGCATCTTTATGATATAATGAAGGAAAAGGATGCTCTCTACGCTAAGGAGGATTTCACCGACGAGGACGGCCTTCGTGCATCCGAGCTTGAGGGCGAGTTTGCCGAGCTTAACGGCTGGGAGGCGGAATCCGACGCATCCAAGCTTATTCAGGGCCTCGGCCTTACCGACGATTATCTCTATATGCAGATGTCCTCGCTTAAGGAGAGCGAGAAGGTTAAGGTTCTTCTTGCCCAGGCTCTCTTCGGTAATCCAGATATTATCCTCCTTGACGAGCCTACCAACGGTCTTGATATCAATGCGGTAATGTGGCTTGAGGATTTCCTCTCTGACTATTTCGGCACGGTTCTGGTGGTATCCCACGACCGTCATTTCTTAAACGACGTATGTACCAATATCGTTGATATAGATTACTCCGGCATTAAGATGTACGTTGGTAACTATGAGTTCTGGTATGAATCCAGCCAGCTTATCCAGCGTATGATAAAGATGCAGAATAAGCGAAACGAGGAAAAGATCGCAGAGCTTCAGTCCTTTATTCAGCGTTTCTCGGCTAACAAGTCCAAGTCCCGTCAGGCAACCTCCAGACGTAAGCTGCTTGATAAGCTGACCGTTGAGGAGCTGCCTGCATCCTCACGCCGCTATCCCTTTATCGGCTTTGATATGGATAGGGAAGCGGGTAAGGAGATTCTTCACGTTGAGGGCCTTTCCAAGAGCCTTGACGGTAAGATTCTTTTCAAGGATCTTTCCTTCCACGTGCTTAAGGAGGATAAGATCGCCTTTATCGGCAACGAGCTTGCAACCACCACACTCTACCGTATTCTGAATGAGGAAATTCCCGCAGATTCGGGCGAATTCAAGTTTGGCTCTACGATCACCACCTCCTATTTTCCTCATGATAATACCCCTTATTTTGAGGGACACAGCGAGTCTATCCTTGACTGGATGAGAGAGTATTCCTCCGACCAGCATGAAACCTACCTGCGTGGCTTCCTTGGTAAAATGCTCTTCTCGGGTGATGCCGTATTCAAGCCTGTAAACGTGCTTTCGGGCGGCGAGAAGGTAAGATGTATGTTTTCCAGAATGATGATGTTCGGCTCGAATATGCTTATCATTGACCAGCCCACAGACCATCTTGATCTTGAATCTATTACCGCGGTTAACAACGGTATGTCCGCCTTTAAGGGCAATATTCTGTTTTCCTCTCACGACTACGAGATACTTAACACCGTTGCAAACAGAATTATCGAGATCCTTCCCGATGGCAGCTTTATTGACAGAAGAGGTACCTACGAGGAATTTCTTGAGTACAAAAAGAGCCTTGAGGGTTAATCTTCAGCCGAAAATTATCGAAAAAAGAATAGTTAAAGAGTCCGTTTTTTAAGACGGGCTCTTTTTTTGTGCAAGGATAACAAAAATCCATAGGGTACAGCCTATAAAACTTTGGAGGGGTGGTGTACTTACAAAACGGAAATTTCCTGATAGAATAAAAATAAAAATGCCTTCGTAAAATACAGCGATGGCTAAGGAGAACAAATGGCAAAAAGAAGAATGTTATCTATTGATTTCTGTGAAAGCGACAGCTTTTATATGCTTTCACCAACCGCAAGAATGCTCTACGTGCATTTTATTCTCAATGCAGATGATGACGGTTTTGTTGATAAGTGGAGAACCGTCTTAAGATGCTCCAGGATAGAGAGGAGGCATTACGAAACGTTAAAGCGTGGCGGCTACATCATAGAGCTTAACGAAGGGCTCATAGTCATCACCGACTGGCACCGCCACAACACCATAAGGTCGGACCGCTACGTTGCCACAGCCTACGCGAAGGAGCTGCAGGGGCTTAGCCTCGATGAAAATAAGAGATATATCAAGGGAAAATCCGATGCTTTGGTTGCCACTTGTGTGCCACAGATAAGAGAAGATAAGAGTAGAGAAGATAATATAAGAGAAGAGAATAATAGAGTAGAGGAAGAGAAGAACAGTGCTTTTACTACCAACCATAAATCCATTCATTCAAGGGTCGCTTCGCTTCCCGGGAGCGAACAGAATAATTATTCCTCTCTTTCTCTTCAAAGCATCAAGCTGCTGATAAAAATATACTTTATGAAAAACTACTCCATAGATGAAATGGATGGCTTTGTAAATAATATGGAGGCTACCGGATGGGGGGGAATTTACGGTCCTATCAGCAAGGAGAATTACAGAGAGTACATAGAGGATTATATGAAATAAAAAAAGGCGTACCAAAGCGGTACGCCCTTGAAAAGCTATATTAGATAGAGCCTACGATGTAGGGAGCCATATCAGCTCTCTCCTGAGCGAGTCTTTCAGCCTCAGCAGCAGCCTCAGCCTCTCTCTCAGCTCTCTCAGCCTCTCTCTGTGCCTTCTCAGCAGCTCTTGCTTCAGCTGCAGCAGCTCTCTGCTCAGCCTCAAGAATAGCACGGATAGAAAGAGCGAGCTTTCTGTTCTCGTTGTCGATCTCGATGATCTTTACGTTAACCTCGTCGCCAACCTTGAGAACGTCAGCGGGGGAGTTGATTCTCTCGGTAGAGATTCTGGAGATGTGGATAAGACCGTCAACGTCCTCGAATACCTCTGCAAAAGCACCGAAGGGCATGATAGAAACGATCTTAGCGGGTACGATATCACCAACGCTAAACTGCTGGGTGAACTTGTACCAGGAATCCATATCCTGAGTCTTGTA
>JAZSEC010000076.1:0-27845 GCA_045531485.1 Eubacteriales bacterium | reverse complement strand
AATCTTCCGCGTCCCTGAGTTGCTGCTCTGAGGGAGATAACGTAGTCGGTCATCTCGGAGAAAGGAACCTCTGCAAGAACTGCCTGAGTGCCATCCTCTACAGGATCGATACCCATAACTCTACCGCGGCGCTTGTTAAGGTCACCCATAACGTCACCAACGTAGTTATCGGGAACGTAAACCTTAAGCTCGCCAACCGGCTCAAGAAGCACGGGATTAGCCTGAGGAAGACCGTCACGGTATGCAATGTTAGCCGCAAGCTTGAAGGAGATTTCGTTAGAGTCAACGTCGTGGTAAGAGCCATCATACAGGTTAGCTGCAAGATGAACTACAGGATAGCCCGCAAGAACGCCCTTCTGCATTGCATCTCTAAGTCCCTGCTCTACTGCGGGGAAGAAGTTCTTAGGAACTGCACCGCCGAATACGCTCTCGGTAAAGGTAAGGCCTTCTTCCTCGCCGGGAGAGAATGTAATCTTAACGTGACCGTACTGACCGGATCCGCCGGACTGCTTCTTATGCTTACCTTCAACGTCAACCTTCTTCTTAATGGTCTCGCGATAAGCAATCTTGGGCTTCATAAGCTCAACGTTTGCACCGAAGCGGTTCTTAAGCTTGGAAACAACGATATCAAGGTGAATATCACCAAGACCGGAGATGGTAAGCTGCTTGGTTTCGGAGTTGTTAACGTACTTGAGGGATCTGTCCTCCTCAAGAAGTCTTGCAATACCGGTAGAAATTCTATCCTCATCGCCCTTTGCCATAGGCTTGATAGCCATGGTAAGATAAGGCTTGGGATAAGAAATAGGTGCGTATTTAATATCAGCAGAGGAGCTGGTAAGAGTATCGTTGGTGTTAGTAGAAGAAAGCTTAGCAACAACACCGATGTCACCGCAAGCAAGCTCCTCAACGTCGATCTGCTTCTTACCTCTGAGCATGAATACCTTATTGATCTTCTCACTTGCACCGCTGGTGGTGTTTCTGAGAACCATATCCTTCTTAAGAGTACCGTTCATAACCTTGAAGAAGGACATCTTACCTACAAAGGGATCGGCTACTGTCTTGAATACGAAGAGCGAAGTATCTGCAGAATCAGGATCGATTGCAATATCAGAAACGTTGCCCTCAGCATCAACAACCTTCTCAACCTTACGTGCAGTAGGTCTGGGGAAGGACTCGGTAATTGTATCAAGGAAGGTCTTGATACCCCAGTTCTTAAGAGCGGCACCGCAGAATACAGGAACGATATCACCGGTGATAATACCGTTATGAATAGCCTCGAGTGCTTCTTCTCTGGAGATAGGCTCCTCGTTGAAGAACTTATCCATAAGATCATCGCTTGTCTGTGCAATAGCCTCAAGAAGCATTGCATGATATTCCTCGCAGGTGTCAGCGAACTGTGCGGGAATAGAGCTACGAGAGTATTCGCCGGTTGCCTTCTCGAAGGTGTAAACACACATTTCAACGAGGTTAGCAAAACCAATTACGTTAGGACCGTCGATAATAGGAATCTGAACGGGACATACGTTTACGCCGTACTTCTCGCGGATAGCACCAAATACCTTGTGGAATCTTGCCTCAC
Organism: Eubacteriales bacterium; assembly: GCA_045531485.1. Classification (GTDB taxonomy): domain Bacteria; phylum Bacillota; class Clostridia; order Oscillospirales; family CAG-272; genus UBA1740. Next base: position 26,266 of record JAZSEC010000076.1, on the reverse strand, counting down.
CGTCATCAAAGCGGTTGATGAAAAATGCCTTGGGCACGCCTGCGTCAGAAGCAAGCTTCCATGCAAGCTCGGTACCTACCTCAATGCCTGCCTTACCGTCAACAACGATAATAGCAGCGTCGGCAGCTCTTACGCACTGTCTTGCCTCAGCCTCAAAATCAAAGAAACCGGGAGTGTCGAGAATATTGATCTTCGCACCGTTCCAAAGAAGGGGTGCCGATGCAGCAGAAATCGAATAACCTCTCTTAATTTCCTCGGGATCGTAGTCACATATAGTGTTACCGTCGGTAACATTACCAAGACGGTCGGTAAGTCTTGAAATATAGAGCATAGACTCAGCCAGCGAAGTCTTTCCGCCGCCGCTATGACCCAGCAGTACTACGTTACGAATGCTTTTTGTGTAAACCTTTTCCATAAAGAGGTTCTCCTTAAAATAAATTTGCTGTAATGCGATAATTCGCCATAACATCTATTATATTATACAATATTTTATTTAACTTTTCAAGGCTAAAAAATCAACTATTTGCCCTATCAATGTAGAAAAAAACGGCGTTGTTTTGTGCAAAAGGCACAAAACACGCCGCAGAGAAGTATAAAACTAAATTTAATAGGTAGTATCGTTTTCCTTTGGTTTCATATGTATAAGAACCTGGTAGATGTTAGAAACTCCGCAAAGCTCTACGCCGTTCGGAACAGTAAGATTCTTTGTTATATTCTTTTTGGGGAGAATAATTTTAGTAAATCCAAGTCTGACCGCTTCCTTTACGCGATAGTCGATATGCGATACTGCCCTGACCTCACCCGACAGACCTATCTCACCGAAGGCTATAAGATCGTCGGGAATTACCTTATCGGTTATTCCGCTGATAAGTGCCATAGCAATAGACAGATCGGCACTTGGCTCATCGAGCTGAATTCCGCCGGCAACGTTAAGATATACGTCGTTTTCATAGAACTTAAGTCCCATACGCTTCTCAAGAACAGCAATCAAAAGGCACATTCTGTTATAATCAAAGCCGTCGGACGTACGCTTTCCGTTAGCATAAACCGATTTTGCAACCAATGACTGTATCTCGGAAATAATGGGTCTGGTTCCCTGCATTACACAGCCTGCACAAGAGCCGCTTGTGTTTTTAGGTCTCTCGGCCATAACGACCTCACTGGGATTTGGGATTTCAATAAGCCCCTTATCACCCATCTCAAATACGCCGATCTCATTGGTAGAGCCAAAACGGTTTTTAATAGCACGAATAATTCGATAGGAATTAGTACGCTCGCCCTCGAAATAAAGCACGGCATCCACCATATGCTCGAGGATCTTAGGACCGGAAATACCGCCCTCTTTATTAACGTGACCAACGAGAAATACAGCTGCACCGGCAGTTTTACCGTAATTAATAAAGGTCATAGCTCCCTCGCGTACCTGAGTGATGCTACCGGGTGCTGAGGTAAATCGCATGCTGGACAGCGTCTGAACAGAGTCAATGATAATTACGTCGGGAGAAAGCCTTTCACATTCGGCAAGTATAAGATCGGTATCGGTTTCTGTCAGCAGATAGATAGAATCACCCGTGATGCCAAGACGCTCGGCACGTAGCTTAAGCTGTCCTTTGGATTCCTCGCCCGAAACGTAAAGCACCTTTCTCGTTCTGCCAAGCTCGGAGCAGATCTGTAGAAGCAGAGTTGATTTACCTATACCCGGCTCGCCCGAAAGAAGCACGGCAGAGCTATCAACAAGACCGCCGCCAAGCACTCTGTCAAGCTCGCCCATGCCGGTACCTGTACGCATATATTTCGGCAACTCAAGCTCGGAGAACTTTTCTGCTTTATTCGAAGATTCTCCAATTCTGCCGCGATTTATTCCATTATTCTGCGTTTTTTCGACAATTGTCTCCTCGTCGAATGAATCCCAGGAGTCGCACTCCGGACACCTGCCACGCCATTTATTACTCGTAGTTCCACATTCTCGACAGACGAAAATAGTCTTAGGACCTTTCATTTTTGTATATCCTTTTTCTTGATTTTTACTTTTGATTTTTATCCATATATTCTATAATACCACAAACAATCGAAAAACTCAATTCTTTTTGATATTCTTTTTCAGAAAGTTTTTTGCACTCTGCCTCATTGGTTAAAAAGCCACACTCAATAAGCACCGCTGGATTCGCAATATTTTCAAGAACATACATATCTCCACCGGGCTTTATTTTGCGTTTATTCTCCTTTTGCACGTCAGAGACAACTCTGTTTTGTATGAGGTCAGCTAGGGATATGCTGCTTTCATTTTTCTCCGAATAATACACCTGAAATCCCGAATATTTGCTACTGCCAAAGGAATTCATATGTATACTGACAAAGATAGCCTCAGGATATCTTCCTGCAACCTTACATCTGTTCTTAAGATCGGAAATTTTCCTTATGCCGTATATATTTTCATCCTCGTTATATAAAAGCCTGTCGTCTGTTCTCGTATATACGACGACGTACCCCTTTTCTTCAAGCATTCTACCGATTTCAAGTGCTATCTGAAGATTCAGATCCTTCTCCAGCACACCGCCAACGCCAACTGCTCCCGAATCCTCACCACCGTGTCCGGCATCAATAATTACCATCCTTTCATAAGGCAGCCCATCTGCAGATGCACCGATAAGCTCCTCACCATAAATTCTTGAAACCGCTCCTACCACCGAGGCTATAAGAATTACTAATACAAGAGAGATTCCGACCACGGCTCTGGCTGCTCTTTTGCCAACTAGATTTAAAACGTATATTTTCATATTTTCCCCTCCAAATCATTTTACTAATTGTATGTTCCCGGAAAAATCATTATTACATAAAACCATCAGTATATGTATTTCCCTTTCGACCGTTACTGCGATTTACAGAATTGCTAATGTTTACATTTTGTTCACATTTATGCTTTTGAAATTTTGTATAATAGAAGCAACGAATGGAAAGGAGAAAAGTCATGTCAATGCTTCGCTTAAAAAACGATAACGCAGAATTCAAAACCTTCCCTCGCTTCCTGCGTGATTATGCTAATTATCTGTCGGGCGTCGAAGGAAAAAGCGAAAAGACAATATGCGAGTATCTCCTTGATCTTCGAACCTTCTTCCGATACTATGTTGTAATGCGTGACGATCTCGATATTCCCATGGAGGAGCTGGATTCAGTAAGCATACGCGAGCTTACAATGGAGGACGTCAAGGAGATAACCACTCAGGTTATAGTAGACTTTATAGCATATACCCGTGTTGAGCGTCAAAACAACTCCTCTACCCGTAACAGAAAGCTCAGTGCAATCAAATCATTTTTCCGTCACGTGCATAACAAAAAGCATTATATCGATAGAAATCCCGCGGCAGATATAGATGGAATACAAAAAAGCAAGACTCTCTCAAAATATCTTACGGTTGAAGAGGCGGTTCGTCTTTTGGAAGCGGTAAACTCGGATACCGAGTCAAAAACCCGCCAAAGAGATTACTCAATTATTGCCCTGTTTCTTAATACAGGAATGCGACTTTCCGAGCTTTGCGGTCTTAATCTTGAGAGCTTCGACCCGGAGATAACCTTTGTAAAGGTGCTTGGTAAAGGAAGCAAGGAGAGAATCATTTTCCTTAATAATGCTGCCAGAGATGCAGTTATGTCATACCTTCGTCAAAGACTTGATCCAAGATTTATCCGCACGTCCGATCACGCCTTTTTCCTAAGTACAAGGCAGCAGCGTATTTCACCCAAGACGGTTCAATGGATGGTAAATAAATATCTCAGCCTTGCAGGACTTGGCTCAAAGGGTTATTCGGTGCACAAGCTTCGTCACACGGCGGCCACGCTCATGTATCAGAGTGGAAAGGTAGATATCCGAGTTCTTAAGGATATTCTTGGACACGAGCAGCTTAATACCACACAGATTTATACCCATCTGGTAAGCAAGAATCTTGAGGAGGCTATGGACAACAACCCATTGTCCGACGTAATATTAAAGAGAAACAAAACAGACTAAAACTAAGAGCAGTGAGCTATTATCACTGCTCTTTTACTATTTATTTAATAAAAAAGTATTGACTTAATTATGTTTTGGTGGTATAGTATAGTTGGTAAAATATAAAATATTTTAATACACAGGTAATTTTGAATATTTAGGAAGGAGAGATTTGCTCATTAGCAAATCGAGAATTCGCTTTGAACAAATACACAAAACCAACCTTCTGCAGTCTTCCCACGGCTGCACAGCTTCGAGAGTCGCTCCGTGCCGGCGAGAGTGCCGAATCCAGAGCACAGATCTCTATGCTCTTTGACACCGACACATTCGTTGAAATCGGTGCTTATACAAAGCGTGCATATTCAGACTTTCTTGCCACCGAGAAGACCAATGAGCTTGAGGGCGTAATTTGCGGCTACGGTGCCATTGACGGAAAGCTTGTATTCGCCTTCGTTGAGGATGCGTCCAGAATGGGAGGTGCAATTGACGAGCGTCACGCAAAAAAGATAACAGACCTTTATAAGATGGCAATTGACAACGGTGCTCCCGTTATCGGCGTGTTTAACTCTAAGGGTACGGATATCTTTGAGGGAACTGCAGGTCTTGCTGCATACGGACGAATTATGTCGGCTATTACCAAGGCATCGGGTGTTATTCCCCAGATCGCCTACGTTGCAGGCAACTGCATTGGTACATGTGCTGCTATTGCATCTATGTTTGACGTTGTTGTTAAGAAGGACGATGCATCACTTTACGTGAATTCCCCTGCCCTTACAGGCGAGAGCAACGCTCAGGACTCTATCGTTGCATTCACAGACACCGAGCAGCAATGCATAGGTTATATTATCAGTCTTATTTCCTTCCTCCCCTCCAACTCCTCTATCGGTGTTCAGAGCTCGGAAATATATACGGATAATCTTAACAGAAAGCTTGGCAATCTTGATTTTGGCGGAGATGCTCTGTCAATAATCTCTATAATTGCGGACAACAGCATGTTTCTTGAGCTTACTCATGACTATGCTCCCTCAGCTACCACCGCGTTTACTACTATCGGCGGTGTAAGATGTGGCGTAGTTGCTACCTCTTATTCTAAAAATGAAGGTAGAATTGATGCGGCTGCCGCAAGAAAAATATCCAAGTTTGTTACACTTTGTGACAGCTTCTCTATTCCCGTAGTTACTATCGTTGACTCTCTCGGTCTTGCTATTAATAAGAAGAACGAGCAGGTATTTGCACCCGAGCTTGCCAAGCTTGGAATGGCTTACGCTGCATCCTCCTGCCCTAAGATCACCGTCATCCACGGTCACGCTATCGGTGCATCCTTCGTGCTCCTTGGCTCAAAATCACTTGGTGCTGATCTTGTTTATGCCACCGAGAACTCCGAGATCGGTGCTCTCAGTGCCGCAAGCGGCGTTGCCTTTGCCTGGGATAAATATATCACCGAGGAGACCGCCCGTGAGGAGCTTATTGCAGAGTGGAAGAACTCTGTTTCCTCCCCTGCCAATGCTGCTGCAAGCGGTGAGATCGACGACATTATAAGTATTAACGAGATGAGAGCAAGAATCTGCTCTGCACTTCTCATGCTTTCTGCTAAGGGTGATGCCTCGGCTATTGCACGCCGTAAGGTTCTTCCCCTTTGATAGGAGGATAATATGTTTGGTATTGAAGATTTCTCCAAGCCTATAATAGATTTCAGCAATTTTGAATTTTCACAGCTTGGCGAAGCACTCCTTTTCGGCTTAGCTATACTGGTTATCGGTATGGTCACGGTATTTACAGTGCTTTGCATTCTATGGCTGTTCCTGTATCTTTTCAAGCTATTCTTCCACGAGCTTCCTACCAAGAAGGCTGCAAAAAAGAAGTCTGCTCCTGTAATTAGTACGGTTGAAAAGACTACGGATGACAAAAAAGTCGATGACGGTGAACTAATTGCCGTAATTGCTGCTGCTATTGCAATGGCTGAAAGTGATAATTCGGGTATGAAATTTAAAGTAGTATCCTTCAGAAAAGTATAAGATCCACACTTAGCAACGAAAGGAATACAAATTAAAATGAAAAAATACAACATTACAGTTAACGGAACAACCTATGAGGTTATCGTTGAAGAAGCAGACAAGAGCTTCAGCCACACCCCCGTTTATTCTGCTCCCGTAGCGGTTGCAGATACCCCCGCAGCTCCCAATGCTGTTCCTGCAGGCGTTGCAGGAATGACTAAGGTTACAGCTCCCATGCCCGGTACCATTCTCGACGTGAAGGTTACCGTTGGACAGTCTGTAAAGAAGGGCGACGTTATCTGCGTGCTTGAGGCTATGAAGATGGAAAACGATATTCCCGCTCCCTGCAACGGTGTGGTTGCCTCCATCAACGTACAGAAGGGCTCTTCCGTAGCTGCAAACGACGTTATTGTATCTCTTAACTAATTTAGGAAAGATATAGGTACTAATGATGTTAGACGCTATCACTAATTTCATTGGCACGACGGGCATTGCAAAAATGTTCTCTGCCGATGCGGACACGGCGTGGTGGCAGTATCTCATAATGTACGTCATCATTGGAGCACTCTTTTATCTTGCTATCGTCAAGAAATTTGAGCCATTGCTTCTGATGCCTATTGCATTTGGCATGCTGCTTGCCAATCTTCCGGGTGCGGAGCTTATACACCTGGATTTCTTCTTTGATGATTATTATTTCGCTGTTGAAGGCGGCAAAATGACCGGCACTCTTGCCGTTCATATGGAAAACTTCCTGTCCAACCTTGCCGGCAGCGGTCTTTCGCATCTGTTTACACTAACCGAGGATTCTCTCCTTTTCAATCTTGAGGGTCTTGACGACAACGCAGTTGCATATTTTAATTCTCTCTTTGATTTCTATCTTGGTGATGCCGCTTACATAAACGACGGTGTCGTTCATATCAAAATGGCTCACATTATTAAAGAGGTAGTAAACAACGGCGGTCTTATCGACATTCTTTACCTCGGTGTTAAGCTGGGTGTTTATCCTTCGCTCATCTTTATGGGCGTTGGTGCTATGACCGATTTCACTCCCCTTATTGCTAACCCCAAGTCAATGCTTATGGGTGCAGGTTCACAGCTTGGTGTGTTTGTAGCATTCATGCTTGCTCTTCTCCTCGGCTTTACTCCTATGGAGGCAGGTGCGATCGGTATTATCGGTGGTGCTGACGGTCCTACAGCGATCCTTGTAACAAAGGAGCTTGCTCCACATCTGCTCGGTGCTATTGCTATTGCGGCATACTCCTACATGGCACTCATTCCCATTATTCAGCCGCCCTTTATGAGATTACTTACAACCGATAAGGAAAGAAGGATTCAGATGACAAATCTTCGTTCCGTATCCAAGACCGAGAAGATCGTCTTTCCTATAGTTGTTACCGGTATCGTATGTCTTATTATTCCCGATGCGGCTCCGCTGGTTGGATTCCTTATGGCAGGAAATCTGCTCAACGTTTCGGGTGTTACCGACCGTCTTTCCAAGACAGTGCAGAACGAGCTTATTAATATAGTAACCATTTTTCTAGGTGTTTCCGTTGGAGCAACTGCAAATGCTGCTAACTTCTTAAAATGGCAGACACTGGGAATTATCGCACTCGGTCTTCTTGCATTCATTATTTCCACCTGCGGCGGTCTGCTCGTAGGTAAGATCATGTGTAAGCTTACCGGCGGTAAAATCAATCCCCTTATCGGCTCTGCAGGTGTTTCCGCCGTTCCTATGGCTGCAAGAGTTTCTCAGGACGTTGGACGTCAGTACGATCCCTCTAACTTCCTGCTTATGCACGCTATGGGTCCCAACGTTGCGGGTGTAATCGGCTCTGCTGTTGCGGCGGGCGTATTCCTCAGCTTCTTCAGATAATAGAAAGGAAATAAACAATGTCTAAAGTTTTAATAACCGAAACCGTCTTAAGAGATGCTCATCAGTCGCTTGCGGCAACACGCATGACCACCGACGAGATGATTCCCGTTCTCGACGATCTTGATAAGGTTGGATATCACTCGCTTGAGGCATGGGGCGGTGCTACCTTTGATGCCTGCCTTCGTTTCCTTCACGAGGACCCCTGGGCAAGACTGCGTACGATCAAGGATCACGTAAAAAATACCAAGCTTCAGATGCTTTTCCGCGGCCAGAACATTCTCGGCTATCGCCATTATGCAGATGACGTGGTTGAGTACTTTGTGCAGAAATCTATTGCCAACGGTATTGATATTATAAGAATTTTTGACGCACTTAACGATCCTAGAAATCTTGAAACAGCCATTAAGGCAACTATAAGAGAAAAGGGGCACGTGCAGGCGGCTATCTCCTACACCACCTCTCCCTTCCATACCAACGAAGGCTTTGCAAGATATGCAAAGCAACTTGAGGAAATGGGTGCAAATTCCATTTGTATCAAGGACATGTCGGGTCTGCTTAAGCCCTACGAGGCATATCAGCTTGTTAAGACTATCAAGAATAGCGTAGCAGTTCCCGTTCACCTTCACACCCACTATACCGCAGGTCTTGGATCGATGACGCTTCTTAAGGCTATTGAGGCCGGCGTTGACGGTGTTGATACCGCTATTTCTCCTCTTGCAATGGGTACATCTCACACTCCTACCGAATCTCTGGTTGCTACCCTTCAGGGTACTCCCTACGATACGGGGCTCGATCTTGCAAATCTCGACGTTGTTGCCAAGCACTTCAATAAGATTCGCGAGGATTATCTTGCAAACGGGCTTATCGACACTAAGGTTCTTAAGGTTGACGTTAACGCTCTTCGTTATCAGGTTCCCGGCGGTATGCTCTCTAACCTTATCAGCCAGCTTAAAATGGCAGGAAAATCTGACAAGCTTGATGCAGTACTTGAAGAGGTTGCACACGTACGAGCAGATGCAGGTTATCCCCCTCTTGTAACTCCCACCTCTCAGATAGTTGGTACTCAGGCTGTAAATAACGTTCTCTTTGCGAACGAGGGCAGATATGCCCGTGTAACTAAGGAGTTTAAGGCTCTTATCCGCGGTGAATACGGTAAATGCCCTGCTCCTATTGACGAAACTATCAAGAGAAGAATTATCGGCGAGGACGACGTTATTGATTATAGACCCGCAGATAAGATCGCTCCCGAGATTGATTCTCTCAGACAGAGAGTTGCTCCCTATAGCGAGCAGGATGAGGATCTTCTTTCCCTCGCTCTGTTCGAGCAGGTTGCCATCAAGTTCTTCGATTGGAGAAAGCAGCAGAAGTACAACCTTGATGACAAGGCTGATGCTATTAATGGTATTCACAGCATCTAAATATAAAAAACTGCCGTTTAATTTACGGCAGTTTTTCTTTTTTCAATTTTTAAGGGTAGTCCGAATGGACTACCCTTTTTTATTTACTTTTTATCGCTATCTTTATCGGAATCATCATCTCCGCTGCTTGCGGTATAATTCTTCTCAAAGATTTCCTTAAGAACATCGTCGGTAAGCTCTGCACCGCTTGCCATTTTCTTAGCTAATTCCTCGCGGCGAAGCTTTTCTTCCTCCTCTGCCTTACGGTTATTCTCGTGAGCGACCTCATTTTCCTCCTTGCTCTTCTGCTTTTTGCGGAAAACGATATCCTCTATAGATTCAATGGTAGGATTCTCCATCTCCATAGCAGCTCTGAACTGCTCCTCATCCATAGACTCGTTCTTGAGAAGGAACTCGGCAACGAAATGAAGCTTATCAATATGATCTGTAAGAATCTGCTTACATCTATCGTAGGAGGAAGCTATAATGCTTCTGATCTCCTCGTCAATAGCAGCGGCAGTCTGTTCCGAATAATTCTTTCCGGAGGAGAAATCTCTGCCAAGGAATACCTCATCAGAGGAATGCTCGGATCCATAAAGAACAGTACCAAGCTTATCACTCATACCATACCTGGTAACCATCTGACGAGCAATAGAGGTTGCATGCTGAATATCGCTGGAAGCACCGGTAGAAATATCATCAAGAATGATTTCCTCAGCAACACGACCACCGAGGGCACGTACGATAACGTCAAGCATCTGTCCCTTTGTATTACCGAATCTATCCTCAGTAGGAACGCTGACGGTTACACCGCCTGTATTACCTGCGGGAATAATTGTAATATATTTAATGGGATCGGTGTTCTTGCAATAGTAAGATGCAACAGCGTGGCCTGCCTCATGGTAAGCAACAAGCTTATTATCGGCGTCGGTTCTTACCTTGGTCTTTTTCTGAGGACCGAGAAGCAGCTTCATATAGGATTCTTCGATATCAACCATACCGATTAAAGCCTTATTCTTCTTTGCAGCACGGAGAGCCGCCTCGTTCATAAGATTTGCAAGCTCTGCACCGGTAAAGCCGATGGTAGTCTGAGCGATCTTCTTAAGATCTACCGTTTCCTCAAGAGGCTTGTTACGGCAATGAACCTTAAGGATCTCCTCTCTACCCTTCATATCGGGATAATTTACTGTAATCTGTCTGTCAACACGACCGGGTCTGAGAAGTGCGGGGTCAAGGATATCGGGACGGTTTGTAGCCGCCATTACGATAACACCGGAGTTCGTACCAAAGCCATCCATCTCAACAAGAAGCTGGTTAAGGGTCTGTTCTCTTTCATCATGACCGCCGCCAAGGCCTGCACCTCTGTGACGGCCAACGGCATCGATCTCATCAATAAAGATAATAGATGCGGGAGTCTTTCTGGCGTTATCAAAAAGATCTCTTACACGGGAGGCACCGACACCAACGTACATCTCAACGAAATCAGAGCCGGAGATGGAGAAGAAAGGTACACCCGCCTCGCCTGCAACAGCCTTAGCAAGAAGAGTCTTACCTGTACCGGGAGGGCCTACGAGAAGCACACCTCTGGGAATTCTCGCACCGAGCTTAACAAACTTCGCGGGATCGCGAAGGAATTCAACAACCTCCTCAAGCTCTGCCTTCTCCTCATCAGCACCGGCAACGTCTGCAAATTTCACGGCGTTCTTGTCATCCGTAACAAGCTTAGCACGGGACTTGGAGAAATTACCCATTTTGCCCGAGCCACCGCCCGAGGTCTGACGCATGAGGAATATTGTAAGACCAATAAACAGCACGCCGGTAATTATATAAGGAAGATAAGCAAGATACCAAGGAGTTTCAGGAGCAGCCTCGAAATCATATTTTTCCAGATTGGTTTTACCGTTAGCTATATTATGCTCAACAATGGAGATTATCTTATCGAGCTGAAGCTCGTAGCTGAAGGCGTAGGTATATTCCTTGACCTTCCTCTCTCCTTTATCGTTAAGCTCATAAACAAAGCTGCCGTCGTCATTCCTAAGATAATTTCCCTTATCGTCGGTTTTAACAACGAAAGCATTAAGCTTTATAGTAGCACTTTCATCAACCGTGAAGTCCCTTACAAGATCCTCCTCGAACAAATCGACCAGATCGCTGTATAAGAACTTATCCTCCTTATCCGTCTTGCTCATCAACAAGGAGGAGGTGACGATAATAACAGCTACAAATATAACAAAAATAATTATATTTTTAAAATTTGCCTTCATTAAGTGTCTTCCACGCCTTTCTTACTGTAACCACTAATATTATTCTCTAATAAGAGAATTTTATGACCTGAATTCAGATCCCGAATAAAGCCTATCACCATCGGAGTCCTCATCAGGGGTTATTCCAAGTAATACGTAAACATCCTTTCTTTCATCAATACTAACTCCGTCGTCACGAACTCCAAAGCCGGGAACCCAAACTACGCCCTTATCGTCGCATAGCACGGGAATAAGCCTTCTCTTCGACGGCGGAACCTTATGGTCTGAGAAGAGCTTTTTAAGCTTATGAGTCATACCGCCATAGTAGACGGTATCACCGTCCTTTTTAGGACGTAAATACAAACCACCAGATATTATAGCAGAAGAAAGGTTAGCTTGTATTGAAATTTTGTAAACATTTGTAAAAGTTTTATCTAACCTTTCATAAGAAACAACAATATCCGCATTAAGAGGAGAAAGGTTAGTAATTCCCTCGCTTATGGAAAAGTAATAATCGGTCTTATCACCAGTGTTACGAGAAACGCGGCATTCACCATGCTCACAAACGAAGGTTGCATTACCTATAAGCGAATAGGAAAAGTTGTTTTTATCAAGATTATTCCGAATATCCGAGGCTATCCGATAAGAAACCGAAGCCCCCGCCCTGCTTGCCATTATAGCAAGCACTCTGATAAACACAGCCTTGTGTAAGGAAGCAAGATCAATGTTGAATATGGAATTATGTTCGGCAATAAACCTCTCGGCACAGGATCTGATGAAGTCATCATCACACCTCATATTGTCGGCAAAGCGACAAAGCATTTTTTCGGGATCAGAGGTAATATTTTCGAAAGCGGGAATCAGATTTTGTCTGATATAATTACGGCTGTATTCCTGTGAATGATTGGTGCTATCGGTAACGTAAGGAATGCCATGCTTATCAAGGCATAAGCGAATATCACCTTTGGATACTCCGATAAGAGGCCTGATAATATTATCCCTAACGGAAGGTATTCCGGCAGCACCGCGTGCACCGCTGCCGCGAAGAATATTAAAGATAACCGTCTCAGCAAGATCGCTCGTGTTATGAGCTACTGCAATGCTGCGAATATCCTTTCTGCCCGATAATATATCCTCAAAAGCACGATATCTTATCTCTCTTGCCATCTCCTCAAGGCCAACGTGAAGCCTCTCGGATTCAAGTGGTACGTCGTATTTTCTCGATTCAAAGTCAACGGAGAGGTCTTTGCAAAGCTGACGGGAAAATTCCTCGTCACGATCTGCTTCAGCTCCTCTTATTCCATGATTAATATGAACGGCAAGAATAGGAAAGCTAAGTGAGTTCCGTCTTCTGTACTCAAGCAAGAAGCACAAAAGCATAACCGAATCTGCCCCACCGGAAAGTCCAACGAGAACACCCGATTCAATATACTCTCTCATTCCCTCTTCAGCTACGGTATGCTCTATATCACGATATAGCTTTTCTGCAGAAGCCGAAAACAGAGCCTCTACCGTGCCGATGTTAATTTGATACATGATCTTCCTCAAGCGTACGGAATTTCGTAAACTGACCGATCCAGCCCATCTTAACGTTACCAACCGAGCCGTGTCTGTTTTTCGCAATAATAACCTCGGCAGTATTTGCTGTATCAGCCGCCTCAGCACTGGGCTCCGCACCGCTGATATCCTTATAATACTCATCTCTATAAAGGAAGAGAACGATATCTGCGTCCTGCTCAATAGATCCGGAGTCACGAAGGTCGGAAAGCGTAGGTCTCTTACCCTGTCCCGGACGGGATTCTGTACCACGGTTAAGCTGAGCACAAACAACAAAGGGCACCTGGAATTCCTTAGCCATGATCTTAAGGTTACGGGAAATCTCGCCTACCTGCTGTGCTCTGTTATCGCTCTTTAAGGTGGTCTGCATAAGACCGATATAGTCGATTACAACAAGGCCAAGGTCGGGCAATCTTCTAAGCTTAGACTTCATATCGGTTGTTGTGATAGCAGAGGTATCATCAATATAAATATCGCATCCGGAAAGAGAGGTAATAACATCGGCAATATTATCCCAGTCCTCGTTAGCAAGCTTGCCGGTACGAAGAGTATGAGAATCCACCATAGCCTCGCTGGATACAATACGTGTAACAAGCTGCTCTGCCGACATCTCGAGCGAGAAGATGGCAACAGGCTTATGAGTAGACTTGGCAACGTTTGTTGCGATATTAAGTGCAAAGGAGGTCTTACCCATACCGGGACGGGCACCAACGATAACAAGGTCACCCTTGCCCATTTGCACCAGCATTCTGTCAAGGCCGGAGAAGCCGGTCTTAGAGCCGCCTACTGCCCCCTTATTCTCTGCAAGAAGCTCAAGGTCCTTGTAAACAACCTGCAGTACGTCACGAATATGTCTGAACTCCTTAGAGTCGTTGTTATGCGAGAGATCAAATATCTTCTGCTCGGCACTGTCAATTACAGTGCGAACGTCGGTTTCATTATATGCATCCTCGTTGATCTCATCACAAACCTTGATAAGTCTTCTGAGAGTAGATTTATCCTTAACTATTCTTGCATAATCCAGAACGTTGGTTGCAGATGGAACAGACTCGGCAAGCAGAGAAATATACTGTACTCCACCTGCCTCATCGCGATCGCCAAGCTCCACCAAGGCGTTGACAAGTGTAACAACGTCAATGGTTTTGCTCTGGACGTACATTTTAAGTAATGCGGAATAAATATGCTTATGCTCGGCAACGTAAAAATCCTCAGCAGAGATAAATCCACTGATCTTATCAAAGGCGTCGGAATCGACTATAATAGAGCCGAGCAATGCCTGCTCTGCCTCAACCGAAACCGGAACCTGTTTGATCAAGCTGCTTGTGCTATCCATTTTGTTTTCCTTTCAGAATTCAAAAATTAGTCGTGTACGTAAACTACAAATTTCGCGTTGATGTCACCAAGGATCTTAAGAGTTACGTCATGCTTGCCGTAAGCCTTGATGTTATCCTTAAGAAGAATCTTACGCTTATCAATATCAACGCCAAGCTTCTTGGTAAGAGCGTCAGCAATATCCTTAGCGGTTACAGAGCCGTAAAGTCTGCCATCTGCACCGTGACCCATAACGATCTCAATTTCAACGTTATTGACCTTTTCTGCAAGAGCGGAAGCGGCCTTCCTGTCCTCCTGGATCTTAAACTGCTTGGATTCCTCTTTGTTTTTAAGCTCGTTTGTTGCCTTTGCATCAGCGGGAACGGCCTTCTTCTGAGGGAAAAGGAAGTTGCGTGCATATCCGTCAGAAACGTTTACGATCTGATCCTTTTTGCCCTGTCCCTTTACGTCGCAGAGTAAAATTACTTTCATTTTATATCTCCAATCTTACTTATTTAACAAATTAAATGGGATTACGTTCAAGATACTCATCAATACTTCTCTTAAGCGTTTCGAGAACCTCGTCGATAGAGTCCGAGATAACCTGGGCACCGGCTACGTCAAAGTGACCGCCGCCACGAAGCTTCTCAAGTATAAGCTGCACGTTTATCTTACCGGATGAACGACCGGAAATATGGATCTGCTCGCCTATACGAACAAGAGTAAATGCCGCGGATACACCACGAAGAGTAAGCATCTTGTCTGCAGCCTTCGAGGCAATTACACGATAGGTATCATCGGTGTCGCCCTCACAGCATGCAAGTGCGATCTGGTTCTTATACATAATTATAGACGTATGGAATCTTGCCTCCTTGGAGAGATCCTCGGGAGCAGTCTTAAAGAGATTATATACGTCGGTGGGATTAGCTCCCGCACCGCGAAGATACTGAGCCGCACCAAAGGTACGTGTACCGGTATTTCTGGTAAACTGCTTGGTATCAAGAAGTATTCCCGCAAGAAGAATGTCCGCCTCCTGCTTAAGCAGATTCTGAGAGCTTACAGCACTTTCAAGCATCTCGGATACAAGCTCACAGGTCGAGGATGCAGAGGGCTCAATATAGGAAAGCTTAACTGCAGATGTAGGCTGATCGTTCTTACGATGATGGTCGATAATTGCGATATTTCCACACTTAGAAGCAATATCCGAGAACTGTGCTCTCGGAATACCGTTGTGGTCAACAAGAACAACGAGCGTATCCGGACCTATAAGATCAAGACCGCCTGCATTATCCACAAACACCTGAGAATACATCTCGGTTTTCTGCATCATCTCAATACATGGACGAAGGTTCTTATCGGTAAGATCAATCGCAATGTTAGCCTTGATGCCGCAAAGCATAGCAAGTCTTGCAACACCAACGGATGCACCGATAGAATCAAAGTCACCGTACTTATGTCCCATAACGATAACGTTATCGGCTCTCGACATTAATGCGGTAAGCTGGTTTGCAAAAGCACGGGATCTGACGTTGGAACGCTTATATACAGTCTTGGTACGACCACCGAAATAAATCGTTTCATTCTCGGACTTATAAACCGCCTGGTCGCCTCCTCGCTGAAGTGCAAGGTCGATGGCATCTCTTGCATCCTGCTCACGCTCAAGCAGAGTTCCCTTTCTTCTCGATACACCGATAGATACGGTGATGGAAACACCGTCACCGACTCTGGCATCACGAATGCTGTCGAGAATGTCAAATCTGTTTGCAATACAGTCATCGAGATATGAGGAATCAAAGAACATGATATACTTATCGTTATCATAGACCTTAAGAACGCCGTTCATAGATGCCGCCCAGCTCTTAAGCTTATCTTCAATACTAACAACCGCGTCAGAAAGCTTCTCGTGAACGTACTGAAGCACATCCTCTACGTTATCGATAGCGATATAAGCTACGGCAACACGCTCGTCGGCATACTTTTTTTCAAGTGCACTGAGAGCGGTAACGTCTGCAAGCTGAGCAAGATAGAGTCCGTTATTTTTCTTAGAGATAACGAAGCCCTCTACACTATAGGTCTTATCCGAAACCTCGGTTCTGCATTCGCCATCCTCAAGCTCCTCTACGTCAATAGAGAGAACCTCAGAGATCTTCTCTCCGATAAAGTTGCTGTAAGGATCGAGAATGCCTCTCATGGCATCATTATACCATAAAATTCTGCCATGGAAATCAAAAATAATTATAGGAGATTTTGCATTCTTAAACACCACGCTTCCCTCCTCGGCAAGTAGGCCGTGAATGGTCTTGGTGGGATATATCCTGGACTTCGCAATTCTTCTTATGCTTATATATGCAACCACGCCAAGATAGAGTGCACCAAAGATAAGTGCAACGAATATAGGCTCAAGAACCGGCACGAACTCACAAAAGATGGCAACGAGTGCAATACCGAGAACACCAAATGCGGCGTACAGTATCATATCCTGACGTGAGGCATAAGGAACGTGAAGGCTCTGATTTTGTTTTTCCTTTTTCATAAGCGGAGATCCTTTCTTATGATGTTTTATCGAATGATGTGTTGATTGTCTAATAGAATAATTGCTGCCTAATAAGCTCAGGCATGGCTTTCCGTATCTTTCCTTTTGTTATTCTTAACGGTGAAGAAAACACCGATAACAGCATAAAGCTGAAGAAGGAAGGATGCGAATACCAGGGTAATCACAAGGAGCATAAAGAGCGATGCTCCCTTACTCATCCTTGTCATAAGCATAGCCCAGACAAAGTTAAAGCCAATATAAGCGAAAATCGCAGTAAAGATAACGTACAGGTTAAGCACGGAAACGGCAAATACGCTATCCATCGAGGTTATGAACAGGGACAGAAAAGCAAGCACCGGATAGAAATACGCGAAAATGCTTGATGCAGTGAAACGCCATTCAATAATAGGCTTCTTGTCCTCGGCACAGATGGAATAGATTAAACCGAAAAGCTTCATGGAAATACCCACGATAGCAAAGGAGCCAACGAAGAGATATGCCATTATCATCTTGACCTGCGAATCAAAGATCATTGCAACATCTTCTTCGGTAATCGTTATACCAAGCTCGGTATACACCTCGTTCATGGTTTCGGTCACCATAGGAGGAAGCGATTCTAAAATATCTTTGTAAAAAGACAACGCAGCATCAAGAGTATATTCTCCCTGCTCCATCATTGCAAGCAGAATAAAGCCCCCGACCGTAAATACAGCATAAATTACGGTCATAAGATAAGAGCAATCCGCCTTGCCCTGTTTTTTCGAAAAGGACAAAGCAAGAATAATCGCCAAAATTACTGTCGCAGGGCCGAAAAGCGAAGCAGTAAGCTTAAATATAATTCCAACGGCATTTAGTCCGAGAACAAGCACGGAGGCTATTATGCCGAATATCCTTGTCTTGCCGGTTTCAAAAATGTATATCGAAGTCAGAAATGCCAGGACAAAAGGAACCATAATTTCGCCTATTGCAAAGCATAAAATACCTGACAGTAAACATAATGCTGATAATATTAACAGAGTCTTTATTTCGGAAAGTGAAGCCTTTAATTTAGTATTCATTTTTACTCCATTTAAAATATTTCATTATATTATATCACAAGATAATAATTTTGTAAAGATTTTTTTATTATTTTGTTTTAAATTAAGTGTAAATTCTGCAGGATTAGATGTTTTTTTCGATTATGTATTGCAAAAAAAACAAAAATGGTGTAAAATGTATTTGTGAAAATTTACACTTATGAAAGGAGGGGGTAAAAATGGCCAAACTAACTGCCACAACACCTATTACAGAGCTCAACGGCGTAGGCAAGGTGCGTGCTGCTCAGTTATCAAAGCTTGGTATCTCTACGGTTGGAGATCTGATATATTACTTCCCCCGTGCTTATGAGAAGCGTGGCGAAATACGTCTCCTTTCGGAATATGATGCGGAAAGGTCATGTGCCTACCTATTAACCGTAGCAACGGAGGTAAGGACTGCCAATATCCGCAGAGGTCTTTCCATATCGAAGCTTCGTGCCTTCGACGAAAGCGGTTCAATAGAAATCACCTTCTTCAACTCCCCATTCGTAAAGGACGTTTTTCACATTGGATCAACCTTTAGATTCTGGGGAAAAATAAGCGTTCAGAAAAACAGACTTCAGCTATCAAATCCAAAGTATGAGCCCTACGTTGAGGGACTTCCGCTTGCCGACTTTGTACCCATATATCCTCTGACCGAGGGCATATCCTCAAAGCAAATAGACAAGCTGATTAAATCTGCTATAAATGATATTCTGCCCGAAATTATCGACCCGATTCCAGATAATATTCGTCTTGATAATTCTTTGGCTACATTAACTTATGCAATTAAAAATGCCCATTTTCCCGAGAGCGATCAAGCGTTGATCAGGGCACAAAGACGTCTTGCCTTTGATGAAATGCTATACTTTGGAATCGGCATTTCAATGTCTGCATCACAGAAGAAAAAGGGTGAGGGTATAAATCTTTCCCCCTGCTCTCTTACACCTCTTACAGACCTTCTTCCCTACGAGCTGACAACCTCGCAAAAGCAGGCAATTAACGACGTCTATCGCGACTGCGTCATTGGTAAGGACGGTGTTGTATCTCCTATGGCGAGGATCATCGTCGGTGACGTTGGCTGCGGCAAAACTATATGTGCAACTGCATCTGCTTATATAGCCGCAAAATCCGGTTATCAGACCGCACTTATGGTTCCTACCGAAATTCTCGCAAGACAGCATTTTGCAGAACTATCCGATCTGCTGGGCAGACTTGGCATTAAAGTCGAGCTTTTACTTGGCTCAACCACTCAGAAAGAAAAAAGACGTATAAGAGATGCACTTGCTCTTGGAGCGGTGGACGTTATCGTTGGAACACACGCTCTCATCTCAGATGGCGTTGATTTTGCAAATCTCGGACTCGTAATTACCGACGAGCAGCATCGCTTTGGCGTTGGACAGAGGGCTAAGCTTAAAGAAAAATCCAAGAAGGCTCATCTTTTAGTTATGAGTGCTACGCCGATTCCAAGAACGCTTGCACTTACAATGTACGGTGATCTTGATATTTCGAGAATAACAGAAATGCCTAAGGGCAGACAACGTGTCGAAACCTTCGTAGTAAACGAGGGATACAGACTAAGGGTAAACGATTTTATCAGAAAACAGGTTGCTCTCGGCGGACAATGCTATATAGTTTGCCCTTCCATCGAAAAAAACGAGGATGAGGAATCGTATATCGTTGACTACTCCACCGGTGAGGTCATCAGCGAAAGCTCGCTTAATCTTAAAAGTGCAGTTGATTTTTCCGAGGAGCTGAGGACTGCTATGCCTGATATTTCAATTGAGGTTCTTCACGGCAAAATGAAGCCTGCTGAAAAGGATAAAATTATGTCCTCCTTTGCCTCGGGTGAGGTTAAGGTTCTCGTTTCAACAACCGTTATTGAGGTCGGTGTAAACGTTCCAAACGCCTGTCTTATGATCGTTGAAAATGCAGAACGATTTGGTCTATCTCAGCTTCATCAGCTTCGCGGCCGCGTTGGAAGAGGAAAGAGGAAGTCCTACTGCATCCTTGTTTCCGACATAAGCTCCCCTAAATCAAGGGAGCGTCTAGAGGTAATGAGAACCACCTACGACGGCTTTGAAATCGCAGAAAAAGATCTTCTTCTTAGAGGACCCGGAGATTTCTTTTCTTCAGTTCCTGATAATAATTTGAGGCAGAGTGGTGGTTTTGAGTTCAAGTATGCCTCGCTGTGTGACAGTGCAGATCTTCTTAATACCGCCTTTGCGGTTGCTAAATCAATAGTAGAATCCGATCCTAAGCTTGAGCTTGAGGTACACGCTGAGTTAAAAAAGGAAACCGACCGTAGAATCAGCATATCAGGATCGACAATATCTTAAAAATCCATAGAAAGGCATCATTGCTATGGCACAAAAACCATTGGCTGACAGAATGCGTCCTACCTCCTTCGATGAAATCGCAGGACAGACTCATCTTGTTGGCAAAAGCGGCATTCTTCGCCGCCTGACAGAAAATAACAGAATACCAAATATGATCTTTTTCGGGCCTCCCGGCACCGGAAAGACTACCGTTGCAAACATTATTGCAGAGATGTCGGGTATGCAGCTTTATAAGCTGAACGCCACGACCGCTTCTCTCTCCGACGTTAAGGAGGTCATCTCCTCTACAGATAATATTTTCAGCGAGAACGGCACCCTACTCTATCTTGACGAGATACAGTATTTCAACAAAAAGCAGCAGCAATCGCTTCTTGAGTTTATGGAGAACGGAAGGATAACTCTTATTGCCTCCACCACCGAGAATCCATATTATTACGTGTACAATGCTCTGCTCTCCAGATCCTCGGTATTTGAGTTCAAATCGGTAACCCCCGAGGACTGCATTCCCTCGCTTTACCGTGCACTTGAGATACTGAACAAAGACTTTTCTACAGAAAAGACAGCCGACAGATCTGTAATGCTTACCATTGCAAGAGCATGTGCCGGAGACGTAAGAATGAGCATAGGTGTGCTTGAAAACGCCTTCTACATTTCCGACGGCGAAATCACATCGGATGCAGTAACCGCCCTGCTTCCATCGGTTGTCGGTCATTACGACAGGAACGGCGACGTCCATTACGACCTGCTTTCCTGCCTGCAGAAATCTATCAGAGGCTCTGACGCTGATGCCGCAATCTTCTATCTTGCAAAAATACTTGCTTCCGGCGATCTGCTTTCCGCCTGCAGAAGAATTCTCGTTATTGCTAGCGAGGATATTGGATGTGCATATCCTCAGGCTGCTTCCCTTGCCTATTCATGCACAGAAAGTGCTAAAGCACTCGGTCTTCCCGAGGCGGCAATTCCCCTTGCCAATATAGTTACCATACTAGCAACCGCACCTAAGTCCAACACCTCATATCTTGCATATCATGCGGCAAGTGAAGATATTGCAAAGGGCCTTGGACAAAGCGTACCAAAGCATCTGCAAAGCCCTAATTTTGAAGGATATATCTATCCTCATGATTATGAAAACGACTATGTTAAGCAGGATTATCTTCCTCGCGATCTGGTCGGCAAGCAGTATTATAAATTCGGCTCTAATAAGACCGAGCAGGCCGCAAAGGCTTATCACGACTTTATAATCTCAAATAACAAAAATCAGCTTAAAAGATAAGACAGCCGGGTAAGGCAAAGAAAACTTGACAAAATCCCCTATATTTGTTATAATAAAGAGTAAGATAATGTCGACGGAGGAATTTTTTCCATGATCTATCACTTTATACTTAATCCAAAGTCCGGTAGAAGTCCCCAGCAGACCAGGATGGAACAGGAAATCGTTGATGCATGTCTGAAAAGACAGCTCAGCTATCATATATATTACACAACATGCAGAAAGAACGCAATCACTTACGTTCGATCTATGGTAAAGGAGTATCCCGACGAGCGTCAGAGATTCATTTGTATTGGCGGCGACGGAACTATCAACGAGATAGCAAACAGTGCTCCTGCGAACCCCAATATCGAGTTTGGAGTAATTCCCAACGGCTCAGGCAACGACTTTGTGCGTAACTTTACTCACAGACGACGCTTCGGTGACATAGATGCACAGATCGATGGCGAGGTGCAAAGCTTTGATCTCATAAAGTGTAATGATGATTATTGCGTTAATATGATTAATATCGGCTTTGATTGCTCGGTTGTAATCGAGGCTGACAAGTTCAGAAAATACAAGTTTATATCCCCCGGTATATCCTACGTGCTTGGAGTTGTGGTGGGCTTCTTCTTTAAGAAATTCGGCACCCCTATGAAGATTATTTTCGACGACGGAGAGGTTATTGAAAAGAACCTTACCCTTACTGCAATCGGAAACGGAAAGTTCTGTGGCGGTGGCTTTAAATCGGCTCCTAAGGCAAGTCTCTCCGATGGTCTTCTTGACGTATGTATTATTGACAAGGTTTCTCGTCTTAGCTTCCTTCAGCTCGTTTCCTCTTACAAGGATGGCACCTTCCTCGAGAAGAAAACCGCACAAAAGATCGTTAAATACAAGCAAGCAGATCATTTCCGTATGGAGTTTAACGAGCCTCAGCCTATATGCATCGACGGTGAGGTAAGTATGGCTAAGACCGTTGACTTCAAGGTTATTCCCGGAGCATTTAATTTCGTTATTCCAAAGGGATGTGCACTGCGTTTCCCTGACGAAAAGAATTAGGACTTTGACTAATGAACGTATTTGAAAAAAGGCCGCTTTGTTTAATACTTTGTATTGGACTCTGCGGCTTTTTATTATTTAGCTTAGACAGCACGGTTTTGCGAATAATTTTAGTCGCAATATCTATTCTGCTTCTGTTTTTCTCTATTATTTTGAGAAAACATAAAACAAGAAGGATAATACTACTTTTAGCTTCAATTGCGATTTTGCTCGCATTATTGCTATCATTTTTATATTTCGACCTATACTTCAAGGCTTATGATCTATATGATGGAGAGGTTGAAATAATAGGCACCGTGGAGGCTGTTACCGAATCCAACTCTTATACGCAAAGGCTTCTTGTAAAGGCAGAAAGCATAAACCGTAGCCCTGTAAATTATCGATTTTTCGCTTATCCCTCAAAGACTGATGCCAAGGGCGTAATTGAAGGAACCAGAATCTACTTTAAGGCTGAGCTTGACGGCTTTTCCGATGAAAGCTATACCTATAATATTTCAAAGGGTATCAACGCATACGCAAGTGACGTTGAGGATCTCAGAATCATTGAATACACTAAAGGAGATCTTAAAGCAAGATTTAACCGATTAAGAGAATATATTACACGATACACCATAAGTCTTTCTGATCAAAGCACCGGTGCTATCCTTTCCGCACTGTTGCTGGGCGAGCGAGATTATCTACCCGATCAGCTCAGATTGGATTTCAGAAGAATTGGTATATCTCATATTCTTGCATTAAGTGGTATGCACCTTGCAATCCTATCTCTTGGTATTGGCAAGGCCTTGACGCTGCTTAAGGTAAAAAAGAAAACACGAATAGCCATAACCGCCATATTCGTAGCTTTATATATGGCTCTTACCGGCTTTTCGGTTTCGGTTGTTCGTGCGGGTCTGATGCTTATTATATCATCTGTGCTTTATCTACTTGCAAGATCTCACGATTCCTTAACCTCTCTGTCTGTGGCAGTGCTAATCATCTGCATAATTGAACCCCACGCCATTATGGATATATCGCTCTGGTTATCAGCTCTGGCAACATTTGGAATTATTGCCTTCAGCGAATTCTCGGTAAAGCTGGACAAGCCAAAGACTCTTCGCGGCAAGATTAGTAAATACTTCGCTTTGTCGATTCTTGCCTCGGTATTTGCTATAAGTGCCACAATGCTTGTATCTACACTTTCCTTTGGTGGTATATCTATCCTCGCTCCTATCACAACCATTATCTTTTCATTTCTCTCAGAGATTATAATGTATCTTGGATGTATTATGATGCTGATTGGTTGGCTTATACCTATCGGATGGATCATCAGTCCTTTATGCAGTCTTATGACCTTCCTGGCGGGAGCCTTTTCGTCTATTAAATTTGCCTACGTTTCATCTAATTTCCTTTTCGTAACCATAGCGGTTATTCTATATTCACTGGCCTTTTATTTATTCCTCATTCTTAAGCTCAAAAGACCGAGGGTAGCTCTTACAGCTTTGATTTGCTTATTTTCTATAGTTACGGTTTTACCCACCGTATTAACGGTCAATCAAAGCTATAAAGAAACCGTGGCATACTACTCCGATTACAGATGCGACGAGGTGCTGATAAGATCGGAAAATGAAGTCTGCCTCATAAATTCCGGTCAATATAGCAAAGACACCGCATACACCTCTCTCGATCTTCTGGAGGATGCAAACGTAACATACCTTGATAAATATTATATGACTCACTATTCGTGGAGTATGGATGATGACGTAGAAACGCTTATCTATAACGTTTCCGTAAGCAAAATATACGTTCCCGAGCCGAGAAACGACGACGAGAACACAATATTGAAAATCCTTAAGAAGTGCGTTGAAAATCATCGTACCGAGGTAGTCGTTTTTCGCGAATATGAAACCGTACACGTGGGTGATTATCACATTAATCTTCTTTATTCCGAGCCCTACGGTAATACGTCAATGAACGCATTTACCGTAGCACACGGTGATGAAACCCTTCTCTATATTTCCTCCGGTCTGCTCGCAACGGGCATGAGCGACGATCTGATGAGCTATCTTTCGATAACTGATCATCTGATATTGGGTGACCACGGAAAGAAATACAAGAAGAGAATATATATCACCGATTGCTTTGCAGACCTTGACAGCATTGTAATGCATTCGGATAACGTATTTCTCGTACAACAAAATATTATCTATTATTCCGATAAGGGATGCAGGATATATTCTCATCCGGAGGACTTCGTTTACCTTATCGAAAAA
The DNA here is from genome assembly GCA_045531485.1 of Eubacteriales bacterium. GTDB lineage: Bacteria > Bacillota > Clostridia > Oscillospirales > CAG-272 > UBA1740. The sequence goes on along the minus strand of JAZSEC010000076.1, from coordinate 1,425 downwards.
TAAAAACAGCCGAGCATATCTCGGCTGTTTTCTTATAAATATCAAATATTAAACGTTAAAGAGGAACTCAACAACGTCGCCGTCCTTCATAACGTATTCCTTACCCTCCGAACGAAGAAGTCCCTTTTCCTTAACCTTGTTTCTATCTCCTTCGCGTGAAAGATCGTCAAAGGCAACAACCTCAGCACGGATAAAGCCACGCTCAAAGTCGGTATGTATCTTGCCGGCTGCACCGGGAGCCTTAGTTCCCTTTTTAATAGTCCAGGCACGAACCTCCTTGGGACCTGCGGTAAGGAAGGAGATAAGACCAAGAAGGCTATAGCTTGATTTAATAAGCTTATCAAGACCGCTTTCCTCAATGCCAAGATCGGCAAGGAACATTTCCTTTTCCTCACCGTCAAGAGCAGCAAGCTCTGCCTCGATCTGTGCACTTACGGCAATAATCTCGCTACCCTCGCTTTCAGCATGAGCACGCAGAGCCTTAAAGTGGTCGTTATTCTCATAATCACCGTTAACCTCGTCCTCAGAGATATTAGCGGCATAAATGGTAGGCTTAAGAGTGAGAAGACGGGATTCATCTATCCAAGCCATATCCTCCTCGCTAAGCTCAACCGTACGAGCACATTTGCCCGCCTCAAGAGCTACCTTAACACGCTCAAGAACCTCAAGCTTCTCAAGAAGCTTCTTATCTGCCCTTGCCGCCTTGGTTGTTCTGTCAATAGCTCGCTCCACGATCTCAAGATCAGAAAGGATAAGCTCAAGATTAATGGTCTCAACGTCGCGGATAGGATCAACACTGCCGTCAACGTGTACGATATCGTTATTCTCAAAGCAACGAACTACGTGAACAACCGCGTCAACCTCGCGAATATTGCCGAGGAACTTATTACCAAGCCCCTCGCCCTTGGATGCACCCTTTACAAGACCTGCAATATCAACGAACTCGATTATTGCGGGAGTATACTTATCGGGATGATACATCTGAGCAAGTCTGTCAAGACGCTTGTCGGGTACTGCAACAACACCTACGTTAGGGTCGATCGTACAGAAGGGATAGTTAGCAGACTCAGCTCCTGCGTTTGTTAAAGCATTAAAAAGCGTACTCTTTCCCACGTTGGGAAGTCCTACGATACCAAGTTTCATTATTTTTACTTCCTTATTTAAATTTAACATTTTATTAACTATAATATTATACTATAGAGTTGCTCGATTTGCAAGAGATTTCCCAAAAATAATGATTTTAATAATCAAAGATAATTTTTTCTCAAAAAATTCATAAAAAGTTCTTGAATCTGTTAATAATATGCTGTATAATGTAATTGTTAAGATTTTAAGTTTTTTAACAAAGTTAACAATTCTAACCCATATAAAGAAAAAGAAAGGATGACTAAAATGGGTACTAAGCTTCTTGTAGTTGACGACGAC
>JAZSEC010000054.1:0-2701 GCA_045531485.1 Eubacteriales bacterium | reverse complement strand
CGGCTCTCTGCCTGCCTCAGACCATCGGCTCGACCACCGGCGGCCTTGTGCTTTACTGTGCCTGTGCTATGGAGCGTCAGCCTGCATGCATGCTATTCTCTAAGTCTATCGATTCACTTGCCGCGGCAGGATCTATTCTTGCATCGGTTTGGCTCGATGGCATCAAGATGCCTGTTATCGACAATCTTGGTGACGAATTCCTTGAGTACGTTAAGAGTGGTATGACAATTACCGTCGATGAGGACGGCACTGTTACCGTAGAATAAACAACACAAATAAAAACGACCCCGCTTACGCGAGGTCGTTTTTTCTCATGTACGTATGTGTGTTTTTTAGTTTTTTACTCTCTTTTTGATAGGAAGAAGAACCCTGGTTTCACGCTTATATTCGGCAAAGCCTTCCTTTCTTCCCTGCCTTGCCTCCGCCATGGGAATGCTTACGAAAATGAACAGTGCGGTATTTACGATAGCACCAATAATAAGATACCATCTGTCAGGCATGGAGATCACAGAAGCAAGACCAATACCCCACCACATAAGTATTTCTCCAAGGTAGTTCGGGTGCCTTGAATATTTCCAAAGGCCTACACGAATGAAGGGTGTGGTGCGGTTTTTCCTGTATTTATGCATCTGATAGTCGGATACACCCTGCAGCAGAGCTGCACAAAGCGAGAGCGCTATAAATATCAGCGAAATGGGATCAAGATCGGCTGACGTCAGAATAGCGTATGCGGCAGGCATAACGCACAGATAAACAACAAGGGTGGGAACAAGGTGAATGCCTACAAAATTAATTATCGGGTAAAACACGCCCGTCTTTTCCTTCAGCATAGTGTATCGCCAATCCTGATGATCAAGACCGCCGAAGGTATATGCCCAGTTTGCAGTCAATCTGATAGCCCAGAGCCATACTGCTAGCATAAGCATAAGCCCGAGAGCCGTAACATCCCTGCCAATGCAGAGGGCGGTGAGAATTACCGGTGGCTGAACACTCCAATAGGGATCGTAAACAGAGGCATTGCCGAAGATAAGGCTGAATATATAGGTAACTACCGTCGCAACCACATCCGCGATAAGCAGATTTAGCCAAGGATCAAAGGACAGTACACGATAGGTAAGGATACCAACGATAGTAGCAATTATGTAAACAATGCCGACTATAATAAAGCTTAAGGGTCGGCTTTTTTTAATAGAATTCATAGCTATCTCCTGAAAATGATTAGCTTAATTCTAGCATAAAGCCGTCGAAAAAACAATCCTTTTGTCACTTTAACTTTTCTCAACAATTGGTGATATTAGTCCTGACCGTGTTATTCAATATACTGCTTTTCTACAAGAAAACCCGACCTTTCGGCCGGGTTTTTCTTTGTTTTATCGGGTTTTTATTATTCAGCGTCGCCGTTCTGCTGAGCAACCTTGCCGCCTACGAAGCCAGCGATGAGAGAGCCAAGGTCAATGCCTGTGGACTCCTTCATGCCCTCCATGATCTGGCTGGTAGAGTTCATAACGTCGCTTACAAGCTTTGTAGAATTGCCGTCGCCGTACATAACGATCTTGTCGGTCTGGGCAAGAGGTGTAGCAGCATTCTTAACAACCTCGGGAAGTGCGGTCAGGTACATTTCAAGGACGGATGCCTCACCCATCTTCTTCTGTGCCTCTGCCTTCTTCTCAATAGCCTCAGCCTCTGCAAGACCCTTAGCACGAATACCCTCGGCCTCCTGCTCCATAGCATAACGGAGAGCATCAGCCTCAGCCTTCTTAGCCTCGGCCTCCTTAATAGCCTCGTATGCCATAGCGTCCGCCTCACGCTGACGCTTGATAAGCTCGGCCTCTGCACGTCTCTCGGACTGATACTTCATAGCATCTGCCTGCTTCTTGATCTCTGCGTCAAGCTCACGCTCCTTGATGGCGATCTCCTTCTCCTTAAGTTCTGCCTCCTTCTCGCGACGAGCAATGTCGGCATTGGTTCTGGCGATCTCTATGGTCTTACGCTGCTCCTCCTGCTGAATGGAGTATGCTGCGTCCGCCTCTGCACGCTTTGTATCGGCACGAACCTTCATCTCTGCCTGCTGGATAGCAAGAGCAGCATCCTGCTCTGCGATCATCTTCTCTGCCTCAACCTTAACGGCATTAGCTTCCTGTTGAGCCTGAGAGGTAGCAATAGCAATATCTCTCTGTGCATTTGCCTTTGCAATCTGTGCGTTCTTTCTGATCTGCTCAACGTTGTCAATACCCATATTCTCAATGGTACCTGCACCGTCCTTGAAGTTCTGAATATTGAAGTTTACAACCTCAATACCAAGCTTCTCCATATCGGGAACAACATTCTCGGTGATCTTCTTAGCAACGCCCTGACGGTCCTGAACCATTTCCTTAAGTCCAACGGATCCCACGATCTCACGCATATTACCCTCAAGAACCTGGGTTACAAGGGTAACCATCTCGCCACGAGTCTTGCCGAGAAGGGTCTCAGCCGCTCTCTTAAGAAGCTCGGGGTCGGAGGAGATCTTGATGTTGGCAACACCGTCAACGGTTACGTTAATAAACTCGTTGGTGGGAACTGCCTCGCTGGTTTTTACGTCAACCTGCATTACGCCAAGGCAAAGCTTATCAAGACGGGTGAAGAACGGCATTCTCCAGCCTGCCTTACCAATAAGTATGCGCTTCTTACCCAGACCCGAAATGATATATGCGGTATCAGG
>JAZSEC010000015.1:0-17319 GCA_045531485.1 Eubacteriales bacterium | reverse complement strand
CCAAATATCTCGCTATTAGGTTTGCGCAGAAATTCCTCAATAGTCGAGGAATAATACGCGCGCAAATTATGTGTTGAATGTATCATAAATCCCCCCAGCAATAGCCCTTATTTAATTTCCTGTTCAAGGTCGTCAAATAAGTCACTATCAAAAAAAGTTCTGATACTAATATCCAAGCCGTCGCAAATTTTCTTCAACGAACAAACGCCGGGATTTTTGCTCTTTTCATTCAAAATGCTATATATGGTTGACGGAGAAACACCTGAAATATTTGCGAGGTTATTTATAGCTATCCCACGCTCGTTACACAGTTCAACAATTCTCTTTTCTACAGCTTCTTTTATTAACATAAACATACGCTCCTTCTGCGATATATCGTCAATTATATTTTACCAAATTCTGCGATATATCGTGTGCGACATATCGCAAACTTCGCATTTACCGCCATCATTTCGACATTTTTTTGCATAAAGAAAAAGCAAGTGTTTCTACACCTGCTTTGAGAGCTTTTTCTTTGCTTACTGCGTATCAATTTTTGAGTGCTATTTTTTATTTTCAAGAGGCCTTGACAACCGCTTGAATAAGAGTTACAATACAACACCTGCAGAAGAAGGAACGCGGAGCAACTCTCTGCTATTTGCTACCTGGTTGTTCTGACCACATAGTTATCATCTCTTTGTACGGAGTTGACCACATGTTGCGGATTGTATGTATCTTCTCTGTTCTCGATGCATTTCTTCTCTGCCAGCGGAGCAATTTTCGGGCGCTTCTGCCGCCCCAAATCAGTGACCACATGACTATCATTCTATACTCGGATTTGACCACATCTTTGACCATAAACAGAACCGGAGTACACGGAGACAAGATGTCACGAGAGTATGAAAAAGCCGTTTTTGCGTAGCAGAAAGGGCTAGAAAAAGCAAAAACGGCTAGAAAAAGATATTCGGGTCAGTTGGGGTAAAGTCGAAATACTCCTTTTTTTCGGAGTAAAGGAGATATAATGGAATAGAAACGACTAGAAAAAATTATTAGTGCTAAAAAGGGCTAGAAAAAATCAAATTCTGTATTAGCAAAAACACAGTTTTTATATTTCAATTCGATTTTCATCTAAAATCATATCAAAATCGCTTGAATTTCTGCATTTTTTATACTTGAACTTCAAAAGTTGAAAGGAGACTTTTTACTCTTTTGTAGGATGATAGAGGTTTTTAAACAATGTATCTCACGGCCAGCTATTTACAAATACCCACTTATTTTCCTTTCATTTTATGGTATAATTATATTATACATTGACATTCCCATATAAAATAGATGCTTAAATGACAAAGGAGATTTGTTGATATCAATAAACAATCTGTGCGTCAGCTGTACGTTTCATCTAACCAAGTGTGAACGTTCTCATTTTCATCAATTATGATGATCGGCCGTATTCTTTGTTTACTGCATGTCAAATTTTGATTTGTTTTTTATTATAGAAGGTGGTGTTACTTATAAAAATATTGTTATCAAAAATAAGAGATTTAAAAAGTACAACTAAATTTGTATTATTCTCGCTATTATATGTTTCTTTCGCATTTATTTTTTTCTGGGCATTTAGAGACGAAACCGGGAATCTTGCTTGGGCATATACCGTAGCTAATTTTATAGTAGGTCTACTCTATTTCCCTGTTCCGTTTTTCATATTTATTTACTTCATTGTGCGACACTTTAGCAAGAAGCATGGCGAAGGAAGACCGCTGAGCTACGAGGCTATGAAAACGAGCAAATCTAACATACCAGAGAGAATATATAAGTTTTGCTCTTTATCCACGAATAAATCAGAAAAACTCAACCAAGACAAACTCAATTCGCTAAGAAACAATAAAGTATGGTTTTCTAGCTGCGATTATCTGAATGATCCTTTTGAAGGACAATTATTTTGTTTTCCTGATAATATGGATGAGTATTCATGCCCCGATGAATTAAAAGAAAAATACAATATTAAAACATGGGAGGATCTTAAAAACATTCTCACCAATATCCGCAAGCAATACATGCAATGTTCCTTTTCTAAAGAGTATTTGGATATTTTGATGTGGGGATATTACGCAAACGGTTGCCGTGGTTATTGCATAGAATATAAGGTTCTTGAAAAAAACTACTTGTTCCCAGCTACATATGTTAAAAAACGTCCAATAAATGACGGCATCCTGATTGACAAAAAGCAGCATCGCGCTTTTTATAGAAACAGACTCGATTTTCAAACTGCTCTAAGAAAATGCAGTTCCAAAGAATTTATAGATTATGTTCTATATTTACAATCAATTAAAAGCGATGAATGGATAAGAGAGAAAGAAGTTCGCCTAATCAATTATGGACTTTTTGATGGCAAAAACGGAATCAATGAGAGCATAGAAACCTTCGGTATACAGGTTTCCAAAATTATAATAGGTTATCTTTGTATTTACAAAGATGAACTTATTGAAATCGCAAAACACCTAAATGTTCCATATACAATAATGGAACCTTCCTACCAAAGCGATACATACCAACTAATAGAAAAATCCGAGTAAAAACACCACCCTCCAAAAATCAAAAATTGATGCTTGGAGGGCTTATTTTTTGACCACATATTTGACCACTTACAGAACCGGAGCACACGGAGACAAGAGCACAGGAGAGCGCGTTTTGACAACTTTTGTGTACTAGAAAGGTCTAAACGGAGCAGAAATGTCCAGAAAATGGTAAATTTTACCATTGGGGTGGTAGAGGCCGCAAGTTAAAGTCTTGTCACTCAGACTAAATAAGACCAATTCGAACGCGGATTGGCCTTATTTTTTGCCTAAAAAGGGTGTTTTTGCACTATTTTTAGTATTTTTTCACTATTTTACACATAATTTTATAGTTTTTCGTAATTGGAGAATCGGATGCAGCAAAGCATTTGACTCTCCATTTTTCTTTTTTACAAAAAATGCACCATTTTATTCTGCAAGGATATCATCGATTTCTGCGAGCTCCGCGGCGGTAAGCGGCGTGCCTTCAAGGGTACGAACGTTTTCCTCAATCTGCTCGGGCTTGCTCGCACCGATGAGTGCACTTGTCACAATCGGATCTCGTAGTGTCCAAAGAAGTGCAAGCTGTGCCATGGTCTGACCGCGACGCGACGCGATTTCATTAAGCCTGCGGACGACGGCGAGCTTGTCCTCGGTTACGTCATTTACACACAGGAATCTTGGATCATTTATCGCACGGGAATCACGTGGTATGCCATTCAGATAGCGATTTGTCAAAATGCCACCTCTAAGCGGTGCAAATGCAACGCATCCAACACCTTCTTTTGCCAACAAATCCGTAAGTCCTCGCTCAATAGAGCGATTCAGCATAGAATAATTCGGCTGATGAACCAGCATGGGCGTTCCCATTTTTCGCAAAGCTTCAATAGCAACCCTGCTTTGCTCTGCATCATAATTGGAGATGCCAACGTAAAGAGCCTTTCCGCTTCGAACGATCTGATCCAAGGCTCCCATGGTTTCCTCGATCGGTGTGCTTGGATCAGGACAGTGGTGATAGAAAATATCAACGTAATCGAGATGCATCCTCTTTAACGACTGATCAAGACTTGAGATGAGATATTTGCGGCTTCCGCCACTTCCGTATGGACCCTGCCACATATCAAAGCCCGCTTTGGTAGAGATCACAAGCTCGTCACGGTGGGTATGAAAATCCCGATCCATGTGAATACCGAAGCTGCGTTCCGCTTCTCCATACGGAGGACCGTAATTGTTGGCAAGATCAAAGTGGGTAATGCCAAGGTCGAACGCCCTGCGAAGCATTCTTTGCTGCTGTTCAAATGAAGTAATAGACCCAAAGTTATGCCACAGTCCGAGAGAAATCGCAGGGAGAAGCAAGCCGCTTTTTCCCACGCGACGATACGACATCCTTTGATAACGGTCAGATGCAGGTTGATAATTCATAAAGAATATCCTTTCTAAATATAAATACACTTAGTCTATGCCGAAGCTCTTTAACAGAAGAAGCAATTATCCGTGAAACGATCCGTAATCGGCTGAACAGTCCGAAACACGTGACATTCCTTCCGAATCATTTTCCGGACACACCTAATTAATTATTTAAGATGCTCAAGAATATCGCTAAGGAACGTAAGGTTGTAGTCCGCGGCTTTGTTTTGAGAAGCATCTCCAACAGCGAAGGTGAGCATATTCGCAGCCTTACCCGCTTGCACACCTGCTATGGCATCCTCGACAACAACCGCCTCATCACTTGCCAATGATAGCTTCCTTGCGGCAACAAGAAATACGTCTGGGTCCGGCTTTGATTTTTTAATATCGCTGCCATCTGCAATTGCATCAAACATATTTAAAAGTCCAACGTGCTCAAGTATCCTTTTAGCATTTCTGCTTGATGAGCCGATGGCAATTTTATATCCTCTTTCCTTCAAGGTCAGAAGAGTATTCATAACGTCTTCAGAAACGTCCTTTTCGCTCATATTTGACAAAAGCTCAACGTAGAGGTTGTTTTTCTTCTCAGCAAGTGCCTTTTTCTCCTCGTCGGAATAGGCCACGCTCGATCTTTCAAGCACGATATCAAGGCTGTCCATTCGAGAAACGCCGCGAAGTCTGTTGTTGATCACCTCATCAAAGTAAATACCAAGCTCGTCTGCAAGCGTTTTCCAAGCTAAATAATGATATTTATCGGTGTGAACTATCACGCCGTCCAAATCAAAAATTACACCTTTAATCATCTTTTCTCCCATATACCCTTGTACCCTTAATTGTAGAAATCGACAAGCTTTTTATCTGCTTTGGAAGCTTAGGACTATTTTTAGCAAAGCCCTCATACAAGGTCAGCCAGGTTCCTCCACAGCTTGCGGGATGTGTGCCGCCAATGTAAAGCTTGCCAGCAAATTGCTTACTGTTTCCCGATAAATCACAGGTAGCGGTCTGCGTAAACCATTCATAAGCCTCGTCCTGTAGCCCAACCATACAACCGCATCTTGCATACATTGAAGCAGACAGACTTGAGCCATGCTCTGTGTATGGCAAATAAAAGCTATAGTTTGCCCTCTTTACCTCGGTGCTGAATCTATGTGGCAGCACACACAGCAGTGCAACCACGTCTGCTTGCTTAATTACTCTTGTCGCAGTTGCAACACCGTTGCTTCCGCCCCAATATTCACTCGGATGCACAAGCCTTGCCCGAGCGACGCTTGGAAGCACGTCCTCCAGCTTGAAATATCCATCAAACTGCTCAATTATTCCATTTTCATCAGGTGATGGCAGGTAAATCTTACGTTTGAATTTTTTAATGCATTCTATATCCTTTTTATGTGCTTGGACCAGCTCACTATAATGCTCCGGACTGTGCTTCTTGAGTATTTCAAGTGCCTTGAGGGTCACGCAAGCAGTTTCGTGAGCCATATAGTTAGTGTACGCATTGTTGTTTACACTATCGTGATACTCGTCGGGGCCCATAACGTCAAGAAGCTCAAATCTGTCTTTGACGTGATTGTAATAGGCTCTGTAATAATAGAAAAGTGCACATTGGATAAGTGCTTCGGCTCCTCCGTCGGTCAATATTGACAGATCCCTTGTTTGCTTATAAACATCAAACAAGCACACGGCGATGTCGGCGGAAATATGAATTTGCTTATCCTTGAAGTATGTTCGCACGGCTCTTCCGGTAAATACATCGATCACATTGAAATCAGAGCAGGCATCATATCCGTTCTCCTGACTTTCCCAAGCATAAAACGCACCGCTATATCCGTATTCCTTTGCCTTAAGCATTGCACCGGACAGTCCGTTTATTCTATATCGGATAAGCCGTTTTGCAGTTTCCGGGTTGGTTTTCAGATAAAATGGGATCATAAACATCTCGGTATCCCAGAACACCGCACCCTTGTACGTTTGCCCTGAAAGCCCTCTTGCACTGATAGAGAGATTTTCCACCTTCGGAGCATAAATTATAAGCTGATAAATACTGTGCTGAACTGCCGTGGCGAGCTTGTTCTCGTCATCGATCGTTACCCTGCTTCTCTTCCACGTATCACGCCACCACCCGTCATTCAGTCGAACAAGCGTTTCAAAATCTTCAATATTCTCATTGCTTGCAACCAAATTGGTGTGACTCAACGTACAGTATTTTTCCACCTCAAAGCTCTTACCAATCAACACGTATTTGTTAAGGAGCTTGCTTTTGCTTTTTATAACACCCCTCGGCTTTTCCGAAGCCTTTTCGTCCACGGCTACCCACAAGCTTTTGTTCTCGTTTGTGTGTGCAATAACCCTCAGGGGAGCCGTTTCCATTTTATCAACGTAAAAATGCTTACCGTTTATGTTCCAAACGTCACAGTCAATTCCACTGCAAACCGTCATTTCGCATTCCTTGTTGCACTTGATTTGCAATTTGCTGACCAACAAATCGTTTCGGGTTTGAAGGAAAAATCGACTTGAATGAACACAAACCTCAATACCGTCAACCAGATAAACCGTTTTCCTTTCAAATATGCCATTGTCAAGGTTAAGGCTTTCCACGTGATCGATTATCTGATTATCACTTAGCTTCGAGTCGTTGATTTTGATTGTCAAATAAAGGGGGTTAGGCATATTGACCGGCTCTCTCCAGCTGCTGCCGCTTTGGTCATAAAAGCCGCAGGTTGTCAGTGCAACACATTCTTTTTTTGTGTGTTCCTCAAGTGTACCTCGGTAACCGTAGCAGCCATTGCCGATTATAAGTCTGTTTCCGCGTGCAATTCTATCGCACAGGATACCTCTTTCCTCTAAAATCATTTTTTAATCTCCAGTTTGTCTAGGATCGTATATTCTCTACCGTATACGACTAATCTTACGGGTTTTTGTGAATTATTCGCTATGTTTACGCCGTTTTTGTCAACTTTTATTGACAAAAGAGCACCTTCAACGGTAATTTTGAAGCTATATGCCGCCCAGGAATCGGGACAGATTGGATTCAAGGAAATCTTTCCATCGCTGCGAAGACCTGCAAATCCATATACTATATTAAGCCACGCGGCCGAAATGCTGGTTGTATGCAAGCCCTCGTGCGTGTTGCGATTGTAATCGTCAATATCCATTCGGGTGGCGAAGGCAAAAAAGTCGTATGCCTGATTATACTCACCGATTTCTGCCGCGAGAATTGAATGAACAGAGGGAGAGTGCGAGGACTCGTGAATACACCTCGGTTCATAGAACATATAGTTTGCTCTCTTTTGCTCTAGGGTAAAATCACTGTTGTATAAAAGCTGGAACATAAGGACGTCCGGCTGCTTTATCATATCGTTACGATAAATTCTATCGTAGCTCCAGGAGTGATAGAGTGGGAACTGCTCATCCGGAATTGAATGTATGTCTATGTGCGGCAATTTGAAATATCCATCGTGCTGCTCATACAGCTTTGTTTTTTTGTCATACAAAATGAGCATTTTTTCACTACATAGGGCAAAATAATCGGCCTCCTCTTTCGAAACCGCAAGCTCGCGAAGTCTTTCCTTCGGTAATTCCTGCAGCACGCTCAGGGTGTACGAAAGCGTTTTCTTCGCCATATAGTTAGTGTAGGTATTGTGATTAACCATCATCTGAAATTCGTCAGGTCCCATTACGCAGTAATAGCCGTAATAGGAATTCGTCGCATCCCACTGACCGCGAGTTACGAGATAACGACAAATCTCAACAAGCATTTCTATACCGTGTGAATACAAAAATTCCTTATCACCGCTAACGTTCACGTAGTGGTAAATGCCATACGCGACAGCGGTTGACGGTTGCATCTGCAAGGAAGCGTGCTGCCAGAGAGTACAGGCCTCCTCACCGTTAAGCGTTGCGATCGGATAGCAGGCACCGTCACAGTCAAGATCTCTGGCACGCTTCTTGGCTTCCTCAAGTGTTCCGTATCTGAACTCAAGCAGATTCTTTGCAGCCTGCAAATTATTGAACAAATAGTAGGGCAGGCAGTAGGTTTCGGTATCCCAAAAGGCGTGTCCCGAATAGGCCTCGCCCGTAAGGCCCTTTGCTCCTATATTGCTTCCCTCTTTCGCACCGTGATAGGTCTGCTGAAGCTGGAAAATGCAGAAGCGTATTCCCTGCTGATTTTGGTCATCGCCCTCAATTTCTATATCGGATTTGCTCCAAAAATCATTCCAATACTCATTGTTACGCTGATATGCTTTAACATATCCCTCTGCACACTGCTCTCTCAGCTCTTTTCTCGCCTGTTTAAGACAGCCTTCACCGCCCTTATCGGTAGCAACCGAGATTAATCGAGTGAATGTCCTTTTGCTCTTTCCGTCAAGTGCAACCGCAAAGCTCTGCTTTACACCCTTGTTTATTTCTGCAGAAGTAGGAGCCGCCCCCTCCATATCACAATGCATGGCACAGGCAACCCTTTGATTTGTGGAATCGGTGCTGCATTCTATTGCAGCCTGCTCACTCTCTACAACTCTCCAACGAGAAGGATTTCCAAAGTGCTTTTCATCAAAGCTCAGCGATGCTTCAACGGTAATATTACACGGCTTGTCGGAGCAAAAAGCGATCTGCTGATATGCCCTGCCACAATGCTCCATATCCAAAAAACGACAAAATTCGGTTTTAAGTCGGATACCGCCAACCTCCCACACGAGCGATCTGAAAAGCTTTCCCTGCTTCAGATCAAGTGTACGGCTATAGTCGGTGTAAGGCGTGCTTGCCATATCCAATACTACATCATCCACGGTAATTCTAATGCCAAAAAAATTGACGCTGTTTACCATATAATGTGTTCTTGTTGCAATTCCCCGGTAACCGGTTGCGGCCTTATCAATCGCATACTCATATATGCCATTTATGTAAGTTCCGATAAGCGACGGTGCGATAGTACCCTCGTCAAGAAATCCGCGTGCACCCATAAACTCGTTGCCCAGCGAGAAAACCGATTCGGCAACCTTTGAAAACTTGTCACTGAATTCCGATTCAGTAAGACTCCATTTATCTATTTCAAAATGCTTTCTTGGTGTTTTTCCCATATTATCTCCTTTTTAAAAATGCCCATTGATACACTCAATGGGCATTTTATTAACCTTTCATTCCACTTGTAGCGTTTGTTCCCGTAATTTGCTTCTGGAAAATAGCAAAAACTATGATCTGCGGTAAAATGGAAATAGAAAGTGCCATTAAATATTTATCAATTCCAAATCCCATCATATTAGACATATTCATTTTTAGGTTGTATATCTTCACCATCACCGTGGCAAGAGAATCGTCCTGAAGAAGCAGATACGGCAGCAGGAAATCCGCCCAGGATGCAGTCATTGCAAAAATGCTGACAACACCCACGATCGGACGGCTTAGTGGCAATGCAACCTTAAAGAACATTTGAATTGAGCTTGCTCCATCGATCTCGGCGGCCTCAAACAGCGATCTTGGAATGGTGTCAAAATAGTTTTTGAACATCATAAAATAGTAAGCGTTTGCACCGTAGAGCAAGCAAAGCGGTATGTACCAGGCGTAGCCATCAAGCCCAAGCTTTGCTATGTTTGAATAAAGCGGCACAAGACTTGCGACCGCGGGAATCATATAGCTTCCCATAATAAGGCTATACACCAGCTTATGTCCAATCGGCTTAACGATTGATACCGCATAGGCAAGAAGTCCATTAAATACAACCGCACAAAGCACCGAGCCGGCCATAATAATAAACGTGTTGATGAAATATTTGCCAAAATCCACCATCTTCCACACTTCGATAATTTTCGATAAATCTATCGATTCCGGGAAGAATTGAAATGGAGATTTGAAAACGTCATCGGCGTCCTTAAATCCCGCCAGGAAAAGCCACGCGATCGGAATAATTCCAACCAGGCATGCGGTTATTAATATAAAAATAATGATACCATATAAAACGTGAAAGCGTTTATGCCGATATTCTATGCCGATTATTAATCCTTCTCGTTTTTTACTTAATTTCATTCCACATCATCCCCCTTTTTCGAGAGCTTGAAATATAGAATACTGAGGGAAACAATAATTATCGCCAAAACAACTCCACACGCTGCACCCATACCCGCCTCATGATCAATAAAGGTGTAACGGTAGCAAAGATACATAAGTGATATTGATGCGTTATCAGGTCCGCCGGCAGTCATCATCATTGGCTCGTAGAATACCTGGAAAACTGAAATGATCTGCAAAATTAAAAGCAGACGTATGGTTGGGCTGATCGTTGGCAGGGTTACGTGCCAGATTCTATGGAACAAATTTGCTCCGTCAAGTCTTGCCGCCTCGTAGAGTGTATTATCAACAGCCTGTAACGACGACAGATAAACCAGCACAGTAGCACCTGCACCTCGCCAGGTCATTACAAGCACAATCATTGGTATTACCCACTGCGAATTAGATAAAACGGTTATTTGCTCCATTCCGAACAAGGATAGTATTCCGTTTATCATACTGCCCCTTGAGCCGTCCAAAATCTGTGTCCACATAAGCATTACCGCAACACCTGAGATAATGCTGGGAAGATACAAAAGGCATCTGAAGCCCGCCTTGAAGTGTATTACCTCGGAGAGCAACAAACCAAGGAACAGAGGAAGCAAAAATCCTATTACAAGTGACCAGAAGGCATAGATAAAGGTGTTTTTTAATGCACTGAAAAATGCGGGGTCACTAAACACTCTTTGGTAGTTTTCAAACCATATAAAGTCCTGCTTTTGAAAACGGTGTACCTCATAAAAGGAATAGGCGATGTTCTCTATCAGCGGTGCCCAAACAAAGAAAGTAAAGAGCACAAGGGTGGGCAACATAATTGCCCATCCTCCGATGTTCTTTTTGACTATTACATTCAGCTTGTGCCACTTGCTTTGATTTTTAGTCATATCTCTTTACCTCAATGATAACCAAAAGCTTGATCCAAGATTAATTATCCCGTCCTATTCATTCATACGTGATAAATAGTTGTTTTCAAAGGTCGTATCCGCAGTGTTCAGTAGGGACAGAGGATTTGCCTTGCTATTTGTAAGCACGTTCTGAATAGAATTATCTAATAATCCATACATCTCCTGACAATAATTCGGCTCCTCTGCACGACGCATTTCGTGAATAGTATCGAAGAAGTCCTTCATATAGTCATAATTTACGTTTATATACTTCTGCTCGAGTGCATTAGCAGTATCCAAATACTCCTGATTCTTCCAGGGCTTAATTGTCGGCAAGATAGGCATACCCTTCTTCTCTGCTACCTGGAAGCCCTTTTCCATAGCCGCAAGTGAAATATCGTCAACGTCGGGGCTTCTGCCGATATAATGCAGGAACTTAAGTGCACCCTCAACCTGCTCATCGCTGGCGTTCTCTGCAAATACATAGGGTGTTCCGCCAAACAATGCATATCTGCTTTCACCGTCACCTGTGGGCATGGGAACAAAGGCAAAGTTGTCCTTATCAAAATTGTATCCCGTAATAGGCTGGCTGAGTGCATCGTTACCAACGAACGCCATAAGCACCTGATTGGTTCCGATTTTTGCAGGGAAATCGTTGTAGTTAAGAGATGCACCGGGATAGCAAAGCCCCTCGCTTGCAAGCTCCTGAAGCCAGGACAATGCGGCAACCATACCCGGATCTGCAAGATTGCTCTTCCAGACGCCATCCTCCTGATACTGCAAATTGCCTGCACCAAAGTTCCATGCTAAGTTGGTAAGCTGCCAGCCGCCCTGCTTATTGGCGGACAGAATAAGAATACCGTATACGTCGTCATAGGTTTCCTGGGTAAGTCTGCAAAGATCGGTTACCTCGTCAAACGTAGTCGGGTACAGAGGCTCACCGTTATCGTCGTAGAGCTTATATTTGCCGTCTTCATCCTTGTCGATTACACCCATATCATAAAGCAGCTCCAGATTGATGAACAGGCCCATACCGTATCCGTCACGGGGAACGCCATACACCTCACCGTTCTTCGATAAGGTCGCACGCATACTGTCATCCATCTTGTCAAGCCATCCAAGATCCTGAAGCTGAGAGGTGATCGGTCTGATATATTCCTCTCTGATGAGCATTTCAGGCTCGGTGAAATATGTCTGGAATACTGTTGGCAGTGCACCGATATTACCCTTTGCCGCTACGGTTTCGGGGCTGTATGTATAGGGCTCGGGAACTATTTCGTACTGAGGATAATCCCTCTCGAAATTCGCCTTCCACTCATTATACATAGCAACGTCATCGGTCTGTGATGCCTCAGGCCAAAAACCTATTGTGATTTTGATTCTTTCGTCATTTTCATTATTACATGACGTTAATAACAACAATGAAAGTACCAGAAGAAAAATAATACATAATGTTTTTTTCATAAGCACCTCTCCAATAAATAAATTTTTTAAAATATTATTGTCTATTTTAATTATATCTTTTTTTGCCGGCTTTTTCAATATAAATATACTGCTAAATGGTGGAGAAAACTGCATAGGAATAAACAAAAATTCAGCAGTCCCGGACTGCTGAATTTTTTCTAAATATCTGTACTTGCTCGTTTATACAGGTTGTTCAGTGGGACTATAAGCCTATCGCTTAAAGAGCGGGCGGCAAGCACACTCAGGATGATCAATGCTATATCGACCGCAAAGAACATCGCAAAAATCTCAAGGGATATTTCCCAAAACTCATGCTGCGGAGCATATATTACCACCTGCCAGCCGTCCTGCATCTCGCTTGCTACAATATAGTTCATTATGTCATTTGACAATCCGTTTTTCTCTTCATTTTGAAAGCTTTTTGCCAACTCATAATCATCGGTAAGCAAATTTCCGTTTGACAGATAGACCTTGCAGTCAACTCCAAAGCTCTGACAGTTGAACTTAAGAGATCCTATGGTTTCGGGTAAAATATCTGCCACAAGCAAACCAATATTATTGCCATCCGAATAAACCTTTTGTATACAGGAGACAATTCCCTTTCCCGAGTTATATCTGTTGTAGTTATACGTTTGTGCCAGCGACTCGGTTCTTACCGAAACCATACTATCCTTATCACTTTGAATAAAGCTGCTTATTTCCTCGTTTAATAACAGCTCCTCAAGAGTCGGTGGAGAGCCCACGCCCGCCGAATATGCAACATAGCCGTTATACCCGTATAGAATTACTCCGTCAATTTTTACCGAATGGTTGCACAGTGAGTTCAGCGAAGCCGAAACGTCACTTACGTCACCTTCAACCACGTCAATAAGTCTATCGTTAAGCGAAGCATTCTTTACAAATCCCATAACCGTTGAGATGTATAAGCTTCCGCTATCAAGACAGCTCTGGGCATTTTGGTAGGTTCTGTTTGCCTGTGAGTTGAACAGGTTACGAATAATTACAAAATATGAAATTGACGAAAGCAGCAACACGAACACAATTGTCATCAAAAGCATACTGTAAAATATTCTTTTATATAATTTGTTAAACATATTATAAACTCTTCTTTATTCTGACAGTTACCGTTGTTCCCTCTCCAACGACCGATTTAACGTTCAAACCATAGCCATCGCCATATTCAAGACGGATACGTTCATTTACGTTATACAAGCCATAGCCGCCGGAGTTTTGTTTTTTCGGCTTCAGCCAAAAATTCTCTTCAACCTCAAAGCCACCGCCGTTATCCGAAACGTCAATCAAAACATCTTCTCCTTCGGTATACGCCTTGATGTTTATTGTTCCGACGCCTTCCTTGCCTGCAAATCCGTGCTTGATGCAGTTTTCAACTATTGGTTGCAAAATAAGCTTAATTACCTTATAGTTTTCCGTTCCGTCTCTCAGATCACACTGATAGTTGATCGTGTTGGGGAAACGTATTTTTTCAATTTCAAGAAAATGCTCGATAAGCTCCGTTTCTTCCACTATGTAGATGTATTTATCACCCTTATGCAAGCTTAAGCGGAAAAATTTTGCAAGGTTGATGGTAAGTTTTTCAATTTCCGGCTGCTTTTTAATCTTTGCCATCCAGGTAATTGCATCGAGTGTGTTATACAAAAAGTGGGGATTGATTTGCATTTGGAGAGCATCTATCTCAAGCTTTCGCTGTGTCTCCATATTCTGCTTGTTCTGATCCATAAGCTGATAGAGTCTGCTCAGCATCTGATCGTAGCTTTTTTCAAGCTCGTAAAGCTCGTCACCGTCCTCGCCGATAGAGAGGGGATTGGATGCTCTTTTTTTGAAATCAATTGCAGAAATCTTTCTTGAAAGGTTGTTGATCGGAGCAATGGTTCTATGCGAGATAATCAGCGAAACGATCAACACGAGAACAAAGCAAACGGCCGCAACGCCAACCAAAATCCACTTCAGCGTAGTATAGCTCTGCGTGAACTCCTCGTAGTCAAGCTGCGTCACCATATACCAGCCAAGCCCATAGTTATCCTGAATCGCGGTAGCTATAATCAGATATTCCTTACCGTCAATCCTTGCTCTGTATATGTTATTGTCATCTAAAGCATATTTACTGCTCTCAAGTATGCTTTTGCCAATGTCCTCGCCGTCGGATTTAGCCAAAATGCTGAAATCGGGTGAAAGAAGCATTGTTTCACCAAATTCAAACCGATTTTTTTCAAAAACAGAGGCAAGTTCTTTCGTTGAAAGATAGAAAACGAAATAACAATCCTGCTTTGAAAACGAAGCACCCTGAAGCCTTCTGCCAATCTCAACGTACCCTGCTCTGCTATTAATATTTCCCATCACAAGCGATTCGTCAGAGCTTTTCAGTGCTTCTCCAACGTACATTGACGGCAGGTCAAATCCCTCTTTTTGCAAAAAGCAGCTTCCGTTCACGACCAAGGCGGCGTTCAGATAGTCGTCTGACAAATAGGCTTCCTCCAGGATCTCAACAAAAAGCTCCTGCTTCTGATCATAGGGTATATCGGTAAACAATTTTTGGAATTTGTCATTCTTGGTTATTCTTGTGTAGCCATAATTGACCTCGTTCAGCATATCAACAAGCTCGGCACCAACCAATTTATGTCTGTTCAGCACATCGTTATTCGCATAGCCCTGAACATAGGTGCTTGCCACCACCTGCACCACGATAAGCATTACCGCAAGTAAAACCAAAAGCACAGACAAAAATATTATCGTTATTTTTCTATTAAGACTTTTTTTCATGGTGTCTTCTCACGTACTCACTGGGGGTACAGCCCTCATATTTTCTAAACACCTGGCCAAAATATTTCATATCCAAATATCCAACCATTTCGGTAATTTCATACACCTTATATTCCTGCTCAAGCAACAGTCGCTTTGCCATCATAAGTCTGTATTCCGTCAGGCAGGTATTAAAGGTTTTACCAAGCTCCTTCTTGAATAGATGCATCAGATAGCTCTCGGATACGTATAAATAGTCTGCAACCGTCTTTATTTTAAGCTGATTATCCTGATAATGCTCTGCAATATACTGAAGTGCATCCACAATATGCTTTTTATACATTTTTGTGTTTTCGGAGTCATTTTGCTCAACGTAAATGCTGTTTATTGAATAGAGTCTGTTTGTCGCCATGAATTTTGCAGCACCAAAGGCCTTCGTTATATCGTGAATGCTCTCAAAAATTGCACTGATGCCGATCGAAATCACAACGGAGCATTGCTTTTCATATTCACGAAGCATATAGGTAAGCAGCTTTTCAAGCGTTTCAACCTCTGAAAATTCACAGGCAAAGCAAATACGCTTGTCGTTTAATGAATAGAAGGCTCTGTTGTTTTTCAGTACCGACAGCACTCCGTTTTTGATAATCTCCAGCGAGGCCTGAATGTTTTTCTCGCTTTCAAATTCGTTGCCGGCGGTTGAGCCGTTTACCTTACAATAGACAACAATACCGTTTTCTATGATCGGAATATCGTAGAGCTGCATTTTCTTTATGAACTCTGCATCAATTTTGCTACCATGGAAGATGCTGTCTACAATGCTGTTTTTGATAATTGGAATACCAACGTCAAAATCGGAGAGAAACATATCCATCTTGCGACGCTTTGCAAGCTTTTCCTTTGCCTTCAGCACCACCTCTATCAGCTCTTCGTTGTCAATCGGCTTCAGCAAATACTTGAAAACTCCCTTTTCAAGCGTTCCCTTAGCATACTCAAAATTATCATATCCGGACAAAATGATAATAATTCCGTCATAATTCCTGTTGTATAATTCACCCGCAAGTGCAATGCCGTCCATTTGTGGCATTTTTACATCGCTGATTATTATATCGGGCTTCAATTTTTCAATTTTGTTGAGGGCGTCCAAGCCATTCACCGCGGTATCAACAATTTCAATATCGTAGTTATTCCATTCAATGGTTTCCGAAATACCCATTCTTACAATGTATTCGTCATCCACTATAAGCATCTTGTACATAATACCCTCCAAAAATTGCAGATTGACTGCAAGCCTAACTATATTTTACTTCAAATTGACCCTTCTGTCAATAGACATATAAAATAAAAAAGAGGAGCACCGAGGTGCTCCTCTCTGGAATTTATTCAATTACTGCTTCTTTGTGAAGAGATTCTTGAAGAAGTTGCCGATCATCTTGAAGAAATCGGTGATTGCCTTCCAGATCTTCTGGAAGAAGTTGAGCTCGGGCTCAGGCTGCTCGGGCTGCTCGTCATCAGGCTGCTCGCCGTCATCGGGAGTCTCGCCCTCGCCGGGCTTGTCGTCGCCACCGGGAGTTTCATTCTCACCGGGCTTGTCGTCGCCGGGCTTTTCGTCGCCGGGCTTGTCGTCACCGGGAGGTGTCGTCATCTGGAAATCACACGCATCGCACTTGCCATCGTTGTTTCCATCAACGTGCTCACAGGTTACTACAACAGATACAACCTCTTCTCTTTCGTTAATACCATCGCTGGCAATGATCTTTACGCTATAAGTACCAACCTTAGAAGCTACGAACTTGCCATCGGAAACCTCAACAGCCTCAGTGCCGAAGGTTACTTCGAATCTGATGGTTACGTCGCCGCCGTAGTTATCGGTAGCAGTTGCGGAAAGAGCGATCTCGTCGCCAAGCTTAGCAGAATCTGCTATGCCCTCGGAAATTACGGGTGCACAGTCATCATTCTCGGGAAGAACGATATCCTCATATCCTATCAATTCCTTTGCAAACTTAGCAGATGTGATCTTAAGCACGTCGCCTGCTGCTGCAAATTCGTTATGAACGTGGATGTCGCCCAAGGTACCAACGATACCGGACTTTTCAAGATCGATTACAAGGATCTGCTTTCCGGAGGTTGCGAACAGATTGCCATCTCTATCTCTGAGAGATCCTGCATCGTTCTGCTCTACCCAGAATACACCAATGCCACTAAACTCTATACGAAGCTTGCTGATGTCACCCTCAACC
>JAZSEC010000070.1:0-9755 GCA_045531485.1 Eubacteriales bacterium | reverse complement strand
GTCCAGGCTGACCGTAAGGCTGACCGGGCTGACCGTAAGGCTGTCCAGGCTGACCGTAAGGCTGTTCAGGCTGACCGTAAGGCTGGCTGGGCTGACCGTAAGGCTGTTCAGGCTGACCGTAAGGCTGGCTGGGCTCTGCGTTGGGCTGTCCAGGCTGCTGAGGCTCTTCAAATGTCTGCTGAGGCTCTGCGAAAGGCTGCTCCTCAGGATTGGGCTGAGTGGACTGCTGATCGAACTCGTAATCTCTCTCGTCGTTCATGAATTTTCTCCTTATTGGGAATAATTTTTTAGTACAAAAAGACTATTATACATATTATACTATAAATATATATAAATTTCAACCCTTTATGTCAAAAAACAACAATTATTGCAATTTTGTATCATAAATAAAAGAATCCGAGCCAAAAAGACTCGGATTCGGTAATATTATCAATAGTATCTGAAGCCCAGATCAGCAAGAGTGACTTTGGTGTCACTGTCTGCAAGGATACTGTTTACACAAGTAAGCAGAAGGTTAACCTCTACGCCAAGAAGCTCCTTGATATTGCTGGAAAGTGAGGAGTATGCACCCGAGTAGCTGAAGCTATAGATATACTGGTTATCATCACTGAAGGTGCCGGGATTGACCTCACCGAAGCCATAATGCTTGGAGGAGCCATACTGATAAATCATACCAACCTCATATCTTGATTGACCCTTTACAGGCTCGATCTGTGCGTAGGTGGTGGATCCGTCATATTCGGTAAGAATACTGAATCTGAGAGTGGATGCAGAGGAGTCGGTATAGATACAGAAATAATTGTAGGTGGTGCTGTTGACGCTGTCTTCTATGTAATAATTGCCATCGTCGTCACGGGTACCGTTACAACGAATGTACCAAGCAAGTGCAGCAAAGCCATCCTCAACCTTACCGCAATTAGTGCACTCACCGTGGGAGATGGTGTGGTCAGTAATAGGAGTGTTAGTCTGTGCTACGAGGATCTGATTACAGGTGGAGCAATGGCTACCCTCGGTCTTACCACCACTGGTACAGGTAGCCTGAACAGCGGGATCTGTTACGGAGGTGTGGCCGGTGGAAGGAATAGTTCTCTGCTCTACCTCATCACAGCCTGCACAGGTACGGGTCTCAAGACCGTCAACAGTACAGCTGGGACTTCTCTCGATCTGCCATGCACTATACTCATGCTCGTGAGCACAGGAGGTCATAGCAACAGTGAGGATCAAAAGCGTTACCAAAACGCCTGCAAGAGCAGCAAATTTAGTTAATAATCTTTTAGAGCTTCTTTTCATTTCTTTTCTCCTTGATCAATAATTTTGATAGTAAAAGCTACTAATCACCTTTATTATACTTTAAAAAGCCCGCTTTTGCAAGACTTTTGTCAAAAAAAGATGAAAAATGCTTAAATTAAACTTATATTTTTGCATTATTAATCCGACAGATTTTTAAACAAAAAACAGACCGATTTCGTCGGCCTGTTTTTTACGTTATTTTGTATATTCCTCCAAATTAGCCTTGAAGGAATAGTAGAACTGTGCATAATCGGGACAGTCACTGCAGAGCTTATCTCCTGAGGCACCGCATGCGTCGCAGGTAACGTGCAGGTCATACTCAGCAGAATATACCGTTCCGTCACCGCCACATACGTCGCAGGTTACAAAGCCAGTAGAGTTACATCCCTCACATGCGGGCATCACAGGGTCAAAAAGACTGATGATGAGAAGCATGACGGGAACTATATATGAAGCGAAAAATCTTGCCATATCGCTTACCTCAATCAGCCTTTAACAAGCTCACAGAACTCATCGATCTGCTTAGACATAGATTCAAGACCTGATCTCCAGAAGTTAACGTCGGTAAGATCAATGCCCGAAACGAGAGCCGCATCCTCAACGGTGCTGGTACCGGTGGCACGAAGCATCTGCTTATAGGTATCAACGAAGGCAGGACCCTCTTCAATATACTTAGCATACAGTCCTCTTGCAAATAGAGCACCAAAGGCGTAAGGATAGTTATAGAAGCTGAGTCCACCGCTGTAATAGTGACCCTTACAGAGCCACATATAGGGATGAAGGGTGTTCTCGTCAAGGCCGTCGCCGTAAGCCTGTCTTTGTGCGTCGAGCATAAGCTCACACATACGTTCTGCACTGAGGAACTCGGTGGGACGGTTCTGGAACACGCTTGCCTCAAAGAGATAACGGGAGTAGATGTCCACGATAACCTGAGTAGCATCCATAAGCTGACTCTCGATAAGAGCAAGCTTGGTATCACGGTCGGTGCATTCTGCAATCGCAGTATTCATAACAAGGGTTTCGTTAAAGGTGGATGCAGTTTCGGCAACAGGCATTGAGTAATCACGGTTGAGAGGACTGTTCTTGTAAACCTGACGGTCATGGAAGGAGTGTCCAAGCTCGTGAGCGAGGGTAACAATATCCGAGAAGGAGCCGTCAAAATTGGTAAGCACCCTGCTCTGTCCCGCACAGTGAACCGCACAGTCAAATGCTCCGCCAACCTTACCCTCTCTGGGGAAGAAGTCGATCCAGGAGTTGTCGAAGGCCTCCTTTACCATATCGTGAAGCTCGGTGTCGAATTTAGCAAAAATATTAAGAAGATAATCTCTGGCCTCCTCGGTGGTATACTTCTTATCACTCTTGCCCATGGGAGCAAAGAGATCATACCAAGGAAGACCGCCCTCATGACCGAGAGCACCTGCCTTAGCACGAAGGTATTTACGGAAGGCGGGCATATACTCCTGCATAGCGGTGAGAAGAGCGTCGAGAGTTTCCTGCTTCATGGCGGAATTATCAAGTGCCTTGGCGAGAGGAGATGAATATCCGCGGCGAGCAGCCTCACCGATAACCTGCAGCTTAATGGAGTTAAGTGCGAAGGCTACCGAGGTCTCAACCTTGGGATACGCGGCAAGCTCAGCCTCAAAGGCTGCACGTCTTACCTGCTGATCGGGATCGTATGCAAGGTTTCTCGCAGAGGAGAGGGTGATCTGCTCGCCGTTGTAGTCTACCTTAAGAGAGCTTGTAAGATTCGACTGAAGGTCGCTCCATGCAGATGCACCGGAGATGTTCATCTGGGCAAAGAGAGATTCCTCTGCGTCGGAGAGAAGATGCTTAGAATCCTTTACGATAGAAAGCAGACGGTAGGAATGCTCCTTAAGAAGAGGGTTAGCATCAATAATGCTCTCAATATTCTCGATTCCTGCAATCGCCTTATTAACTGCGGCGGAGGGTGCGGCGGTAGCAGAAAGCTTGCCCATCAGGACACCCATGGTGCTGGCTGCCTCCGCGTCGGCGGTGTTAGCACTGTAGCGAAGATTAGAATAGATAAAGAGCTTCTCCGCAAGAGAGCTTACCTTGGTTTCAAGATTAATGAAGCCAACGAGCAGCTCCTCGGGAGCGAGGGTGGAAAGGCTGCCGCTAAAGGAGATAACCTCACCGATAGCCTTGTCAAGAGCCTCCATATCCGCCTGAAATTCAGGTGTATCGAAGCCGTTATAGAGTATGGAAAGATCCCATTGCTTGTTCATAGTATTAATTCCTTTTGCTATTATTTTTAGAAGCGGTCTTATGCAAGGCCGCTTGATTTTTACTTTTCGATTTTTGTTTTGTTTCTTTCCTCAAGATCGGATACGATCTGAGCGTAGAGCTTTTCGTCGATCTTGAACTTCTTCTGATAAAGAACGAAACCAACGAGAATACAGATGAGAGGCAGGATCATCATAGAGAGCTTCATGATCCATATAGCACTGCCGGGAATGGCGTTGATAATTGCCTGCTCATCGGCGGGATTGTCTGCGATCTGATTTGCGATAGCGTTAAGGCCGGATACGATAAGAGTACCCGAAACAACACCCTTACTTACCGCACCGCCGAACTGGTTGATGAAGGGCTGAACCGCGAAGGATGCAGCCTCATTACGCTTACCAAGCTTCCATTCGCCGTACTCTACCGCATCCGCAAGGAAGAGGAGCATCAGCAGCTGAATAAACGCCTGAGCAAAGAAAAGACCAAGACCTGCGATAACGATAAGGGGAATAAGCTCGAAGGAGAGGAAGAAGATCACGTAGGAGATAGCAACGGCAATCATAGAGCCGGTATATAGCTGCTTTCTTGTGAATTTCTTTCTGAAGAGAGGGAATACCGACAGAGCGGTAAGCTGTGCAACGGCAAGAACCGCCGCAAATACCATATACATCCCCTCGTCCTTATAGGCGTACTTGAAGTAGTAGGTGCCAAAACCGGTAGTTGTGCAATAGCCGATCATGAAGAGAACCATGGATACGGCGGTAACCATGAGCTGATCGTTGCCAATAAGGGCACGCCAGAGATCCTTAAGAGAGGTGTGCTCTGCTCTTTCAAGCTGGCTTCTGTCCTCCTTAACACCGATAAGGGTGATGGACTGGAAGATGATCATAATTACAGCAACGATAATTGCAAAGCCGAAGTAGATATCACGGTCGTTGTCGCCAAGGAAGGAGAACATAGAGGGCACGTTCAGATAGATAAGAACCATGGCGAACATACCAACGTTTGCACATATTCTCGCAAAGGCACCGACGCCCTCACGGACGGTCTGATCCTTCGAGATGGCGGGCATGAGCGACCAGTAGGAAATGTCATTAAGTGAGAAGAAGATGCTGAAGAGAAGATAGGTAACGGCGAGAAGGATGATATGAGAGGTCTCGTCCATCTCGAAGTTGTGGAACATAAGCACGGTGAGAACCGCAGTACCGATCATACCGATAAAGATCCAGGGCTTGAACTTACCCCATCTGGTCTTGGTATTATCAACGATAGCACCTACGAAGGGGTCGATAATTGCATCGAAAACGCCAAAGCAGGTAAGCAGAATACCAACCGCGGCAAGTCCCTTATCCGAGAAGGTAACAACGTCGGTAAGATGTACCAGAAGATACATGCTGACCAGCGAATAAAGTGCGTCACGGCCTACCGTACCCAGACCGAAGCAAATTTTGTTAAGATTCATTCTTTTCTTATCCATTGTTGTTCTCCTGTATTTCTTTTATTACATAAAGGTTAGAGCCAAAGTCACCGATGATACGAAGATTCGGATCATAGCCAGAGCCCTCGTACTGCATGGCAAGATTTATTCCCTCGGCAAGCATAGCACCTGAGGCGGTGTAGCTCTCCCTGCCATCCGGCATGGAGAAGTATTTATCTACTGTGCGGAGAATAAATCCGTCGGGCTTAAGATGAACGGGAGTAATGTGCTTGATAAGACCGCCGAAGCGTCTTACCCTATGATATTGTTGACGTGACTCTATTGAATAGAGCTTTTCGGGATCGAGCCCCGGCACGTCAAGACGGTCGCGTCCGGGACAGGAGAGCTTCCATCTCTGATAAATGGCAGCAAAGGTTTTGTCACCCGAGGTGATCTGCCAGGAAATTTCATCGGGATTTTTAAGTTTTACCTTTCTCAGCCTACCGTATTGGAAATCACGTCGATAGGTTTTATAGAAGGCGATCTGCTTTTTCACCTGCTCTCTTTCGGCGTGAGTAAGCTCGGAAAAATCAAGCTCGTAGCCGAGAACACCGAATGCCGCAACGTTAAACCTGGTGGATATTGGAGTATCACGCAGGGTCTGTGCGTGGGGAGCCATAGATACGTGTGCGGATACGGTAGACTGAGGATAGAAGTTATAAATTCCACCCTGAATGTCCAGCCTTTCGATAGGGTCGGTGTTATCCGACGTCCATATCTGAGGAGAGTAGCAAAGCATACCCAGGTCAAAGCGGTTACCACCCGAGGAGCAGCTCTCAAACAGGATATTTCTATGCCTTACGTGGAAGATCTCGTGAAGCACCTCGTAAAGACCGAGGATATATCTGTGGAAGAACTCGCCCTGCTGCTTAAGGGCAGCTGAATACATATCGCTGATATGACGGTTATAGTCCCACTTAACGTACTCAATATTTGCTCCGTTAAGCACCTTGTCAACGCTTTCAATTATGTATTCTCTGACCTCCCTTCTGGTAAGGTCGAGGACAAGCTGATTTCGTCCCAGAGTAATTGCTCTGCCGGGAATACTTATCGCCCAGTCGGGATGGGCACGGTAAAGATCGCTGTCGGGATTTACGCATTCGGGCTCAAACCAGAGGCCGAACTTCATGCCCATTTTATTGACCTTATTTGCAATATATTTGATGCCGCCCGGCAGCTTCTTACGGTTCTCTACCCAGTCGCCAAGTCCTGCGGTATCGCTGTTACGTGCACCGAACCAGCCGTCATCAAGGACGAACATCTCAACTCCTAGCTTTTTCGCCGACCTTGCAAGTGCTAGGACCTTGCTTCGGTTAAAATTGAAAAAAGTCGCTTCCCAGTTGTTAAGAACAATAGGTCTGTCTGCAGATTTATGCTCGCCGCGAACGATATGCTCGTTTACGAAGGAATGCATATTATCCATCATGCCGTTAAGACCGCCCTGAGAATAGGTCATAACCGCCTGAGGCGTTACGAACTTTTCACCATGAGAAAGCTTCCAGAGGAAGCAATGCGGATTAATGCCGGTCATAACGCGTGCTGTGTCAAAGGTAGAACGCTCGGCGGCAGAATAGTGATTGCCGCTATACACGAGGTTAAAGCCGTAGACCTTTCCGCGACACTCATCGGCTCCCTGCTCTACAAGAGCAAAGGCGGGATTATGCTTGTTGGATGAGGCACCTACTGTGGACTCGTTTACCAGAATACCGCATTCAAGGAAGCGGCGATGCTCGTGTGCCTCCTTACCCCAGTCGCCGTCCAGGGTGAGCATATCAAAGTTCACCTCGGGAAGATCAAGCATAAGACTCATAAGCTTACGGATATAGACGGGACCGTCGTTATTGTTTATAAGCTCTACGTTACGGCAGATAACGTCGCATTCCTCAAACACAACGTAATTCATCTTAAGAAGGATATCAGAGAACTTTCTGTCCTTCAGTGTAACCTCAAGGGTCTTTGCCTCACCGTAGGCTGTAGGAAGCCCCTCGGCAACGTATGCACCGTCTGTAATGCGGTGGCTGTCGTATACAAAATCGCTGACGAAGGTTCCGTCGGGCATAAGCAGCTCTATGGGAGAGTGACGGTAATCGCCACGTCCGATGCCCGAATATTCAAGCAGATTTCTTTCAAGGAAGAACTTACTGCCCTCGGTCTTTACAGTGCTGCCAAGGTCGATGGTATTCTTCATCGCCACGGCGGTAAGATCGGTATCGGGAATTTTGCGTCCGTAGTAAAGATGCTCGAGGTAACCCTCGTTTATGCGAAAGGCATAGGTTGTCGCTTTTGTTTCAAGTCTGAAGACCTGATCGTTTACGCTGATCATGTTCAGCCTCCCTATGTAATTATTTTAAAATTTCGTCAAAGAGTGCCTTTACGTTGCCCTCGGTTTCATCAAGAGGACGGTCGTTTACAAAATAATAGTCGTACTCGTAGTTCTCCACCATATCGTCTGCCGCATTGCCGTAGGCATCTGCTCTGCTGCGGCTTCCGCCTCTTACAAGCAGGGTCTTTGCAACGCCGTCGGTAGCACGTACGAACTTCTCGATCTCCCAGGGCTCTCTGATATGAACGAAGAGGATCTGCTCGTCGCTCTCAAGGAACTGGAGGAAGATGTTATGTGCCCACTTGGTGGGAAACTCGTTATACTCCGCAGTGAGAGTCTTAAGATCGTGAAGAAACTTTCTCGCTCTATCGTCCTTAACACCCGTCCAGCCACAGAATGTGGCTATTTCCTTAATGGGATCCACGGTGGAGATGTTTCTAACCTTAAAATGCTTTGCCGCCAGGTCGCAGATAGTGTCCTTACCTACCCCGCCTGCACCGTTTATTATAATGACTGCCTTGTTCATAGGATACCTCTTTATTTTAGTTCAACTTATATGATAACATATATTTAAAGGAATGTCAATGGAGGGAGGACTGTTTTTTCTGTGTATATATTTTCAAAAATGACTTTACTTTTTGTTCAATATCGTTTATAATTTAGTTAGTAAAACATTTTGAGGTGAATTATGAAAAGAGAAATTTTCGGAAAACTCAGCGACGGCACCAAGATCGAGCTTGTCACCCTAGAAAACGAGGATGCGACCCTTAAGGTGATGACCAGGGGAGCTACTATCGTAAGCCTCAACGCCTTCGGCACCGAGGTTGTGGGCGGATACGACACCCTTGAGGATTATATTGCCGACACCGACTCCTACCAGGGTGCAACGGTGGGAAGAGTAGCTAACAGAATTGAAAACGCACAGTTCACAATGGACGGTGCAATATATATGCTTACCGACAACGATGGCGGCAACACCCTTCATGGCGGCGACGGCTTTTCCTTCCGCGTATGGACTATTGAGGAGTTGGCTGAGGATAGCGTGACCATGTCCTATCGCTCGGCTGACGGTGAGGAGGGCTTCCCTGCAAATCTTGACGTCAAGGTTAAGTTTACTCTGCAGAAGGCGGCAGTGATCATAGAATACGAGGCTGTGCCCGATGGCAAAACTCCTATAGCACTGACCAATCATTCCTACTTTAACCTGGACGGTTTCGGCGGTGTGATCGACGATCACGTTGCTACGATTTATGCAAGAAAATACACCGAGGTGGGAGAAAATCTTATTCCCACAGGAAACAGACCCTCGGTTTCAGGCTCTGAATTCGACTTCAGATTCGGCAAGAGGATCGGCGATGAGTTCGATCTTGGAATTGACGGATTTGATCACAATTTCTTCATCTGCCCTGAAATATACGGATATTTTGAAGATAATGTGCTTATGCTTGGTGCAAGTGTTACCAATGGTAGCCTTACGCTTAACGTATATACAGACCAGTTTGCCCTTCAGTTCTATACCGGTAATTTCCTCGGTGGCAAGCCTGATTTCAGAGGCGGCGTAAAGCGTATTAAGCACGGTGCATTCTGTCTTGAGGCACAGACTGAGCCTAATGCAGTAAATCGTGGAGAGATCTTCTACGATGCGGGCGATGTATACAGACAGACCACCGTTTACGAGATCCTTAAGAACTAATCCTTTCCACCATTTGATTTGTAAATGCTCCCGCCCTTAAGGATGGTGGCTGTGAGAAATAACGATTGGTTACTCTCATCTATGGACTCTGCCATCTTTATAAAATGGCAAAAATAAAAATTTACTGTTGACTTTTATGATTTTATATGATACAATCTATGTATTGTTAAAGCGATGAAGAGAACAAGTAGCGACGGAATACGCAAAACAGAAAGTTGCCGGGTGATGAGAGGCACGTGAGTTTCCGCCAGCGAATACATCTCCGAGTGCGTGTCGAAGCGTCCATTCTGACGTGGGTAGGTCACGACGGGTGTGCCCGTTACAGCATAATGAGGCAGGTAAATATGACGGACGAGTGATCCTCGCTCTACTTTAAATTGCTTGTAAATCAAGGTGGTACCACGCTTATTTGCGTCCTTGGGTTTTCCCGAGGACGCTTTTTTATTTGCAAATAAATAAATTATATAGAGGTAAAGAAAAATGAAAATTTATGAGGAACTGGTTGCCCGCGGACTGATCGCCCAGGTAACTAACGAAGAGGAGATCAGAACTATGATAAACGAGGGCAAGGCTACCTTCTACATCGGCTTTGACCCTACCGCTGACTCGCTGCACGTAGGTCATTTCATGGCACTCTGTCTTATGAAAAGACTTCAGATGGCGGGTAATAAGCCTGTTGTTCTTATCGGTGGCGGTACAGCTATGGTTGGCGACCCCTCCGGCAGAAC
>JAZSEC010000033.1:0-28878 GCA_045531485.1 Eubacteriales bacterium | reverse complement strand
GCATCCCATCGGACACCCTGCTTGGTTATTCTAGAGTTAATTACTTCTGTACAAGATGCCTGAAATTACTTCTGTACAAGATGCCTGAAAGGCGTTTTGTCAGATGTGACATAGTGCGGCCTTTCGGTGCATTTTCGCACTCGCTTGGGATTTGCGAGTGATGCTCCGCATTCCCGAAAATGCCTGAAATTACTTCTGTACAAGATGTACCGCAAAGCCGCAGATCTCGTCCTTATCAGCCTTCCCCAGCGAAGCGTGTTGGGGAAGGGGGACCACGAAGTGGTGGATGAGGTCTACTTCAAGGAAAACAGGGCATCCCATCGGACACCCTGCTTGGTTATTCTAGAGTTAATTACTTCTGTACAAGATGCCTGAAATTACTTCTGTACAAGATGTACTGCAAAGCCGCAGATCTCGTCCTTGAAGTAAACGAACTTAGGCTTGCCGGTCTTAGCGTCATAGGTGATGGAGCTCTCGTCGAACTCAAAGCCCATTCTGGTAAAGTAAGCCATAGCTCTGTCTACAAAGTTGGTGCGAATGCCGATGTGGCCGTGTGCACCGGGGCCCTTGGAATGCATAACCTCGAGGCACTCGCCTGCGAAGGTGGACTTGCTGGTTTCTCTGAGAGGCATACCGAACATGAGAGAGAAGAGCTTTGCACCCTTTTCAGCCTCCTCCTTGGACTCGGTGTTGATACCCATGTGTACGAACTCAAGACCGAGCATAACCTTAACCGCATTCTTGGTAAGAGCGGTGATCTCATCCCACTTCTTCTCTCTTACGAGGTCGTCAGCAACCATGAAGGAGCCGCCGCATGCGATGATCTTGTTGAACTTAAGGTAGTCGAGAAGGTTGTTTGCATTGATGCCACCGGTAGGCATGAAGGTAAGCTGACCGTAGGGAGCAGCCATAGCCTTAAGCATCTTAAGACCGCCTGCAGCCTCGGCAGGGAAGAACTTAACGGTAGTAAGACCAAGCTCGAGAGCTGCCTCAATGTCAGAGGGATTAGCACAGCCGGGGAGCATGGGAACACCCTTGGAGAGAGCATAGCCTGTAACCTTGGGGTTAAGACCGGGGGAAACGAGGAACTTAGAGCCTGCTGCGATAGCCGCATCAACCTGCTCGGTGGTAAGCACTGTGCCCGCACCTACAAGCATCTCGGGATACGCATCGGTGATTCTCTTGATAGCCTCTGCCGCACAGGAGGTACGGAAGGTTATCTCGGCTGCGGGAAGACCGCCGTCGATAAGAGCCTTAGCAAGCGGAACTGCATCGTCTGCATTCTCAATCTTGATTACGGGAATAAGGCCGATGGAATAAAGTTCTTTTATCATGTCGTTCATTTTTAGATTTCTCCTTATTTCAAACTAAAATTTTCATATTATTTCATTCTAATTATACAACAATATTTTATCCGAGAAAATTGTTAATATTGCCCTTTGACATTGTAAAACTTGCACTAAACAAAAAACCTTAGTATTTAATAAATACTATTTCCGACTTTACTTGACTTTTCACGGATTATATACTATAATTAATAACACAAAATTTGACTATTAAAACGGGAGGACGAAAGTGTGCTTAAAATAGTGAGAAGCAGTCTTAGTGAATCGGCAAGAGAAGCCTTCACCGAGGAAATAAAGGGTCTGGTTTCGGCGGGAAGAAGAGCCTATCTTATCGTACCCGAGCAGCAGACGGTTATGGCTGAGGGAATGATGGCAGCCGCCTTGCCCTCCTCTGCCGCACTATGCTTTGAGGCTACTAATTTTACCAGATTTGCCAACACCACCTTCCGCTCTCTTGGTGGCCTTTCGGGCGAATACTGCGACTCCGCTAAGAAGGCACTTATTATGTGGCGTACATTGACCGAGCTTTCGCCTATGCTGAATATGACTGGTGGCAGACGTGAGATCAACTCAGGCCTGGTGGACCAGGCTCTTGCCGCCGTTGGACAGATGCAGAATTTGGGGATTCATCCCGAGCAGCTTTCGGAGGCGGCGACTCTAGATCTGGTTAAGGAGGATGGCAGACTTTCAGCAAAGCTTTCCGATCTGGCAGCCATTTTCTCGCTGTATAAGAGCCTGCTGGGTGAGAGATATGCCGATACGGGCGATGATGCCGAGGCTATGGTAAAAAAGCTGCAGCAGCACCCGGATTTCCTTAGCGATACGGCCATATTTATCGAGGGCTTCAGCTCCTTTACCGAGCCACAGTACGCACTTATATCCCTCCTTGCCGAGAGGACCGACGTTTCGGTTGCCCTCACTCTGCCCATAGGACTTGAAAGCTCCTTTGAGTACACCGAGATCGCAGAGTGTCAGCGTAGGCTTATCTCCTCTGCAAGACGGCATAACGCAGACGTAAAGCTTCAAAGAGAAGAGGGATATAGAAAAAAACGCAAGGAAGCTCTTGACGAGATTTGCAGGCTTTTGTGGTTTACAAATAAGCCAAATGACAATATAACTTTACAAAACAAGGAGGATTTGCGTATTTTTGAGGCAAATACGCCCTACGACGAATGTGCATTTATTTGCGAGGATATTAAGCGAAGGGTGATGGATGGTGCCTCCTATTCCGATTTTGCCATCGTTGCTCGTTCTGCCGACGGCTTCCGCGGTATTCTCGACAGTGCTCTTGCAGACGCTAAGATCCCCAGCTTTACCTCCTCTCGCCGCGATATTAACGAGTTTGAGGCAGTGAAGCTTATTTATACCGCCTATGCGGTCTGCCGCGGTTTCTCCCGTGAGGACGTTATCAGCTATGCAAAGTGTGCATTATCCGGCATTACGCGTAGCGAATGCGACGAGTTTGAAACCTACGTAAACACCTGGCAGATCACCGGCCGTCGCTTTACCGATGACGAGCCCTGGAGCATGAATCCCGCCGGCTATACCGTCACTCGAACCGAGGGTACGGACAGGAAGCTGGTAAGAATTAATGGGGTACGTAGTCGCATTATTCGTCCCTTGACGGCTCTTCGCGACAGAATCTCCTCGGCAAAAACCGTTCGTGAGCATGCAGAGCTGCTTCTTGATTTCCTTCTTAAAATTAATATGGAGGCATCTCTTAAGAGCCGTGCCGAAGCACTTATAAAAATGGGTGAGCATAGCCTCGCCGACGAGAACGCTGCACTCTGGCAGCTTATCTGTAACGCACTTGACACCCTGGTCAGCGTCCTCGGTGATGCACCCGCCGATGCGGAGGCCTTTCTCTCTCAGCTCAAGGTGGTATTTTCCGCCACCAATATCGGCCGCATTCCCTCCTTTGCCGATCAGGTCACCGTGGGCAGTGCGGATATGCTCAGGCTGTATGAAAAGAAGCATATCTACCTTATTGGAGTAAACGCAGGTCAGTTCCCCTCCACCGTAAGCGATCGCTCTTATTTCTCGGACCGCGACCGAATTAAGCTGTCCAGATGCGGACTTGCTATGACTCCCGAGCTTGAGATAAAGGGTGCAAGAGAGCTGTATATCTTCAGCCGTGCCTTCTCCTATGCTACCGACAGCGTGACTCTTTCCTATTCTATTTCCGACACTCGCTTTAAGGCCATACAGCCTGCCGAGGTTATCGGCAGAATAGTGGAGCTTACCGGCAGTGCAGTCAGACCTGTAAGGATCGACTCGCTTCCCCTTGCCGAAAGGCTCTACTCGGCGGAAAACGCACTTATGAGCATGGGCGAGGCTGGTGAGAGCTACAATGCGGTGCGAGATGCCCTTGTGAAATCGGGATATGAAAGAGAGGTCGCCATCTGTGAGGGCGATATATCCAACACTACCGCAAGGCTCGGTGTGGAGATCACTCCTGCCGACAAGCCTCTTTCGCTTACTCAGTCCAGGATCGACTCCTACGTTGGCTGTCCCTTCGGCTATTTCTGTCGCTACGTGATAAGGCTTCGCGAGGAGGAGCGTGCCGAGTTTGATGCACGAAGCATCGGCTCCTTTATTCACGCTATACTTGAGAATTTCTTTCGTGCATTGTCCGAGGAGGGCAGGGCAGCGGGTGAGCTTACCGCCGACGAGCGAGCAAGCCTTACCAGATCTGCCGCGGAAAAATATATCGCCCTGCTTGGCGAGGACGTGATCGCTGCCTCGGTGCGTACCAGGATAAAGATCGACAGACTCTGCCGTGCGGCACTTCCGGTCGTGGAGGGGCTGTGTGAGGAGTTCAGCAGATCGGCCTTCGAGCCTCGATTCTTCGAGCTTTCTCTCTCTGCTACGGGTGGTGACGAAGCAACTCCCGATCCAATCAGGATCTCCTCCGAGGGCGGTGAGGTCAGCATCTACGGCATTATCGACCGTGTTGACGCCTATAAGAAGGGCGAGGACGTCTACCTCAGAGTAATCGACTATAAGACCGGACATAAGGAATTCTCACCCGATGATATGGCAGAGGGATCAAATCTGCAGATGTTCCTCTACCTTAAGGCATTGGTGGAGAGCGAGAATGAAAAATTCCGTCAGTCACTCGGCGTGGGTGAGGGTGGCAGACTTGTTCCCGCAGGCGTTATTTACGTCAAGACCTCGGTTCGCGACGTAAGGGTGGATTCGCCCGACGACGACCTTGCATCCGAGGTGGTAAAATCTGCTCAGGGCAGAGAGGGAATGGTGCTTGACGATCCCGACGTACTGAACGCTATGACGCTAAAGTACACACCCGTATACTCAAAACGCTCACCTGATAAGGTTGCCGCCACCAAGCGTAAGTTCCTATATGACGAGGAGGGCTGGGCAGAAATAATGCAGACCGTAGAGTCCTCGGTATCCACCGTTGCCGACGGTATCAGATCGGGTCAAATGGATGCCGAGCCGAAGGAGCAGAAGGGACATTCGCCCTGTGACTATTGCGAATATAAGCCGATCTGTCGCCGTGGATGATAAAATTTGTTATAATCTCCGTTTGCCGATCTTGACGTATGAAAATACGCCTTCGCTCACAAACGAAAATTCTACCTATATTTTTCTATCTATGGAAAAGTGATGAAAAGATTCGTAATGATCTAACCCTTCTATCCACCGATCAATAAAAAAATGACGCGATTTTTCGCGTCATTTTTTATTGATTATTCTCCTTTTTGCGAGCCGACGGGGTTAACAATACTGTATCCCACGTTCACAAGGTGGTCTGCCACACGTTCAAGACCCAGTATTGCAGATGAGTAGTAAGGGCTTACCTCTATACTACAATTACCCTCTGCAAGGCGGGAATAATGACTGGCTGTCAGATCATTCTTCATCTCGTCGACCTTGTTCTCAAGCTCGGTAAGCTTAGGCAGATTCTTTTTGTTAAGATTTTCAAATGCATCCTTAGATATATCAAGCATAGAGAGCACGTGCTCTGACATTTTTTTGATATCAGCTCGTGCCGTATCGGAGAACTGGATGCTCTTGCCGTTCATCTCTTCGCCTATCTCATAGAAGTTCTCCGCATGGTCGCCAATACGCTCAAGGTCGTTAAGAACGTGGAAATAGGAACCGATTATCTTCTCATCATGCTGGGAAGCACCGGTTGAAAGCTTGATAAGGAATTTAGTCAGCTCACCGTTTGTAAAGTCGATGATACGCTCGTTGCTTCTGATACGGTCACCGTCGGTAAGCACTTCGTTTTTCATAGCCTCAAAGGAAAGGCCTATGTTCTCCTCTACTAAGCCGAGCATATAATCCATTTCCTTCTTAACCTGCATCAACGCTACGGAAGGCGTGGTCAGAAGTCTGTCGTCGACGTACTTGAGAGCAAGCTTTTCTTCTTCCTCGGTCTTGTCCTTGATGACAAGGCAGGAATAATCAACAAGCTGCTTTACAAAGGGAAGAAGAACGAGCGTGGTGGTCAGGTTGAATACAACGTGGAATGCCGATACCCTCATCTGAAGTGACATAGCATCGTCACCGGGGAACAGTGAAACCAGCAGATTGACCGTCTGATCTTTGAATATCCAGATAAGTGCGGTGAAGAGTGCGGTACCGATAACGTTGAAGGTGAAGTGTATCAGTGCAATTCTTTTTGAATTTGCGTTGCCTCCTACCGAGGCAAGCAGGGCTGTTACACAGGTGCCTATGTTTGCACCGAGAATAATGAATAGTGCAAGCTCAAGGGGAAGCACACCCGTACCTACCATGGTGATAACTACACCCGTCGCAGCCGAGGAGCTCTGAATAAGTGCGGTGAATATTACACCTACAAGTATTAGAAGAAGGGGGAAATCTATGGCTTCGAAGATCTTAGTAAACAGCTCTTCGATAAGGGGATTACCGAAGGCCTCCTCGCTGCTCATAACGTTAAGTCCGACGAATATCAGACCCAGACCTGAGCAAAGCAGACCGGAGAGCTTTAGCTTTTCGTTTTTAGCGAATCCCATCATAACTCCCGCAAAGGCGAGGAGATACATGATCATATTGAAGTAGTCGTTTTTTAAAGCAACGAGAACGCCGGTGATGGTGGTACCGATATTTGCACCCATAATGATCGGTGTAGCCTGCATAAGCGTCATAACGCCTGCATTTACAAGACCGATAACCATTACCGATGTAGCCGAGGACGACTGAATGATGGCAGTTACGCCCGCACCGATTCCTACGCCGGAAAATCGATTGTTGCTGATCTTTTCCAGCATTCTCTTCATTCCGTTGCCCGCACTCTTTTCAAGAGCCTCGCTCATAAAGTTCATTCCGACGATGAATACGCCAACGCCGGCCAGTAACCAAATTAAGCTTTGAAATATTTGCATGGATTTTGCCTTTCTGTATACGCGAAAGGGCGGCGGTATGCCGCCCTTATTTTCTGAAAAC
Organism: Eubacteriales bacterium; assembly: GCA_045531485.1. Lineage (GTDB taxonomy): Bacteria > Bacillota > Clostridia > Oscillospirales > CAG-272 > UBA1740. Next base: position 22,096 of record JAZSEC010000033.1, on the reverse strand, counting down.
GATTATTCCAATCGGACGTTCTCCGATTTATATTCCTTATCTTCTCTTTTCAATAATATGAAGAGTGGGGTTGACGATCTGGTCGCAGACTGCCACGGAGGTCTGTCTGGTTGCCATAAGTCGCATACCGATATTCTCAATTATGTTTCTGGGGGGAAGGGGAAGATCACGCATTTCCTTGGAGTTGATCTGCTTGGACTTGGATACGATAGAGATGTATCTGTCGTAGATAGTGGAGTTAAGGAGTGCGAAAAGTCCAAAGGCAAATCTGGGATTGATCTCGATGTTCTTGTCGATAGTGTCGATAAAGTTGATCTTGTTATGCGTGCTGATGTATCTGTGGTTGGGAAGCTGTGCCGCCATATAGATCGCCGAATTAACGAATCTCTCGTCGCTCTTTGCAGGGACACGCTTGATGATGATCATATTCTTGTTACGCTGAACAAGCTTTTCGTTCACGGGAACGATATACTGATGCTTGATAGGCTGGGGGAAGCGGATCTGACCTCCCTTGATAGCAGAGGGACGGATAAGAGGAACCGAGCCCTTGATAGGATCGGTGAAGAGCATACCCTCGCATCTGGAGTCAAGCACAAGACCGGTGCTCATCTTAAGACCAAGGCTGGTAAGCGTTTCGGGAAGATCGGAGATATGCTTTACGATCTTGGTGTCCTCTACGCTCTTGGGCAGGGTAAGGGTGCCGTCCTCGTCTACTATGAAGGAGTAGGGGATGGGAGGCAGGGCAGTGATCTTTGCACCGTTGTCGGTAGAGGTGGTAACGTCAACCGTATCAGCCTTCTCTGCATTAGCGTAAGCTAAAACAAAGGATTTCTTAAGAGGAATAGCTCTCTTGGTGTTCTTCTGCTTGCCAACGAAGAGGTGTATCTTGCGAAGGGCAAGGGTGGATGCCATCTCCTTACGGAAGTTAGCAACGCCGGAGGAGGTAGCCGCATTGGTAGGAAGAATGATAACCAGCTGTCCATTTTCCTCAAGATGCTTCGCAGCGAGGCGGCAGAAGAGATAGGGTGCAGCGATCTTAAGCTGGGTAACTCCGCCAACCGCATCTGCCTCGGCAGAATGCTTGTCGATAAGGTCGAGGGGAGGATTGCAGAGGATAACGTCAAACTTGTCCTCCTGGATCTCGTCAAAGAGAGCCACGGTATAGTGGTTCTTGGACTCGGTGAGATAGTTCTCCTCGTATACGGTAACGTACAGCTTTACACCGTAGTCGTGACGGCACTTCTTTCTGATACGCTCCAGGTTGTTCTTAAGCATAGGGATGAAAACGGGATCGTTCTCATAGCAGGTAATGAATATCTGCTTTGCAAGAGGACAGCTCTTGCACACCTGCTCGATGGCTGCAGCGGCAAGGATGCCTGTGCCTGCACCGGGATCAAGAATTGTATATACTGTTTTTGTTTCGTCAAGCGAAAGCATGTCCGCCATAAGTCTTGCGGTATCCTTCTTTGTGAAAAGACGGCCAAGACGGATGTTCTCGCTTCCGGATTTTTCTCTTATAAGCTTATTGGTGTTTCTAACGGCTAAATTAAGCATACGTTACCTCCAAAAATTCTGCCTTGATTTATCAATTATTATTTTAACATATATTTTTAGCCTTTTCAAGACATTTTTTAAGTTTTTTATCAAAAAATATTGCAAAAGAGGTCGAAAGATGCTATACTATAATAAATTACTATGATTTTTTGACCGAAGCCCATCGCTACACGGTCATGAAGGGAAGGTACATATAATGAGCGAAAAGACTCAGGCTACCACTTTAAAATTTCTTCACATAGGAGACGTGCATCTTGATACGCCCTTCCGCGGCCTCTCTCCCGAGAAAAGTGATGAGAGAAGGATCGGCCTCCGCCAGAGCTTTATGAAGATGATGGAATACGTTCGTGCCTCGGGCGTAAACTATCTGCTTATCAGCGGTGATCTCTTCGAGACCGAGTGTGCTACCAACAGCACCGCCGAGCTGCTTATCCGCGAGTTCCGCAATAGTCCCGACACCAAGATCATTATCGCTCCAGGTAAGAACGACAGCTATGTTAACAATCCCATATACACCTCGGGCAGATTGCCCTCTAACTGCTATATCTTCTCCTCCGATAAGATCGACCGCTTCGACTTCGAGGATGACAGAGTAGTTATCTACGGCTGGGCGTTCCTTAACCCCTGCCTTGCGGCAAGCCCTCTTTACGACAGAAGAATAGGCGACAGCTCTATGATAAATATCGTTTGCGGCTACGCAGACCTTGACGGCCCCATCGGCTCTCAGATCTGTCCCGTATCCACCAGCGATCTTAAGAAATTCGGTGCAGATTACTATGCCTTCGGCTCAAGACACGAGGGTGGCGATTTCGTTAACCTCGGCTCCTCTATGTACGGCTATTCGGGTGCTCTCGAGTCCACCGGATTTGACGAGCCCGGCATCGGCGGTGCGAAGCTTATCACCGTTAAGTACAAGGACGGTAACATGTCCATGGATGCGAAGAACCTTACCTTTGGTAAGATCGTGTTCAAGAGCGAGACCATTGATATCACCGGTGTTGACTCCGGCAGCGAGATCGTAAGCCGCGTCAGCAGTCTTATCAGCGAAAAAAGGTACGGTGCCGAAACCGCCCTTCACCTTGAATTCGTCGGTGAGATCGACCCCAGATTTATCATTCCCAAGAACCTTGGTAGCGAGGCCTTCGGTCTTTATTCCTTCGATATGTGTGATAAGACCATTCCTCTTTACAACACCCAGAGCTTTAAGCGTGATATGTCTGTAAAGGGCGAGCTTTACCGCCAGCTTCTCGATATGCTCAGGAGCGATGATGAGGAGGAACGCCTTCTCGGTGCCAGAGCCTTCCGCGAGGGTCTTGCAGCTCTTGAGAACAGAGAAATCGACACATAAACAAAAAAAGCAACCGAAATCGGTTGCTTTTTTTATCGCTCACAATAATAATTTTATCATAAAATCATCCCGCTGTCAATAGAATTTTAAAAAATAGAACAAGTTTTACAGTTTGTACATAACTGTCAAAAGTTTTTTGAGAAATTTTTGAAAAACTGTTTATTTTTCACAAATTATATGCTATAATAAAGATGCGGAGGGGTGTTGTACATCAGCTCCGCTCCGCGAAACCCAACGAAAGGATACCCCGTGTGGGGTGCTCTCGAAAGAGAGCGGTAACAGTATGAAGATTACGATTTACGGCAAGCAGATGAGCGTACGCGACAGTCTTAAGGAAGCGGTTGAAAAGAAGCTTTCTAAATTTGACAAGTTCTTTGGTCCCGATACCGAGGCATTCGTCACCTGCAAGGTTCGCAAAGGAGTAAAAATCATCGAGATCACCGTAAATTACGGCGGTACCACCTTCCGCTGCGAAGAAGAGAACGAAACCTTTATCACCGCACTTGACAGAGCTGTTGAGGGCCTTGAAAGACAGATCAGAAAGAACAAGACCCGTGTTGAAAGAATGGTTAAGCAGTCGCCCGTTCTTATCGGCGATTTTGATGATGACGAGTACGTTGAGGAGGACGAGTTCGAGATCCGCGTAAAGACCTTCCCCTTCAAGCCTATGACTCCGGAGGAAGCGATTCTCCAGATGAATCTTATCGGCCACGCCTTCTATGCCTTCACCGATTCGGAAACAGGCGATACCTGTGTTGTATATAAGAGAAAGGCTGGCAGCTACGGCCTCATCATCCCTGAAAGGTAAAAATTGGCTGAAACTGCCGTTTGCTCCCAAGCTCGGCGTATGTAAATACGCCTTCGGGGCGTAAACAACGCTTTTATCTCAAATCTATCTCCTTATTTCCGACGGCTATATTTGGCTGAAACCGCCCTTTGTCACCACTTGCTTTCATCCCGTTTTATCTCTTATTATAGAATGGAAGGGTTAAATTCGGCGATAGTCAATAGCCTTCAAAAGCGAAGCGTGTAGGGGAAGATGGTAGCCGTAGGCTGACGGATGAGGCTTCATTCAATACGACTAAATCAGGGGGCGGTTTTGCCGCCCCTTTTAAATTTTTTCACATTTTTACCCAAAACGCAAAAAAATAATGTATAATATATCTATAAGCGGTAAAAACCGTTTAATTTTTCTCATTTTTCCAAATTTTTTCATTTTTCCGTAACCTTTACGAAATTTTCTTGTCTTATAGGATGAAGGTCGCAAGATCCTGAAGGCAAAATCTAAGCTGAAATGAGGTGACGCCATGGATGACGGTAAAATAATAGAGCTCTATTTTGCCCGTGACGAGCGTGCAATAAAGGAGACTAAGGCTAGCTACGGCCGGCTGCTGATGTCTGTTGCAATGAGCATCCTGCACAACTCCATCGACTCGGAGGAGTGTGAAAGCGACACCTACCTTAAGGCTTGGGACAGCATTCCGCCTACACGTCCTACATATTTCTCGGCATTCTTAACCAAGATAACCCGCAATCTTGCCATCAACCGTCTGCACAAAAATTCGAGGCGGGCTTCTCTCGGCACCGAGCTGATCTTTGAGGAGCTGTCTGAGGCGATCCCCGACAGAGAGGGCGATATTACCGAGGATATCATACTTCGTGATGCCTTAAACGAATTCCTCGAATCGCTCGACAAAACAAAGCGAGGGGTGTTCGTCCGCAGATATTTTTATATGCGAGAGGTAAAGCAGATTGCCCGTGAGATGGATATTACCTCGGGTAACGTCAAGGTAATTTTGTGGCGTGTAAGACGCGAGCTTCGCGATCACCTTGAAAAAAGGGGTATAGTAATATGAACAAAAATGAAAGACTTATGCTCGCCATAGGCGAGATAGATGAAAAATACGTAAAGGAGTCAGAGGGAAAAATGAGAAAATCTACAATTATTAAGGTTGCCGTTGGACTTTGTCTATTAATAGCCTTCGGCCTGCATCTGTTCCTGCCCTTCGCACCGGTAACCAGCGATCTTACTGCCTACGAGGGCTCCTCCTATTTCCCGCTTATTGAGGGAATAGAGGATTACAGGCTTTCCTTTAAGCAGCCTAAGTTTAAGAACAACTGGGAGGGTCTGCTTGCTATCATTGACAGCCTGAGCCTTGGTATTAAGGGTGAAGATAACTCCGCCGGCGATATGGCACCCGATATGGAGGGCACGGTAGGCGGTGACGGAAGCATTATGGGCAACGGCTCTTACGTTGAGAACACCGATAATCAGGTTGCGGGAGTAATTGAAAGCGACCTTATGAAGATGACCGATAAGTACATCTTCCGCCTGGGCTTCAGAACCGACGTGAATTACAGAACGCCTATTCTCCGCGTGTATTCTATTGATAAGGAAAACTCCGCCCTTGTTGCAGAGTTCGAGATGCCCAGATTTGAAAACGAGTTCTTCAAGGACTTTGACGGTGGCGAGATGTATCTTTCTAAGGATGCCAGCACCGTCACCGTTATCCGTAGCTACACCGACGACAAGACCAACTACGGTAAGGTGGGCATCATATCCATCGACGTCTCCGACGTAAATAACATCGCCCTTAAGGGTCAGATCATTATCGACGGATCGGTAAACACCAGCCGTATGGTAGACGGCAAGCTTCTCCTGATCAGCAATTTCTACTTCAACAGATCTGCCGTTGATTATAACGATCCCAAAACCTTCGTTCCCACCATCAATTCGGGTAACGGAGCCCAGCCCATCGAGTTCGAGGACATCATCTATCCCGACGAGATTACAGGCACACGCTACAGCGTCGTAGCCCTTCTCGATCCCGAAAATCTTGAGCTTTTAGGTGCAAATGCCCTACTTAACTTTACAAATGACGTCTACGTATCCGAAAATAACGTATATATCACTCGCGAATACACCTCGAATAATGAGGAAGGCGGCAGAGTAAGCTCGGCAAATATGACCGACGTTGTCGTACTTAACTACTCGGGCGAGAGCCTTGAGAAGCGTGGCGTTATCACCGTCCGCGGCTTTGCCGAGGATCAGTACAGCTTTGACGAGAGGGACGGATATCTTCGCGTGGTGACCTCAACTCTTGAAAACTCCTACGTTCCATACGACCAGGGCGGAATGCTCTCTGAATGGATCACCCGCGAAAACGTAAGCCTTTACATCTACGATCTTAAGGACAACAGCCTTGCATACTCCCTTGAGGACTTTGCCATTGAGGGCGAGGAGGCTACTGCGGTAAGATTTGACGGCGATATGGTCTACGTCTGCACCGCGGTTGTGGTTAACTTCACCGATCCCGTTTACTTCATCGATCTTTCGGATTATGAGAATATCGAGAGTGCGGACACCGGCATTATCGAGGGCTACTCCGAGCATCTTATTAATCTTGGCGAGGGCTTCCTTCTCGGCATCGGCCGTGAGAACTGGTCCTTCTCCAAGGTGGAGATCTACGAGCAGCAGGGTGATGCGGTCGTCAGCGTTGACGTATTCCGCTTCGACGGTGACTACTCCGACGACTATAAGGCATATCTTGTAAACCGTGAGAACAATCTCTTCGGCTTCGCTACTCACTATCTCTATCTTGTAGATGAGGATAATGGCGGCGAGTATTCCAACGGAACCTACGTTCTCCTTCAGTTCAACGGCTACGAGCTTTCGGCTATCATAATCGATATCGAGGACATCAGCCTTCAGCCCGACACCGTAAGAGCCGCATATATCGACGGCTATCTTTATATCACCACTCCCATCGGCTTACAGGTGGAGAGAATTAAATAAGCTTAGTAAAGCCGCCCGAATTTTTGGGCGGCTTTTTTCTTTTTTCCTCTTTTCTACGTAGGGAAAATGTGATATAATGAAAAAAATTCTTTTTTCTGCAACCTTTCATAAGAATTTGGTGTTTTATACAGTGAAGGCCGGCGAAAAACAAAATCCTGATCGATCGAGGTAATGCCTATGGATGACAACAGAATTATAGAGCTTTATTTCGCACGCGACGAGCGTGCGATAGAAGAAACACGCCATAAATACGGCAGGCTTCTTCTGTCGGTCGCATTGAGGATGCTTAAGGATCGCGGAGAGTCGGAGGAGTGTGAGAATGATACCTACGTCAAGGCGTGGGAGAGCATTCCGCCCACACGTCCTACATATTTCTCGGCATATCTCACCCGCATAATCAGAAATCTCGCCTTAAATCGCATAAGGGATAACGGTCGGCACAATCCCGATATGAATAAGATCATCTGGGAGATATCCGAGCTGACGGGCGAGGGTGAGCTTACCGATCGACTGGCTCTGCGTGAGGCCATAGGCGAATTTGTCGGCGGTCTTGACCAAATGAGGCGTAGGATCTTTCTTAAGCGATATTTTTATATGCAGCCCGTAAGAGAAATAGCCTACGAAATGGGGCTTAGCGTCGGCACGGTAAAATCTCATCTTTACCGCATGAGGCGTAGCCTTGGTGACCATCTTTTAAGGAGGGGTATCAGTATATGAATGAAAAGGAAATACTAAACGCCATTGGCGATATTAACGAAGAATATTTAGAGGACGCAAGACCAAGGAGAAAGGATCGCACTCCCATCTATCGTACGCTTGCCGTTGCCGCCAGCCTTCTGCTCGTGGTCGGCATATCTCTCCTTGCCACTCTCGGTGGCTCGGGCGGTGGATCTGGCGATCCGATAAAGCCGGGTACACAGCCGAGTGGCTTTACCGCGGTGGTGCTTGACTACCTGATGAATTATGAAGGTGATATTAACAACGGCTACGGTGACGCCGGTGACAGCGGCGGAGGCGATGGCGGATCCTCAAACGGAGATTACTTTGAGGTTACCGACAATCAGATCGAGGGCATCGTTGAGGGCGATCTTATCAAGGCAACCGATAAGTACCTCTTTGCTCTCGGCAACCACACCGTTTACATCTATTCTCTTGAGGGCGAAGGCTCCGGGCTCGTTTCCACCTACGTTATCGAAAAAATAAGCGGTGAGAATTATATTCCGAGAGATTTTGATATGTTCCTCTCGGAAGACGGCAATACGCTCACTCTGTTTGGCGGCTACGGTGCCGATGGATCGGAGAATGCCACGCTTGGCAAGACTATCGTGTTCTCCATTGACGTCAGCGACGTGGAAAATCCAAGGGAAACAAGCAGAGTGACCATCAAGGGCAGCAAGGCAACGGTAAGAAAGATAGGCGATCAGTTCTACCTTGTCACCAACTGGCTCTTCAGCCAGAACAAAGTTGATCTTTACGACCCTGAGAGCTATATTCCTCATATTATCCACTCCGACTCAACCCACGTTTGCGATGTCGAGAAGATAATCTATCCCGAAAAGCTTTCCTCTCTTTTTTACAGATACGTTACTATTCTCTCGGAGGATGATCTGTCGCTTGCCGACGAGGCCGCTGTAATGCAGACGGGTAACGTGTATTTTACAGACAACCATATTCTCTTCGCAAGAGGCTATTCCTCCCAGGAGAAGAAGGGCGAAAAAACGGTAAACCGTGCATATACTAGGCTGGGCGTTTTAGATATGTCCGACGGTCTTGAATTCAAGGGATATATTGATTTTGAGGGATTGACTAAGGATCAGTACAGCTTCGACGAGCATGAGGGAATGCTGAGAATAGTTGCCTCCCTCTCGGACAACGTGGGATACGTCATCAAATACAAGAGCACGTCGCTTTACGTCTATGATCTCGAGGATCTTGATCTTGTTGCCTCGGTGGATAGCTTTGCTCCCGATGGCGAGGCCGCTACCGCGGTGAGATTTGAAAATGACAGGCTCTACGTCTGTACCGCCGATATTATCACCTACACCGATCCGGTATATTTCTTCGATCTTTCGGATTACAGTAATATAACCTACGCCGACACAGGCTTTATAAACGGCTTCTCCACCTCGCTTATCGATCTTGGAGAGGGATACCTCCTTGGCGTTGGCACAGAGGATGGTCAACACAGCAGGGTAGAGATATACAGACGTGAGGGCGACTCGGTGATCTCGGTCGATAAGTATATTGTTGACGGCCGTATAGGCGATGAATATAAGAGCTATCTTATAGACAGAGAGCAGAATATCTTCGGTTTTTCCGTAGGAAAAAAATATCAGATCCTTCGCTTTGATACAAGCGGACTTCATAGCGTATGCAGCTTCGGTAATGGCTCAGAGTATTCAAGAGGCTTTACGAAGGACGGATATATCTATTATAACTATCTGGACAGCTTTGCCGCCGCAACCATAGACGGTGCGGTGGTCGCCGAGCAGACCAATAAGCATACGGTTGCTGAATGGACGGTAGTAAAGGAGGCAGCCTGCGGGCAATACGAGGTTCTTGAGTCAAGCTGCAGCTGTGGCAGACTACTCACCAGGGAAAGCTATGACTCAAGCCTTCAGCAGCACGAGCTTGATAGCGGAATCTGTATTCACTGCGGCAAGGCTCTCGGCACCTCCGAGATGAATGCCGAATTGGTGATCTACACTCCCCTCGGTGACGGAACCTGCTTTGTTACGGGCAGCAAGCGATCGCTTATCGGCTCTCTTGTAATACCCGAATATTCTCCTAGGGGAGATCTGGTCGTCGGCATCGGCAAGACTGCATTTTTGCACAGCGGACTTATCGAGGTCACCCTCCCTGCGAGCGTTAAGATAATCGACGACCACGCCTTCTATAATTCGAATCTTAAGTCGATCAACCTGGATCACGTGGAGAGCATAGGCAGAACGGCCTTCTATTACTGTAAGCAGCTTGACGGCATTACTCTGTCGGATGGACTTCGTAAGATAGGCGTCGGTGCCTTTTACGGCTGCGAGACCTTAAGCGAGATCTATATTCCCGACAGTGTTACCTACATTGGCGAGCAGGCCTTCGGCTTCTGTGAAGCCATGACAAGCGTAAGACTCCCTGCCGGACTTACCTCTATTGAGAGATCGGTATTCAATAATTGTCGCTCTCTTGAGTCTATCAATATTCCGAGCAGCGTGACCTTCATCGGTGAATACGCCTTTAATATGTGCTATTCGCTTCGTAGCGTTACCATTCCCGACGGAGTAGACAGACTTTATTACCGCAGCTTCGCAGACTGTAGGGAGCTATTCAGCGTCACTCTCGGCAGCGGCTTGACTCTTATTGATGAGGATGCATTTGAGTCCTGCTTCCATCTTACAGTCATTGAAAACAGATCCTCGCTTCCCATTTCTGCGGGAGCGGTCGGCTTTGGCGACGTGGCTCTGTATGCCAAGGAGGTTGGCAGAGAGGTAAATACCACCACCGAAACCACTCCAGAGGGCTACGTGTTCTACACCACCGGCGATGGCAAGAGCTATCTTGTAAACTATGAGGGAATTCAAAGCGGACTCATTCTTCCCACAGGATATAAGGGCGGTGAATACGAGATCGCTCCCTATGCATTTTTCGGACAGAATGAAATAACCCAGGTCGTAATTCCCGAGGGAGTTACCGCCATAGGCGAGGGTGCCTTTATGCGTTGCTGGAACCTTCTCAAGATCACTCTTCCAAAGGGTATCGTCAGCATAGGCGACTATGCCTTTTCCAACACAGAGATCACAAGCATTGAGCTTAAGGAGGGACTTGTAAGCATAGGCGACTATGCCTTCGATAGCTGTAACGAGCTTGTATCGATTATTCTGCCCGATGGACTTGTCAGCATAGGTAAGAGTGCGTTTTCATATTGCTCGGATCTTGTAACCGTCACCATTCCCGATGGCGTTGAGGCTATAGAAGAAGGCAGCTTCACCGGATGTAGTTCCTTACGATTGATAAAGATACCTAAGAGCGTCACCTCCATAAAGGATAGCTTTACCGGATGCAGAAAGCTTACTACCATTCTCTATGAGGGTAGTGAGGAGCAGTGGAAGGCTGCAACAGACGGACTTGACCCTGCGGTGTTCTTTAGCATCGAGGTAAAATACAACTCCGATCTGAAATAAAATAACAAAAAAGAAAAAGGACGAGATTTTCTCGTCCTTTTTTACGCTGATGTGATGATATAAGCGACCTTCGGTTCTCACCAAACGTATTTATTTGATCTCCTTGATCTTCATAATATCGTAAGGCGTGGTCTGATATACGAAATAATTAAGCCAGTTAGTAAACAGCAGCGTTGCGTGGCCTCGCCAGGTGCTGACGGGGGTTTTGGTGTCGTCGTTATCGGGGAAGTAATTCTCGGGGATCTTAGGATTAAGACCTGCCGCCTTGTCACGGGTATATTCCTTGTTCAGAGTATCTGCGTCATACTCCGAGTGACCGGTAACGAACACCTGTCTGCCTCTTTTGGTCTTTACCGCATAGACGCCCGCCTTGTCGGAGGAGGCGAGGATCTTAAGTCCCTTGACTGCCTCGATATCCTCTCTGAGAACGGTGGTATAGCGGGAGTGAGGAACGTAGAACATATCGTCAAAGCCGCGGAAAAGAATAGATTTCTTATGGTCAACGTGATGAGCGTAAACGCCCGAAAGCTTTTCGTCCATCATATATTTCTTGATGCCAAAGTGGTAGTACAGACCTGCCTGAGCACCCCAGCAGATGTGGAGAGTAGAGTGAACGTGGGATTTGGACCATTCCATGATCTCGCACAGCTCCTCCCAGTAATCCACCTCCTCAAACTCCATCTTCTCAACCGGTGCACCGGTGATGATCATGCCGTCATAGTAGTTATCCTTAACGTCGGAAAATTCCTTGTAAAATGCCAGCAGATGCTCCTCAGAGATGTTCTTTGCCCGGTGGGTGCTGGTGCGGATAAGCTCGATCTCCACCTGCAGCGGCGTATTGCCGAGAAGCCTGGATAATTGGGTTTCGGTGTCAACTTTAGTTGGCATCAGGTTCAAAATCAGTATTTTTAAGGGTCGGATGTCCTGCTTGATCGCACGCTTTTCGGTCATAACGAAGATGTTTTCGTTCTCCAGCGTCTTAACGGCAGGAAGCTCGTTCGGTATTTTGATCGGCACTATAATTACCTCGTTTTAGTCGATTGATGCAAGGGCATCTGCCAGATCCTCGATAAGATCCTCGGCACTTTCAATTCCGCAGGAATAGCGGATAAGGTCGGGAGATACACCCGCCGCACGAAGCTCGTCGTCGTTCATCTGTCTGTGTGTAGCACTTGCGGGGTGCAGACAGCAGGTGCGTGCGTCGGCAACGTGGGTTTCGATCGCTCCGAGCGTCATGCTCTTCATGAATTTCTCGGCGGCGGCTCTGCCACCCTTAACGCCGAAGCTTACTACTCCGCAGGAGCCGTTGGGCAGATATTTCTTTGCAAGCTCGTGGAACTCGTCACCCTCAAGGTCGGGATACTTGACCCAGGTAACGTTGGGATGATTCTTAAGGAACTTAGCCACCTTGAGTGCGTTCTCGCAGTGACGCTGCATTCTTACGTGAAGGCTCTCAAGACCCAGGCCGAGCAGGAATGCCGACTGGGGCGACTGGGTACAGCCGAAGTCACGCATAAGCTGAGCGGTAGCCTTGGTGATAAAGGCACCCTCAAGGCCGAATTTATCAACGTAGGTCACTCCGTGATAGCTGTCGTCGGGGGTGCAGAGGCCGGGGAATTTGCCGGATGCTCTCCAGTCGAACTTGCCCGAATCAACGATGCAGCCGCCTACGGCAGAGCCGTGACCGTCCATATACTTGGTGGTGGAATGGGTTACGATATCAGCACCCCATTCGATAGGACGGCAGTTGATGGGTGTGGCAAAGGTGTTGTCGATGATAAGCGGAACGCCGTGACGGTGTGCCACCTTGGCGTAAAGCTCGATGTCAAGAACGCAGAGGGCAGGGTTGGCAATGGTTTCGCCGAACACCGCCTTGGTATTGGGACGCATAGCCGCCTCAAGCTCCTCCTCGGTGCAGTTGGGTGCTACGAAGGTGAACTCAACTCCCATACGCTTCATTGTAACGGCGAAGAGGTTGTAGCTTCCGCCGTAGATGGCACTGGAGGAAACCACGTGATCGCCCTGAGATGCGATATTAAATACCGCGAAGAAGTTAGCCGCCTGTCCGGAGGAGGTCAGCATAGCAGCCGAGCCGCCCTCAAGCTGACAAATACGCTCAGCCACGGTGTCGCAGGTGGGGTTCTGAAGGCGGGAATAGAAGTAGCCCGATGCCTCAAGGTCGAACAGCTTGCCCATATCCTCGCTGGTGGAATATTTAAAGGTGGTGCTTTGTACGATTGGAATCTGTCTTGGCTCACCGTTTCCGGGGGTGTAGCCGCCCTGTACGCACTTCGTTTCGATTCTAAGATTTTTCTTGCTCATATTTTTACACCTCTTTGGGATAAAATTCAATATACGTTACTATAGAATTTTAGCACACCAAAGCCGATTTGTCAACAATCTTTCAAAATAATATCCTTGTTAAGCTACATTTACAAAGTATAAGTCAACCGATCCAAATAAAAAAGCGGTCTGGGACCGCTTTTTTAAACGTATATTTTCACCTTGACGTTGCATTTGCCCTTTTTAGATAGCGACTGGGTGCCGATATAGATAAATCTGCCGTATCCGCGGACGCTGATCTTCTCGTTCTCCTTCGGCGAATATGAGGCACTGTCGATCTGTCTGCCGTCGGCAAAGACAAGTCGCTTTTTAAACAGACCCTGTGCATCCTCGCGGGAGAGCGAAAATACTCTTGCAATGATCGCATCAAGACGCTCGCTTGTTACCTGCACTGTTTTTTCCTCGGTGCGATAAAGCTCGCCCTCGGGCAGATCGGTGGTGATAGAGGAGGTGACGTCGGTACGCTTGACCTTGATAAGATTATCCGCAATATAGGGGGCGATACCGTCGAGAGCAAAGACGTATCCGACGTTGTCGATTATGACAATGTCGCCAAGGGTGTCACGCTCGATTCCCAGATTCAGTAAAGCTCCGAGAAAGTCGCGGTGGGTCAGCCTGTCGGCATATTTTTGGCTTGATGGCTCGACCTTGATTATGGAGATGGGGAAGGGTATCTCGTATCCCAGCTCCTCCTCCGAGCCGAAGCGGACAACAACTCGCTCAGCACCCTCAGCACCGCCAAATGTCGAAAAAGTGATGCCACGTATGTCCCTTTTTACGTCATTAAACGCCGATTGCTCGGCAAGACCCAGGAATTCGGTGAAGGTAAATATGCTTGAATTATAGGCCTTGCCTGCAAGCTCCAGAAATCGCTTTTTTAAAAGCTCGGTGTCGGATATCATAGGTTGATATCAACGGGGAAGAGGATCTTAAGCTGGTTGATCTTAGACTCGTAGGTAGTACGACGCTTCTCCTGAAGCAGTGCATCCTTGATCTCGGGTGCGATCTCAGCGAAGGGGATCTCTGCCGCGGGATTTTTCTTGTTAAGCTTGATAAGGTGATAGCCGAACTGGGTCTTGACGGGAGCAGTAGAGATCTCTCCCTCCTCCATAGCGAATACGGCTACGTCGAACTCGGGAACCATCTGGCCTCTGCCGAAGTCACCGAGATTTCCGCCATTAGCCTTAGAGGGACAGCCGGAGAATTCGGTTGCAGCATCCTCGAAGGTGATCTCGCCTGCGTTGATCTTGGCAAGGATGGAAAGTGCCTCCTCCTCGGTTTCTACGAGAATGTGACTTGCGTTAACGCCCTCCTCGTTTACGAATCTTTCCTTGTTCTCATTGTAATAGTCCTCAGCGTCCTTGTCGCTTACGGTTACGGAGCCGATTGCCTTCTTGGTAGCATAGCCAACGAGAAGCTCGTCACGTACTCTGGCAAGCTCAGCCTTGAACTCGGGCTCTGTTTCGAAGAGATTTCTCTTTGCCTCAAGGAGCAGAAGCTTGCTTGCGATAAGCTGCTGGAGAACTACCTTTCTGCCCTCTGCATTGTTATAGCCCTGACCTCTGGGGCCAAGGTCTGCGAGGAACTGATCTACGTCCTCGTCGGTGATGGCAATATTGCCGACTGTTGCAAGAATTTTACTCATGATTTTTCCTTTCGTGGGTGGAAAAATTCCACACCGTATATGTGTTTTTTGTATTTTTTCTTTAAATTAGTTGTTTCTGAGGCCCTTCGGATAGTGGTTTTTAACTCGTCCCGAGCTGATCTTTCCGCCGCCGAGAGCAACTCCCTCATAGGTTACACAGCACCAGCCGTTTTCCGATAACGTAGAGTCGATCTCCTCGCCGCGAAGGTATTTTTCAACTCTCGCATCGCCACGCACAAGCCTCTCCTGTCGCTTGAACAGAGCTCCGTATGCCGAGAAGAACTGATGATGGGGGAAGAAATTGCCCTTTTTCACCTCGCCGAGAATAACTCCGGTCATAAAGGTGGAATAGGCGGGAATCTTATGGTCGTGGGTCACCAGCACGAGATATTCTCCTGCGGCTGTTATCCTTCCCTTGGGTTTGTCTGTGAGATTTTCCAAGACGAATTTTTCAAATATCTCAACGTCCTTTTTGTTGACCTTAGCACCGTCTTTGCTAACCTTAGTTGTCAAAATGGCAGATTTTTCGTCCTTTTTCATCAAGGCAATAAACTGTCCCTCACCCTCGGATATGTGAGGATAGAAGCGTCTTGCCTCGATCATTCCGTCCAGTCCGTCCGCCGTCGCGGGCAGAAGTTTTTCGTTGACAGGGCAGAGCGAAAACTCAGCGTGACTGTCAAGGAACTGTGAGATGGCGTCCTCGTTTTCCTCCTTTGAATAGGTGCAGGTGGAATAGAGCAGATAACCGCCCGGTCTTACCGTGGGTGCAAGATTATTTAGGATCTCACGCTGCCTCTGGGCACAGAGCCTTACGTTATCCTCGCTCCACTCGCTGATCGCCTCGTCGTACTTTCTGAACATGCCCTCGCCGGAGCAGGGTGCGTCGCATAGCACAAGATCGAAATAGCAGGGATACATCTCCCCAAGAGCCGAGGTGTCAAGAGAGGTTACAACGGCATTTTTTATGCCAAGCCTCTCGAAATTGCTTACAATTATCTTAGCCCTCTTCGGCACGTACTCGTTGGCGAGAAGAAATCCGTCGTCGCCGATGGCAGCCGCCAGCTGAGATGCCTTGCCGCCCGGAGCAGCACAGGCGTCCAGAACACGCCAGCCTTTTTTAATATCCAATGCCTTGACCGTTGCCATCGCACCCGGATCCTGCACGTAGAACATACCTGCGTGATGCTCGGGGGTCCTGCCGATACCCTCACAGCTCGTGGGAATAAAGCCGTCCTCCGCATAGCTTATAGGCGAGAGCGTAAGCTCGGTCTTAGAGAGAAAATCCTCTACCGACAGCTTTGCCGTGTTGACTCTTATGGCACGCACGCTCGGATTTTCCAGTGCGGCCTCAAAGCTCGGATAGTCCTCGCCGAGAATATTCTTCATTCTACTTAAAAAGCGTTCGGGAAGCATATTTTCTCTCCTTTCGGTTGATTTTCCTTGAAGATTATATCACACCAAGCTTTTTTTGTCAATGCCCGAAAAACTATTGCAATTTTAATTTTTATATGTTATAATCTAAGATGATATAATATGTTTTGGAGGCAAAATTTCTATGAGATTAGATTTTTACCATAACAAAATAGTTGGCGAGACCATTACCGCCGAGTTTGAGGATTGCTTCGAGCGTGAGCTTATTCCTTATCTTCGATCAAAGCACGGAGATATAGACGTGGTTCAGATGTACGAGGATTATATTGCAGATAAATTCCTTATCGACGGCTACTGGTATTATCCGCTTACTATCGTGGTTGGTGATGACATAAAGACCGAGTGGATCAGATGGCCGCTTGGTAAGAATGATTTTGAGGACGGCATTCCTTATGCCTTCTCGGGCAGCGGCCGCGTTGGCTTTGAGATATGTGACGCCCCCGCCGAGCTTGAGGACAGGCTTTCCGGCAGGGCAAGATATGCTCCCGAGGGTAGCATCAAGGTGCGTGTGGAGATGGTTGACGGTGACGTTACCCGTCTTTGCGGCAGATATTCCCAGACCTTTATTGACGAGATGGCAAGACAGCTTACCTCCGAGATAGAGGGTGCTACCGGCGTTGAGGGCATTGCCGACAGCTCCTTTGAGCTGGTTATGATGTTTGCATCGGGCACGTATATGGAGCATATTTCGGACAACGTGACCTATCGCCGCCTTATGATCCTTGACAGAGTAAGTGCACCCAGAGATTTCTGGATCAAATGGACCCGCCTTGACGGTGCGGTCGCCCATCCCGTATCTGCCAACGTTTCCGAGGATAATATCCTCTTCGAGCTTGGTGAGGACGTGGATCAGAAGATTCGTGAGAAGGAGTACAGATACCTTCTCGCTACCGGCAGCGATAAGTACCATAATTCTATGGGTAGAAAAAAGGTTACCGAGTGGCGTGAGGTTATCAAGCGTGCCGCAAGACGCGGTGAGCTTATAAAGGTGGAGAGCGACTTTGAGCTTGCTCCCGAAACCCTTGAGCTTGAGGAGCGTATTGCCGACCTTCTCGGTAAGAGAATTGAATCGAGAAACAATCAGCAGAAGGAGGAGGTTCCTTACATAACGCCCGAGGACGACGAGTTTGCCCGTGCTATGGCGAAGGCACGTCTGGTCGTTGAATCGGCAGAGGAGCTTTCCGCAGAGGAGAGCTTCGCCGAGGAGCCCCTGCTTCTTCCCGAGCAGAGCATTTCCGACGAGGAGCTTACAGTAGAGGACACAGCCGAGGAGATCGAGCTTGAAATAGCCGAGGACACCGATTCCGACGGCGAGCAGGAAATTGAGATCGAGCTTTTTGAGGAGCCCGACGAGGAAATTCCCGAGGTTGACGAGCCTGCAGAGGATATCGTCGAGAGCGAGGTTGACGAGCTTGACATCTTTGCCGACGATGAGGATGAGTCCGACGAGGCAGAGCTTGAGTTCGAGGCTGTAGAAGCCGAGCCTGCCGCAGAGGAGGCCGTTGCAGTCGAAGAGATTATCGACGAGGTCGCTGAAGAGATCGCTGAGGAGCCTGTCGAGGAGGAAATTACCGAAGAGGTTATCGAGGAGTCCATCGCAGCCGAGGAGGCTTACGAGGAGCCTGCTATTGAAGAAGCGGTAGCCGAGCCTATCGTAACTGAAGATATTATCGAAATTATCGACGAGCCCGCTGAGGAGCCCGCGGTTGTTGATGAGATAGCAGTAGAGCCTACACCCGTAGCAGAGGGCGAGGCACTCGCTATGGATGATATTCTTGACGCTCTTATCGTTGAGGAGCCTATCACCGAGCCTGAAATAGAGGAGAAAATCGCAGAGGAGCTTCCCGCCGTGGAGGAATCGCCCGTAGCAGATGAGCCCTCGGACGGCGAGTTTATAATCGACGACTCCGCACCTGCTTATTCCAAGCCTACTATTGCAGAGCGTGTTGCCGACATCCGTGCCGAGCTTGAGACCAAGATCCGTCTTGAGTATGAAACCCGTGCGAGAATGAAGGCAGAGCAGGAGGTAGTGGAGCTTCGCCGTGAGCAGCAGAGGATCCTTAAGGAGAACGAGGCACTTCTTGCCGAGGCTAGAGCAGAGCAGGAAAGACTTCGTCTTGAGTACGAGCATCTTCTTGAGATGACCGAGAGAGCCGCCGCTATGAGAAAGGCAGAGGAGGAACGCCACCGTGCAGAGGAGGCACAGCTCCGTGCAGAGATCGAGGCACAGCTTCGTGCTGAGGCCACCGAGCGTGAAAGACTTGCCGAGGCGGCACGTATGGCTATTGAGGAGCAGCACAGACTTGAGGCTGAGAACGCCCGCATAGCCCGTCAGAGAGAGGAAGAGGAGCGTCTTGAGGCAGACAGACTGAGAAAGATCGAGGAGGAGCGTGCTATTGAGGAGGCACGCCGCCTGGAAACCGAGCGTATCCGCCGTGAAAACGAGGAGGCTAAGGCCAGGGTAAAGAACGCTATGCCCACCATGGGTGACGGCAGATATACCCACACCTCCAAGTCGGTTAAGCTTGTGTTCCGCAGAAGCGTTGACCCCAACATCACCACCCGTATCTACGAGATAATCAAGGCGACCGTTGATTACTACGGCAAGGACAACGTTTCTCTTAAGATCAGAGCTACCGTTCCCGATTCCCAGACCGTTATTCTTGACTTTACCAACATTCCCCTTGAGGAGATGGAGCTGCTTGGCAATATTATCAAGATCCTCGGCAACAGCGGACTTGGTATTGCGAAGGCAATCGTAGAATAAAGTAAAAAATAAATAATTTTGGCTGCCTCGGGCGTTTGCTCGGGGCAGCTTTTAGGGATAAAATTGTAAAAAATATCTAAAATCTACACTTTATTTATAAAAAAATCCATCAAATGTGAGAAAATTTATAAAAGGTGTTGACAAAAATATATTTTAGTGTTAAAATGTGTTGTAACTGTGCAAATGGGTGAACTATGCCCTTTTGCCGGTAGTATATTAATTATTATTTAGTGAAAGGAGGAAAATCATGCCAACCTTTAACCAGCTCGTTAAGCAGGGTCGCTCTGACAGGACCTACAAGTCTAAGTCTCCCGCACTTCAGAAGGGCTTCAACGCTCTTAAGAACGCACCCATCGACCAGTCTGCACCTCAGAGAAGAGGAGTTTGTACCAAGGTTACTACCACTACCCCCAAGAAGCCTAACTCGGCTCTTCGTAAGATCGCCAGAGTAAGACTCACCAACGGAATGGAGGCTACTTCCTACATTCCCGGTATCGGTCACAACCTTCAGGAGCACTCCGTTGTTCTTATCCGTGGTGGCCGTGTTCGTGACCTTCCCGGTGTACGTTATCACATTATTCGTGGTACACTTGATACCCAGGGCGTTGCTAACCGTAAGCAGAGCCGCTCCAAGTACGGAGCAAAGCGTCCGAAGAAGTAATAGGTCTTATCGGACTATATGTGCTCACGTGCTGTGATGTTAAAGCTGTTTAGATTTTCCTAAACCCATCTATATTACAAAAACGAGCACTTACGAATTAAACATTCGAGTACCTATGATATCATTTTCTAAATTTAATGAAGGAGGGAAGTACAGTGCCTAGAAGAGGTCAAATTTCCAAGAGAGATGTATTGCCTGATCCGTTGTACAATTCCAAGCTTGTAACCAAGCTCATCAACAACATTATGTACGACGGTAAGAAGGGCGTTGCTCAGAGAATTGTATATGATGCATTTGCAATGATCGAAGCAAAGAGCGGCGAAAACGCACTTGACGTATTCACCGCAGCACTTGAGAACGTTATGCCCGTTCTCGAGGTTAAGGCTCGCCGTGTTGGTGGTTCTAACTACCAGGTACCCATGGAGGTACGCCCCGAGCGTAGACAGACCCTTGGTCTTCGTTGGATCATCGGTTATTCCAGAAAGCGTGGCGAAAAGACCATGGCTGAAAGACTTGCAGCCGAGATCATGGACGCCAAGGCAGGCATGGGCGGTTCTTTCAAGAAGAAGGAAGACACCCACAAGATGGCAGAAGCAAACAAGGCTTTTGCACACTACAGATTCTAATCGATATAATAAGGAGAATACAGGTAAATGGCAAGAGAATATTCGCTTGAACGTACTAGAAATACCGGTATCATGGCTCATATCGATGCCGGTAAGACTACTACAACCGAAAGAATCCTTTTTTATACCGGTAAGACTCACCGTATAGGTGAAACCCACGACGGTTCCGCTACGATGGACTGGATGGCACAGGAGCAGGAGAGAGGTATTACCATTACCTCTGCAGCTACTACTTGCTTCTGGGTTCCTACCAAGTATCAGAACGATGTAGCTGCTGCTAAGGCTAACAAGTACCGTATCAACATCATTGATACCCCCGGTCACGTTGACTTTACAGTAGAGGTACAGCGTTCTCTTCGTGTTCTTGACGGTTCTGTTACCGTTCTTTGTGCAAAGGGCGGCGTTGAGCCTCAGACCGAGACCGTTTGGAACCAGGCAAACGAGTATAAAGTACCCAGAATGTGTTACATCAACAAGATGGACATCATGGGTGCAGATTTCTACCGCGTTGTTAAGATGATTAAGGACAGACTTCGTGCAAACGGAGTTCCTGTTCAGCTTCCTATTGGTAAGGAATCCTCCTTCCGCGGAATCATCGACCTCATGGAGATGAAAGCTGACGTTTATTACGACGACCTTGGTAAGGACATGAGAGTTGAGGAGATCCCCGAGGATATGAGAGAGCTTGCTGAGGAGTACCGTGCTAACATGGTTGAGTCTATTTGCGAGACCGACGATGCTCTTATGGACAAGTTCTTCAACGAGGAAGAGATTACCGTGGACGAGCTCAAGGCAGCTCTCCGTAAGGCTACCCTTGATAACAAGATCGTTCCCGTTTGCTGCGGAACCTCTTACAAGAATAAGGGTGTTCAGAAGCTTCTCGATAGTATTATCGAATATATGCCCGCTCCCACCGATATTGAGGCAATTAAGGGTATCAACCCTGAAAACGGTGAGGAGGATTGCCGTCACGCAAGTGATGACGAGCCCTTCTCCGCTCTTGCATTCAAGATCATGACCGACCCCTTCGTTGGTAGACTCTGCTTCTTCAGAGTTTATTCCGGGTCTGTAGGCAAGGGTACTGCAGTTTATAATTCAACCAAGGATGCAGATGAGAGATTCGGTAGAATTCTTCAGATGCATGCTAACGAGAGAGCTGATATTGATGTTTGTTACGCAGGTGACATCGCCGCTGTTGTTGGTGTAAAGAACACCACCACAGGTGATACCTTCTGTGATGAGAAGCATCCTATCATCCTTGAGAGCATGGTATTCCCTGAGCCCGTTATCCGTCAGGCTATTGAGCCCAAGACCAAGGCAGGCCAGGAGAAGATGGGTATAGCTCTTGCAAAGCTTGCAGAGGAGGACCCCACATTCAGAACTTATACAGATGATGAGACCGGCCAGACCATTATAGCAGGTATGGGTGAGCTCCACCTTGAGATTATCGTTGACAGACTTCTTCGTGAGTTCAAGGTAGAGGCTAACATCGGCGCTCCTCAGGTTGCTTATAAGGAGACCATTCGTAAGAAGGTTGACCAGGATACAAAGTATGCTCGTCAGTCCGGTGGTAAGGGTCAGTACGGTCACGTTAAGATCAATGTCGAGCCCATCGAAACGGGCAAGGGTTACGAGTTTATTAACTCTGTAACAGGCGGTGCTATTCCGAAGGAATACATTCCCGCTGTTGACGCAGGTATTCAGGGCGCGATGCAGTCCGGTATCCTTGCAGGCTACAACGTTGTTGACG
>JAZSEC010000048.1:0-8006 GCA_045531485.1 Eubacteriales bacterium | reverse complement strand
GCTTTTTCTTTTTCTCGGGTTTGGCGACCCGTACGCTCATCAAACCCAGCGACGTACGTCGCATGGGTTCGCATTTGCCGCTCGGAGATCGGCAAGCTTGTTTGCCAGGCGTAGAGCGAGCAAATATTCGCCCTGCGAAATTCCCGTGTGGGTATTGCCGCTCGGGATATAATTTCTGCTGATTACACTTTCTGTACTAACTGCAAGCACCATCTCCTCGCCAGGCAAGATACTGCTTACGCAGTATGCACCACGAGAAAGCACCACAAAAGTGGTGCTTTTTCTTTTTCTCGGCTACGAGATCGGTATATTTTCAGTCTTTTCAGAAGTTTTTCGCAAAGCCTCCCTGCGGAGGGAGGTGGATTTTGCGAAGCAAAAGACGGAAGGAGAGTGCGAATGCTTCTCTCACATCAGTCAGTGCATTCATACGCGTGCTCCCTCAGTTTCGCTAACGCTCAACAGCTCCCTCCCGGAGTGAGCCTTGGGGGAGAATGCGAATGATCATCTTACATTGGTCGGTGCTATTGCATCTCAAACATCAATAAGAGCATTCATACGCGTGCTCCCTCAGTTTCGCTAACGCTCAACAGCTCCCTCCCGGAGGGAGCCTTGGAGGAGAGTCATAGCCTCCCTGCGGAGGGAGGTGGATTTTGCAAAGCAAAAGACGGAAGGAGAGTGCGAATGTTTCTCTCACATCAGTCAGTGCGTTCATACGCGTGCTCCCTCAGTCACCTTCGGTGACAGCGCCCTCCCGGAGGGAGCCTTAGGGGAGAGTCATAGCCTCCCTGCGGAGTGAGCCTTGCGTATTGGTCCTACGCAGTCTTACCCAAGGTAATATGCTTACTGTCATTGTAAAACCCTACCTTTATTTATTATTTATAAAATAACTCTTGACAACTCCTTATTCATATAGTATAATAGACTCAAATTTAAATTGTATACAAGTATACAAAATCCTCCTACAAACGATCGACAAGCCTGCAGAGCAGGGAATTGTCGCCCGGGCGTATGGTTTATGGGTTTGATTACCTACCGAAACGAAAGGAAAGGCTAAATTTATGCTTAACAAAAACAGACATACCAATCTTCTTGAGCAGTCGCAGTATAAGTACTCGCTCCAGGATGTTGACGACCCGAATCTCTACCGCGAGGTATACCCTTACGACGAGATACCGAAGGTGGCGTTCAACCACCGCCGTGTGCCTCTCTGCATGCCTGATGAGATATGGATCACCGATACCACCTTCCGTGACGGTCAGCAGTCCCGTGCACCCTACACGGCAGATCAGATAGTCGACCTATACAAGATGCTTCACCGTCTTGGCGGCCCGAAGGGTATTATCAGACAGTCGGAATTCTTCGTCTATACTAAGAAGGATAGAGAAGCCCTGCTTCGCTGCATGGATCTCGGATACAAGTTCCCCGAGGCAACCACCTGGATCAGAGCAAAAAAAGAGGACTTTATGCTTGTCCGTGACCTTGGAATTAAGGAAACAGGCATTCTCGTGTCCTGCTCGGATTATCATATTTTCAAAAAGCTTGGCCTCTCCCGTGGCGAGGCGTTGGATCATTATCTCGGCGTGGTAAAGTGTGCCTTTGATGCAGGTATCCGTCCCAGATGTCATCTGGAGGATATTACCCGTGCGGATTTCTACGGCTTTGTTGTTCCTTTTGTAAACGCCCTTCATGATCTGTCCGACGAGGCAGGTATTCCTGTTAAGATCAGAATGTGCGACACTTTGGGCTATGGCGTTTCCTATCCCGGTGTTGCCCTGCCCAGAAGCGTTCCCGGTATTGTTTACGGTCTGCACCACTATGCCGACGTTTCCTCGGATATGCTGGAGTGGCACGGTCACAATGACTTCTACCACGGCGTTACAAATGCTGTAAACGCCTGGCTCTACGGTGCATCGGGTGTAAATTGCTCTCTGCTGGGAATCGGCGAGAGAACGGGAAATATTCCCACCGAGGCGATGGTTATGGAGTACGCCGCTATCCGCGGCAGCACCGACGGCATGGACACAACTGTCATCACCGAGATCGCCGAATATTTCGAGAGAGAGCTTGGCTATAAGATACCTCCCATGACCCCCTTCGTTGGCTCTGCCTTTAATCTTACACGTGCGGGCATTCACGCCGACGGAATTATGAAGGACACCGAGATCTATAATATTTTCGACACCGAGAAGATCCTTAACCGTCCCGCTGAGGTCGCTATTTCCAACACCTCCGGCACAGCAGGTATCGCCTATTGGATAAACAAGCATCTCTGCCTTGAGGGTGATAGGGCAGTTACCAAGCAGTCGCCTATTGTAGTGAAGGTGAAGGAGGAGATCGACAGGCTTTATGAGGACGGCAGAACGACCCTTATGGGCAACGACGAGTTGATGGAAATTATCAACAAATATTACGCCTAAACAGGAGAAATGTAAATGATAGTTGACAAAAACACTAAATCTCTTGAGGAAAACGTCTTTTTAACTCTTGAGGACGAGATATTATCCGGCAAGCTTAAGAAGGGTGACACTCTTACCGAAACGTCCCTTTCCGCAAGGCTTGGTGTTAGCAGAACACCTCTTCGCGGAGCACTTCACCGTCTGTATGAGGAGGGACTTATAGAAATTACACCCAACCGCGGTGCCGTGGTAATGGGAATCGGCCGCGAGGAGCTTGTAGACATCTACAAGATGCGTATTCGTCTTGAGGGACTTGCCTCCGCCGAGGCGGCGAGAAAAATCTCCGATGCGGATAAGGCAAGGCTTGGTGAGATCGTGGAGCTTTGCGATTTCTATATTGCAAGGCGTGATGCCGAAAGGCTAAAGGAGCTTGATTCTGAGTTTCATAGCATAATTTACCGTGCCTCAGGCAACCGTATGCTGAACAAAACGCTCTCCGAGCTTCACAGAAACATTCATTTTTACAGAAAAAAGTCCCTCGCAGTTGAGGATAGACTTGAAAAAAGCTCCGAGGAGCATAAGCAGATCCTCGCCGCCATAGAGCGTGGCGACAGCGAGGCGGCAGACAGACTTACTTCTGCTCATATCGAGGCTGCACTAAACAATCTCCTCGCGGTAAGCGATCTTTAAGAGGTAACAAAATGGGATATACGTTAGTACAAAAAATTATCAAAAGCCATCTTCTTTCGGGTGAAATGACCGCGGGAAGTGAGATCGGCCTTCGCATAGATCAGACTCTGACTCAGGACGCCACCGGCACTATGGCGTATCTTCAGCTTGAGGCTATGGAGATAGACAGAGTCAAGACCGAGCTTTCGGTTGCATATATAGACCACAACACGCTTCAGTCCGGCTTTGAGAATGCCGACGATCACCGCTACATACAGACGGTAGCGAAAAAACACGGCGTTCGCTTCTCTAGGCCCGGTAACGGCATCTGCCATCAGGTGCATCTTGAACGTTTCGGTGTGCCGGGCAAGACTCTAATTGGCTCTGACAGCCATACTCCCACCGCCGGCGGTATAGGTATGCTCGGTATGGGTGCTGGCGGTCTTGACGTAGCGGTTGCTATGGGTGGAGGTGCTTATTACATCACTATGCCCAGGGTCATCAGGATGAATCTGGTTGGCAGATTATCCGATTACGTGTCTGCGAAGGACGTTATTTTAGAGGTTCTCCGCCTTCTCGGAGTGAAGGGTGGCGTCGGTGCAGTTATCGAATACGCAGGCGAGGGCGTTAAGACGCTTTCGGTTCCACAGCGTGCAACTATTACCAATATGGGTGCTGAGCTTGGTGCTACAAGCTCGATCTTCCCCTCCGACGAGCTGACTCACGCCTTTCTTAAGGCACAGGGCAGAGAGGCTGATTTTACTGAAATTTCCGCAGACGTCGACGCGATTTACGATGCGGAATATACCATTGATCTCTCTGAGCTCAGGCCTCTTGCGGCTTGTCCTCACAGCCCCGATAACGTAAAGGGCGTTGCCGAGCTTTCTGGTATGAAGATAGACCAGGTCTGCATCGGCTCCTGCACGAATTCATCGCTTTCGGATATGCTTACCGTTGCGGCAATGCTGAAGGGAAGAACGGTTCATCCCGACGTTTCACTCTCCATCTCTCCCGGCTCAAAGCAGGTGTATACCATGCTTGCCGAGTGCGGTGCCCTGGCAGATCTTATTGCCGCGGGTGCAAGGATCCTTGAATGTGCCTGCGGTCCCTGTATAGGCATGGGATTCTCGCCTAAGTCAAAGGGCGTAAGCCTCAGAACCTTTAACCGTAATTTCCTCGCTCGCTCGGGTACTGCCGACGCAAGCGTTTATCTTGTATCACCCGAGGTTGCGGCGGCATCTGCGATCGCAGGTGTATTCACCGATCCCACCACGCTGGGCAAGGCACCAAGCATTACTCTTCCCGACAGATTCACGGTAAATGATAATCTGATCGAGCTTCCCGCATCGGCAGAGGAGGCGTCGGTGGTTGTCGTTGAGCGTGGCCCGAACATCAAGCCTATTCCTAAGGGAGCTTCGCCCGACGAGAATCTTCACTGTCAGCTTATTCTTAGGGTTGGTGACAATATTACTACCGATCATATTATGCCCGCAGGTGCAAAGATTTTGCCTTACCGTTCCAACGTTCCTAAGCTTTCGGAGTTCTGCTTCACCGTCTGTGATAAGGAATTTCCCGAGCGTGCGAAGGCTCTTGGTGGCGGTGTGATCCTCGGAGGCCATAACTACGGCCAGGGCTCCTCCCGTGAGCATGCGGCACTCGTTCCTCTTTATCTCGGTGTGAAGGCGGTTATTGCAAAGAGCTTTGCCCGTATCCACGTGGCAAACCTTATTAACTTCGGCATCGTTCCTATGACCCTTGCAAACGAGGGCGATTATGATAAGATTCCCGAGGGAGCAAAAATCAGCATTGATGGCTTCTTTGAGGCGGTACGGAGCGAGGAACGTGCATATCTTACGGTAGAAGGCTTAAATGAAAAAATAGCACTTGATCTTAATTTCACACCCAGACAGAGAGAGATTCTCTTGGCCGGTGGAATGCTCAATTATACCAAAAATGCAAAGTGAGGTTTACAAAAATGAGTAATTATAATATAAATCTTGACGAAGCCTGTGCGAAATTCAGAAAAATTCTTGAGAGCCAGCTTGCTCGTGTAGAGGATATGAAGGCCCAGGGTGATTTTACCGACTATGCGGCACTTGACACTATTAAGATCGGTGTGTGCGGCGGTGACGGAATAGGCCCGATCATTACAAAAGAGGCGGCACGCGTGCTTGAATTTATGCTTTCCGACCTTGTAGAAAGCGGTAAGGTTGAGTTCCGTACCATTGAGGGACTGACTATTGAGAACAGAATTGCCAAGGGCAAGGGTATTCCCGACGACGTTATGGCAGAGCTTAAGGCCTGCGATATTATTCTTAAGGGCCCCACAACCACACCTCAGAAGGGCGACGGTATGCCTAATATTGAGTCTGCAAACGTTGCTATGCGTAAGGCACTTGACCTTTTTGCCAACATCCGTCCCGTTAAGGTGCCTGAGGAGGGTATTAACTGGTGCATCTTCCGTGAGAATACCGAGGGCGGTTATGCGGTTGGCTCCAGCGGCTTTAACGTAACCGACGACCTTGCCGTTGACTTTACCGTGACAACAAGACAGGGCTCGGACAGAATTGCCAGAATTGCCTACGATTACGCAAAAAAGAACGGACGTACCCGTGTTTCCTTGGTCACAAAGGCAAATATCATCAAGACGACCGACGGTAATTTCCTTGAGGATTGCCACAAGGTAGCCGCTCTTTATCCCGAGATCACCACCGACGAATGGTATGCGGATATCATGACGGCAAAGCTGGTTGACAAGAAGCGTCGTGCCGATTTCCAGATCCTTCTTCTGCCCAACCTTTACGGCGATATCATCTCCGACGAGGCGGCTGAATTTCAGGGCGGAGTAGGTACTGCCGGCTGTGCCAATATCGGTAAAAAGTATGCCATGTTCGAGGCTATTCACGGCTCGGCTCCCAGAATGGTAAGGGAGGGACGCGATATTTACGCCGATCCCTGCTCTATGCTCCGTGCCTGCGTAATGCTCCTTTCTCATATCGGATACCAGGACAGAGCCGATAGGCTTGAGCGTGCACTCGACATCTGCACCTTCGAGGAGAAGAAGCTTACCATCACCGGTCGTCCCGGAGGAGCGACCTGCCGTCAGTTCGGTGACTACGTAATGGAAACGCTGAAAAAGCTTTGATAAACAAAAAAGGACTGAAAATTCAGTCCTTTTTACTTTATATAATAATGAAAATAATTGATAATCCAAATAAAATCAGATAGGGTATATTTATTTTTTTATAAGCCTCGACGTAGGCTGCACGAAACATTTTTTCTTTATAAAAGCATCTGAATACGATGTTGTTTCTTAAGCAAAGGCAAAAGGAAGCTACTATAAGTATAAATGATGCCATCAGAATCATCTCCATAACGTACACAGAATGCATAATTCCCGATTCGTACGCATGATAAATCATATATCTGTGATTGGAAATAAGCAATAATGGAAACGTAATTTCCCAAATAACAGATTTGGCTATCAAGGTGATGACCATTGATGCGACGAGCAGTATGAAGGGTGCTATAAAGTTAAGCTTGTATTTCTTGATTTTTTCGTAATCGTATTCCTCTGTGTAATTTATTTCCCGCACAGGAACGTCCTCATAGAAATACGAAATATCAACGTCTAAGACCTGCGAAAGCGTTTTGAGCATTTCCACGTCGGGCAGACTTACCTCACACTCCCATCTTGAAATCGTGCGGTCGGTTACGTTTAGTTTTTCCGCCAGCTCCTTTTGCGTCATTCCTAATTCCTTGCGTCGGTTAAGGATAATTTTTCCAATAAACATAAATCTTCTCCTTGCTGTTTATGAGATCATTATACCATTTATTTGGAGCTTTGTCACTGTCAAAATGCGAGATATTTGATGCTCGCGGTGATTATTGATGTCTTTTATCTGATTGTGCAGAAAAAACTTTTGATTTTATACGCCCCTATCCGTCAAAAAACCGTACCACTTCGGGTACGGTTTTTGTGTAATAACACACTCGTTTATACAATGAACTACCGAAAGTAGCAATTGTGCATTGTCTTGACGACTTGTTTATTTAATGGCTACTATGACCGCCGCAGTTGTGCGTGCCGCAGCTGTGATCTCCACAATTATGCCCCCCATCGCTGTGCTCATGGTCGTGGTGGTCGCACTTGACGTTAGGGTTATAGCCGAGATTGTGTGCAAGAAACGCCTTTACTGCTGCGTCGCAAGCTCCGCTGACACCTCCATAGAGCTTGATACCCGCATCGGCAAGTGCCATCTGTGCACCGCCTCCGATGCCACCGCAGATAAGAACGTCTGCTCCGATTGTTTTTAACAGACCGGCTAAGGCACCGTGCCCCTGTCCGTTGGTATCAATTACTTCAGAGGATATGATTGTATTATCCTCAATTTCATAGACCTTGAACTGCTCAGTATGTCCGAAGTGCTGAAAGATTTGTTCGTTTTCGTAAGTAACTGCAATTTTCATATTATTGTTTCTCCTAATCAAATATTACATTTCCCAGCTTCCCAGCCAATTCGAGAATTCCATATAGTTCTTCTGCATTTCAGCCACAAGCTCTTCTCCGTTATTCAGAGTGAATACCCAATCCTCTTTGCCAAACTTTTCAACGTATTTGTATTCGAAAGTGTAGTTTTTGTTTTTAAGCTCACTGAGTGCCTTGTTTGCAAGTGCTTCCGCTTTACGCACGATGGCAACGAGATCCGCAAATGCAGTTTTATCTACTGCCTCAATTTTGGCTACGATAGAGTCAAAGTATCCCTCCTTATAGCCGTAATTATACTGTGCACCGTCTTCGTAGATAAAGCGTTCTGCATCGCTTGCATACAGATAATAACCCGGAACGGTTTCGCCGTTTTCATTCGTATAGCTATTGACGAAATAAGTATTCCAAGCACACAGGAAGTTGACGTAATCATACATTTTGTAGATATCGTT
>JAZSEC010000063.1:0-11464 GCA_045531485.1 Eubacteriales bacterium | reverse complement strand
TCACGCATATTACCCTCAAGCACCTGGGTCACGAGAGTAACCATCTCCTGGCGGGTCTTGCCGAGCAGAGCCTCAGCCGCTCTTTCGAGAAGGTTGGGGTCAGAGGAGATCTTGATGTTTGCGACACCGTCAACGGTAACGTTGATAAACTCGTTGGTAGGTACTGCCTCAGACGTCTTGACGTCAACCTGCATTACGCTGAGAGAGAGCTTATCAAGACGGGTGAAGAAAGGCATTCTCCAGCCTGCCTTACCGATAAGTATTTTCCTCTTTCCGAGACCGGAAATAATGTAGGCAGTATCGGGGGGTGCCTTCAGGTAACCGGCTGCTAAAAGAAATACGCCGATTGCCAGGATGATTAATAATACTTGTAATACGGGATGCATAGTTTTTCCTCCTGAATTTATATATTTTTTAAAATTATCGAAAGTTAACGGATCCTACCTGCAATAATGCAAAAAGACTTCTAGCGTGAAGAACACACTAAAAGTCTCGAAAAATCCTATTGATCGTACACGCCGGGGCATCTGCAGCTGCCGTCCTGACGACGTGTACCGTTGCACGAAGCAACGTTCTACTCCCTTTCGGTACTATAATTGTACCACATTGTTAATAAAATGTCAAGGGATTTTGCTTCGATTTTTCGACATTTGTAGGCTTGCACAATTTTGAAATTCAAAATAGTGTATTCTGCACAAATTTGTATTTTTTATTATTTATTCGCCGTTTTCGGCGGATTTACCCCTCTTTTCAATATATTTATTACCGAAAATAATTCCCAAAAGCGAAATCAAGGCGGTAATAATAAATACGAGTATCGCCATACCATAATCTCCCTCGGACAGTCGGTCGCCAAGAATGGTGGAGGTTATGATAGAAGGAATACGTGCAAAGGTGGAGATAAGCAGGTATTTCACCGGGTGAATTGGTGCTATAGGTGCTATGTATGTGAGTGCATCCTTCGGCGTACCGGGAATGAAGAAAAGGATAAAGACGGTAAGCTCTACCTTATTCTTGTTAGATAGGAACTTATACTTCGTAAGATCGTCGGTGCCAACCGCACGAAGAACAAATTTCATACCCAGCTTTCGCACCAGCATAAAAATAACAAAGGTTCCGATAAATACGCCGAAAAGACAGGTAAAGGTACCAAGCCAGGGACCCCAGACATAGCCCAGCATAAGCTCTACCGGCTCGCCCGGAATGAAGGCGATAAATATCTGCAGCAGCTGTATGCCCAGGGTGGTAAGCCAACCTACAAAACCAAGCTCATCTACCCAGCTTTTAAAGGCCACTCTGCCCTCCTCTGTGGCCAGGGTCTGTACGTATGGCCATAGCAGAATCGTCAGCACTCCCATCACGATGAAAAAAATTAAAATTGGAATAGCATTTTTAAACAAAGCCCTAAGGTCTATTCTTTTATTGTCTTTTTCCATTTTTCAGCCTCTAGTTTTATTATATTTTAATAATATCATACCAATGCTTGATTGTCAAGAAAAAAGAGAACAACAGGAATATTAAAAAATAATAAAGAAAAACAATAACTAAAAATGTTTTAAAAAAAGGAAAAGACCGCATTTCTGCGGGTCTTTTTGATCTGAGCGATTATTTGAATCTGTTTTTATTCTTCCTTGTGCAAGAGAAGGCTTAAAGAATCGTGCAGAAGCACGAGAAATTCTTGAAGCTGTATATCCATACTGCGATAGAATTGCTCGGTGCTAAAAAAGACCCGCATTTCTGCGGGTCTTTTTGATCTGAGCGATTATTTATGCCTTATATTGCACAACAATTAAGCAAGCTCAGCGAAGTACTTAATAGTACGAACCATCTGGCTGGTGTAGGAGTTCTCGTTATCGTACCAAGAAACTACCTGTACCTGATAGGTGTCGTCGTCGATCTTTGCAACCATGGTCTGGGTGGAATCGAAGAGAGAACCGTAACGCATACCGATAACGTCGGAGGAAACGATCTGATCCTCGTTGTAACCGTAGGACTCGTTAGCAACAGCCTTCATTGCAGCGTTGATGCCGTCCTTGGAAACGTCCTTGCCCTTAACTACTGCTACAAGGATAGTAGTAGAACCGGTGCAGGTGGGAACTCTCTGAGCAGAGCCGATAAGCTTGCCGTTGAGCTCGGGAATTACAAGACCGATAGCCTTAGCAGCACCGGTGGAGTTGGGAACGATGTTCTGTGCACCCGCACGAGCACGTCTGAGGTCACCCTTTCTGTGAGGACCGTCAAGGATCATCTGGTCGCCGGTGTAAGCGTGAACGGTGGTCATGATACCGCTCTGGATAGGAGCGTAATCGTTAAGAGCCTTTGCCATAGGAGCAAGGCAGTTAGTAGTGCAGGAAGCTGCGGAGATGATCTGGTCATCTGCAGTAAGAGTCTCGTGGTTGGTACCGAAAACGATGGTCTTGAGGTCGTTGCCAGCGGGAGCGGAGATAACAACCTTCTTTGCACCAGCGTTGATGTGAGCCATGGACTTCTCCTTAGAGCAGTAGAAACCGGTGCACTCAAGTACAACGTCTACGCCAAGCTCACCCCAAGGACAGTTTACAGCGTCCTTCTCAGCATAGATCTTAAGAACCTTGCCGTCAACGGTGATAGTATTAGCCTCGTCATCAGCAACAACGGTGTGACCGTCGTAACGACCCTGAGCGGTGTCGTACTTAAGAAGATGAGCGAGCATAGAAGCCTTGGTGAGGTCATTGATAGCTACGATCTCGTAGCCCTCTGCACCGAACATCTGTCTGAATGCAAGACGTCCGATACGGCCGAAGCCGTTAATTGCAACCTTTACGTTTGCCATTTTGAAAATCCTCCAAAATATAAAAAATTTTAATAAAATTCAACTTAAATATGAAAGTTCCCTTCCATACCACGTTACATTGTAGCATATTTTTTCTCAATATGCAATAGGTTTGCCAATTTTTTATCAATTTCGTCACTTTTTTTATTTTGTGACGTAATGAGAAATAATATTTGTACATTTTTTCATTATTACTCTTGAAAAAGCAAGGAAACTGTGGTATACTACCATCATACATAACAGAGTAGGACGGTATGCGTTTAGTGCCGGGTGGACGGGGAGTTGTCATCCGGACGAAAAGCTTTTTGCTGCGGTATCCCCTCCGCATCCCACTGTTACCTTATAGACTTTTGGGTGTATTATACCCTTTTGCCTTCACGGTGCTGAGATGTAAATTCTGTACCGAGGAGGTGTTTTTTTATGAAAAAAAGAATATTCAGCCTGAAGCTGACTGTAATTTTGGCTATGCTGGCGGCCATCAGCATAGTGCTCGGCAAATACCTTGCCATAAACGGTGGAGAGGTTATGCGATTCAGCCTTGAAAATATGCCGATAATCTTTGCAGGAATGGCATTTGGTCCTATTGCGGGTGCGGTCGTCGGACTGGTTGCCGATCTTATCGGTTGTCTGATGGTTGGATACACTATAAATCCCCTGGTTGCTCTTGGTGCCGCAGTGATCGGTGCAGCTGCAGGAATAGTTCCTTACTTTGTAAGGAAAATATCAAGCGACAGACGAATCGTGACCTTGATTTCCGTGGCGGTGGCTCATCTTCTCGGCTCGGTAATCATTAAGACGGTAGGTCTTTCTGCCTATTACGATATGCCCTTTATTATTCTTATGCTCTGGCGTATGCTGAACTATCTGATAGTTGGAATTATTGACGGAGTGGTGGTATATATTCTGCTTAAAAACAAGGGAATACAGATGCATATAAAGAACTTTGGAGGTGAGGAGCCGTGACGTACGACGAGGCTTTAAAATATATTCACGGCGTGTCGAACTTTTTCTGCAAGCCTGGACTTGACCGAATCAGAGAGCTTTGCTCCGGTCTTAAGAATCCGCAAAAAAGACTGAAATTCATCCACATCACCGGAACCAACGGCAAAGGCTCAGTCTGTGCTATGACCGATGCTATTCTGCGTGCCGCAGGTTATAAGGTAGGACTTTACACCTCTCCTTACGTAAGAGAGTTCAACGAGAGAATGAGTGTGAACGGTGAAAATATACCTAACGATACGCTGGCAAGAATAACCGAAAAGGTAAAGGCCGTGGCAGAAAAAATGACTGACAGCCCCACCGAATTTGAGCTGATAACTGCCATCGCCTTTGAATACTTCCTTGAGGAGAGCTGTGACGTCGTCGTTCTCGAGGTGGGAATGGGCGGCAGGCTGGATGCAACAAATATTATTGACAGCTCCCTGCTCTCAATTATTACGGGGATCGCCATAGATCACACCGCCTTTCTAGGTGATACTATCGAGCAGATAGCAGGCGAAAAGGCAGGCATAATTAAAGATAATTCCGTAGCACTTTTCGGCGGAGAAAATCCTCATGCAGAAGCTATAATAGAGGCAGAATCCAAGAAAAAGCAAAGTTTGCTTTACAAAACCGACTATTCAAGGCTTGATATCTGCTCTTTTGATCTTAGCGGAACGGTATTTAGCTATAAGGATAGAAAGAATCTCAGCCTATCACTTTTAGGCGAATATCAGCCAAGGAATGCGGCTATCGTGCTGGATGCTATGGATATTCTTAAACAGCGTGGCATGAATATCAGCGAGGAGGCAATCATGGTTGGTCTTAGCAAGGTAAAATGGCCTGCAAGATTTGAGATAATTGCCGAGGATCCCCTCATTATCTTTGACGGATCACACAATCCCCAGGGAATAGCCGCCGCAGTGGAAAGCATTAAGCAATATTTTGCTGATAGGCGTGTGATCATTATGAGTGGTGTGCTTCGCGACAAGGACTACATGACTATTGCAAAGAGTTTATCCCGGGTGGCAGATCACGTTTACACCATCACACCGAATAATCCGAGAGCTCTTTCGGCTGAGGAATATGCCGAGGTTATTGCAAACGTGGGCTGCTCTGCGACGGCATGTAAATCCGTAGAGGATGCACTGTCGCTCGGTCGTAGGATGGCAGAGGAAAAGTGCACTGCCCTAGTCTGCCTTGGATCACTTTATACCTACTGTGACGTTTACAGAATAATAAAAGAGCAATAGGTAAATAATTCTTTTGCTCTAAAAACAAAAAAGCGGCGATACGTACCGCCGTTTTATTGTATTTGTCACTTTAGGGATGCGTGAACGGTGTAGCTTGTAACGTCAAGAACCGTTTCGCCGTCGATCTGTAATGCACAGGGACGGTCGAAGGTAACGGTAACATTCTTGCCTCTTACTAAAGTAACGTACTTCTTGTGCTTAAGATGTCCGCCCTTGAAGAAGGATGGGAATATGGTAAGGGTCTTAAGCTTACCCGAGCCACCGAATCCTAAGAAGGTAACAAGACCGTCGCCGAATCTGTTCTGATCGGGGGTGGGCATCATACCTCCACCATAGAATCTACCGTGCATAGTGGGAGCTATCCAAACCTTTTTGATCTTATATTCCTTGCCGTCAACAGTTACGGTCGCGTTTCTCGGCTTATAATCATAAAGAAGTCCCTTAATAGCGATGGCGGTGTAATTAACCTCCTTGCCCTGTGCCTTCTTTATATCGCCTATCTCACAGCAATAGCCGTCAATTCCATAGCCTATTCCGTTAAGGAAGCGATAGGTCTGTCCCTTTACGGTTACAGTAGGAAGATTTTTTAAATGCTCGTTGATCCTGAAGGGAGCACATCCCTTCTCACGCTCTACGTCGTGAAGGAAATCATTTCCGCTTCCCGATGCATAATATAGCACCTCATTGGTGATATTATCGGTATCAACGGTGTTAATAAATTTGTTAAGGGTTCCGTCGCCGCCCGAAATAACGATCTTGTCGTCGGCATCAAGGCTAGAAATAAAGCTGTCCCAATCCTTGATCTCGGTCATATAATGCTCATTTATCTCACCGTCAAGGTGGGATTTAAGGGCAGAAAGCTTCTCGTCGTGAGAGCCGTAACCTGCAAGAGGGTTATATAAAATATGATATTTCATTTTCTTCTCCTTGTTAACACGCAAGAGGGTGGTGACGAGGGATAAAAATACCGTCATCTTAGTATTACTCTTATACTCTCTCTTACCTGATTTTACAAAAAAATGTCGATTTCTAGATCAACAAGGGGTATTTTATCACTTTAAATTGGCATTTGCAACATTTTGGGTGTCGAATTTACAGTTTGTTAATATTACGCATGGCAATATATACGGATTTATTCATAAGTTTTAGTTAAAAATACCTAAAAAGGAAGGAAAAATGAAGAGCTGTATTAAAAATATTTATGCGAGAGAAATTCTTGATTCAAGATCAAATCCCACTGTAGAGGCACGTGTTGAGTTGTTTTCGGGCGACGTGGGTGTGGCAAGCGTCCCCTCAGGTGCTTCCACCGGAATTCACGAGGCACATGAGCTTCGCGACAAAGATAAATCAAGGTTTGGGGGTCGAGGAGTTCTCCTTGCAGTCAGGAATGTAAACGAGCTGATCTGCCCCGCCCTTATCGGCATGAATGCTACAGACCAAGCAGGAATAGATACCGCTATGATATCGCTTGACGGAAGTAAAAACAAATCGCGACTGGGTGCAAATGCTATTCTCGCCGTTTCGCTTGCAGTGGCAAGAGCAGCCTCGTCACTGGCGGGACTTGAGCTATATGAATATCTGCTTGTCGGTGGGAGTGGACGAATGCCGACACCCATGTTTAATCTGTTGAATGGTGGAGCACACGCAACTAACAATATCGATATTCAGGAATTTATGATTGTTCCTCACGGTCTTACTATTTGTGACGCTATACGTGCCGGAAGCGAAATATATCATACCCTCGGCGGCATGCTGAAATCAAGAGGACTTTCTACCGGGGTTGGTGACGAGGGTGGCTTTGCACCTGATTTAAAAACCGACGAGGAGGCTATCGATCTGCTGGTAGAGGCCATAGAAAAAAGCGGATATTCCACCGAAAAAATAGGTATAGCACTTGACGTTGCTTCCAGCGAATGGTACGAAAATGGCGTATACGTATTGCCAAAAAGAGGTACAAGGCTTGATAAAGGTCAGCTTATAGACTACTACCGTGGGCTTTGCGAAAGGTATCCTATTATATCCATTGAAGACGGACTTGCGGAGGATGATTTCGATGGATGGAACGATCTAACGCAGGCTCTCGGAAGGAGGATCATGCTTGTTGGCGATGATCTCTTCGTTACTAATACCGAAAGACTTAGTATGGGCATCTCAGCCGGTGTCGGCAACTCGATCCTGATAAAACCAAATCAGATAGGCACTCTGACTCAAACTCTTGACGTAATAAAAATGGCGAAGGACTCAGGATATGAATATATAATTTCTCACCGATCAGGCGAAACAGCCGACAGCTCTATCGCCGATATTGCCGTGGCAACAGGAGCAGCCTACATCAAAGCAGGGGCACCATGCAGAGGTGAACGTGTTGCAAAATACAATAGGCTGCTGGAAATCTACCAGAGAATAAATCACTTACAATAATATAATATATGTAGTTTTTTTGATAAACTAAAGGCGGACTCGGTTTCCCGAGTCCGCCAAAGCTTTTTATAGCTCGAATTAAGTTAAATGATTATCAGCAGATGATCCACCAGGGTCTGCGGAACTTCTTGGTAGATACAGCTACGATAGTAGTCATAATGCAAAGTGCAGCGATTGCAATGCAGATGATTATGATCTTGTTATTGTCGTTGCCGTCCTTACCCTGAGCTGCAACTCCGGTATCCTGAGCACCGATCCACCAGTTACCGTTAGCACCGATGTAAGGAGTCTCACCGTCGGTACCGTCTGCACCGGTAGCGGGAATATTGGTATCGATATCGCCGATCCACCAGTTACCGTTTTCGCCAACGAAGGGAGTCTTACCGTCTGCACCGGGTTTACCCTGAGGTCCTACGAGAGTAGAAAGCTCAACAAGCTTAGTCCAGGTATCATCACCTGCATACTGCCACTCGATCCAACCATCTACTACACGGAATGTAACCTCACGTCCGTCGTCACCATCCTTACCATCGGAGCCTACAAGAGTAGAGAGCTCAACAAGGTTGGTCCACTCGGTTTCGTTATCGTACTTCCACTGGATGTAGCCGCCTGCTACCTGGAACTGTACCTCACGGCCATCGTTACCATCGTTACCGTCCTGACCATCCTTACCAACAAGGTCCTCAAGATTAACAAGGTTGGTCCACTCGGTTTCGTTATCATACTTCCACTGAATGTAGCCGCCTGCTACCTGGAACTGTACCTCACGGCCATCGTTACCGTCCTTACCGTCATCACCGGCAAGGTCCTTAAGATTAACGAGGTTAGTCCACTCGGTTTCGTTATCATACTTCCACTGGATGTAGCCGCCTGCTACCTGGAACTGTACCTCACGGCCATCGTTACCGTCCTTACCATCATCACCGGCAAGGTCCTTAAGCTTAACGAGATTGGTCCATTCGATCTCATCGTCGTACTTCCACTGGATGTAGCCGTCTGCTACCTGGAACTGTACCTCACGGCCATCGTTACCGTCGTTACCGTCCTGACCATCCTCACCGGCAAGATCCTTAAGATTAACGAGGTTGGTCCACTCGGTTTCGTTATCATACTTCCACTGAATGTAGCCTTCTGCTACCTGGAACTGTACCTCACGACCATCGTTACCGTCCTTACCGTCATCACCGGCAAGATCCTCAAGCTTAACGAGGTTGGTCCATTCGATCTCATCGTCGTACTTCCACTGGATGTAGCCTTCTGCTACCTGGAACTGTACCTCACGACCATCGTTGCCGTCCTTACCGGTAAGCTGTCCAAGAGCGATAAGGTTGGTCCACTCGGTCTCATTGTCATACTTCCACTGGATGTAGCCGCCTGCTACCTGGAACTGTACCTCACGACCATCGTTACCGTCCTTGCCAACAAGGTTTTCAAGTGCGATAAGATTAGTCCATTCAGCATCACCCTCGTGCTTCCACTGGATGTAGCCGCCTGCTACCTGGAGCATTACCTTCTTGCCATCAGCACCCTTAAGGTCGGAGAGAGCTATAAGGTTGTTCCAGCTTTCTTCGCCAACGAATCTCCACTGAATGTGAGTTTCGGAAACGTTAAATTCTACTTCACGGCCGTCTTCGCCGTCCTGACCCTCAGCCTTGATGCCGGTGTCAATGCCACCAACGTACCAGTTGCCGTTAGCACCGATATAGTAATCGGTCTTACGAGTAACGGTAATCATACCGTCCTCGGTAGAATCTACGGTAACGTAGCCGTGTCTTGCAAGGAGAGATGCATACTCTTCATTTACGTGGAGAGTAATGTTCTCGGGATCGCCGGAGAATATAATGTCGTTTGCACCGATTACGAATTCGGAGCTTACAATTGCGGTTACGTTCTCAACGTCTGTAGCAGTGATAACGGTCTTATCATAGCTGCCGGATCCGGTTCTGCTACGCTGAACGGTAGAGATTGTGCCGCTGATATTGATTGTGATATCCTTGCCGGAGATGGTGATAACAGAGCAACCTGCCTCAGATCTGTAGGTAGCAAGAATATTTACGCTGATATTAACAGTTGCACCGTCCGCATCAATAATGATAGCGTTCTTAGCGGAGGAGCTAATGCTGAAGTCGCCACTGATGGTAACGGACTTATCAATTACGAGAGCCTTGTCACCAAGGTCAACGTCAGCAAGGAGAGTGATCTCACCGCCAACCTTTACTGCATCCGCAAGAGTTTCATAGTATACGTTACCAATAATTACGTCTGCATAGGTTTCACAGTTTTCACACTTCTGAGTCTTGAATACGTGCTCACCGGTTTTAGGAATCTCTACGGGAGCCTCAAGAATCTCATTACATACAGAGCACTTAACGCCTGCGGTATGTCCAGGAACGCAGGAAGGATCAACCGCGGGAATCTCTACAGGACTATGACCGGTAGCAGCCTTCTCTTCGTATGTAGTGTAATCACATCTGGAGCAGGTTACGTATGCATCCCAACCGATTTCGGTACAAGTGGGAGCCTTTGCGTTGTGAGGAATCTCGTCGTGACCGAGAGGATTACCATCGGTTGCACCACATACGGAACAGGTCTTAGGAGTATCGCAATCTGCATCTACCCAGCTGTGTCCATTTGCTTCACCGTCGGTTGCACCACATACGGAACAGGTCTTAGGAGTATCGCAATCTGCATCTACCCAGCTGTGTCCATTTGCTTCGCCTTCGGTTGCACCACATGCGGAACAGGTCTTAGGAGTAGTGCAGTTTGCCTCTACCCAGCTGTGTTCCTTTGCTTCGCCTTCGGTTGCACCACATGCGGAACAGGTCTTAGGAGTAGTGCAGTTTGCCTCTACCCAGCTGTGTCCCTTTGCTTCACCTTCGGTTGCACCACATACGGAACAAGTCTTAGGAGTATCGCAATCTGCGTCTACCCAAGTGTGACCGGTTGCATCGATTTCCTCTGTATAACTGTAGCCACAAACGGAGCAGGTATAAGTCTTAACACCGGTGCCCTCACAAGTGGGATCGGTTGTTATTACGCCTTCATTATAGCTGTGCTCGGAAACGTTTGCCTTGCCACATTCGTCACAACTGTGATCATTATCATCACCGTCCAAATGATACTCATAGGCTACTGCTAACTTTTTATTAAGAGCTTCATCATATTTCATGTAGTAGCAGTTACATTCTACGAAGCTTGTGATGTTCTCACACTGCTCGTATCCATATTCGCCGGTACCACTGAAGATAACTCCTGCTGTAGCAACAGGAACCTCTATCTTGTAGATAGCATATCCCTGATTATTCTCGCCTACCTTTTCGGTAAGTTCAACACCGGGCCATGTGTTATTTTCACCCTTGAAATTATCATCTTCTGTTTCGCTGTTATAATACCAGTAATAAACCGCAGCATCAGGCCACTGCCAGTTATTCTCGAAGTAAATGGTTATGGTATTCTCAAGGTCAACAGCCTTACAAACAGAGCATCTACCGTCTACATAGCTGTGAGCCGTTTTTTCAATTACTTTCTGTTCAACGGTCTTATCAGAGCATCTTGTACAATGCTCGCCGGCAGTAAGACCGGTTTCGGTACAGGTAGGAGCCTTGCCTTCATCGATTACGATGTTGTGACCGAGCTCAGGAATATCAACATCCTTGGTCTGAGTCTCAAACTGTGCCTTGGTGAAGGTTGCGGTATAGGTCATTACACCGGTAGACTCACACTCAGCGGGAATTGTTATATCGTTAGTAATGGTAGCCGTTTCTGTCACTACGCCATTACACTTAGTACACTTAACTCTAGCTGTACAGATTATGTTTTCTGCATCATTAAGATCCCAAGCATAAATGCCCAAATCGGATGCTGCCTGGTAGTCGTGTCCGGCTGCAGGAATCTCCTCCTGTGCTACCTTGTAGTCACATCTTGTACAATGCTCGCCGGCAGTAAGACCGGTTTCGGTACAGGTAGGAGCCTTGTATGCATCGATTTCGATGTCGTGGTT
>JAZSEC010000005.1:0-27161 GCA_045531485.1 Eubacteriales bacterium | reverse complement strand
GTCAGAACGAGAGAGGAATACGCAAGCGGACATATTGAGGGAAGCCGAAATCTTCCGCTTGACGAGATCGACAAAGTGGATTCGGTTATAAAGGATAAAAACACTCCTCTGTACGTCCATTGCCTCAGCGGAGGACGAAGCACCCGCGCGGCGGCTTATCTGAAAGGCAAGGGATATCGGGAGGTCCATGATATCGGAGGTATTGGGTCATACAGAGGGAAATTTGTGATATAGCCGTAGCTCTTGTAATCTAACGAATATCGGTCTTTTAACGATAGGAAGGCACTACACCTTGACGGGGAGTAGTGCTTTTCTGCATTTTAAGGCTTCCGAGGCACAACATATAGGCACGAAAATGCCTAAATGCACCAAGAAAACAAACAAGCCCTTGTAAATCAAGGACTTTCGGTCAATTTTTAACGATAAAAAGAAAACAGTAGGTCGATACTACCCGTATCAATCTACTGTTCCTTATTTGGTTGCGGAGATGGGATTTGAACCTCATGACCTTCGGGTTATGAGCCCGACGAGCTACCAGACTGCTCCACTCCGCGATATTATTGGTGCCGGAAGCCGGGGTCGAACCGGTACGAGAAATTAATCTCACGGGATTTTAAGTCCCGGGCGTCTGCCAATTCCGCCATTCCGGCATACAACGACCTTGGATTTCCTAATCGCCATTATATTATATCACCACTTATTCAAAAAGTCAATACCTTTTTTCTCTTTTTTTAAAAAAACAAATTTTGATATTGACATTAGGGTATTTTTGTGGTATTATATACAAAGTAATTTGCCATCTACGGTATATCCTATGCCGATGTGGAGTAAATTATGCATGGAGGCTTATCGAAGCGGTCACAACGAGGCGGTCTTGAAAACCGTTAGGCCAAAAGCCACGGGGGTTCGAATCCCTCAGCCTCCGCCAAAAGCACCATCCGTTTTTGATGGTGCTTTCTTTTTTTGGAAAATGGGCCGATAAGGCACGACCGCGGACAAATCGGTAAGCGAGATAATACAACCGAGTGTTGTTTTATTGATGCGATGGCGATAAAGCAAAAAACGGGTCTTAGATTACTACTGCTCAACAACTATTGAAATATAGCCTTGCATTTGGTATAATAGAATTAATTACAGTGAGGAGGCGGATAAAATGAATAAAGCAGAAGCTATTGGTGGCTCCCGGGTCGAGGAGAATCTCGACATGTGTGAGCTGGTGATCCGCTATCGAAATGGCGATGGCGAGATAGTGCATTGGAGCAAGGATTTCCTGAATGAAGCCTACGCGACGTGTAAGACCAAGGGACTTTACGTCGACGAGTTCACCGATCTTATGGAGATTGAAAGGCATGCGAACGGCCATCTTAATTTCAATAGCTGGGATACGTCGATTTGTGCCGAAAATGTGATTGAAGGACTGGATTATGTAAATCAAACTGTACATTACGAGGGTCATTATACCCAAGGACCGTTTTTCAAATGGCTTTGGGAACAGGATCGCCACACTCAGAAAGACGAGAAAAGCGGCTATCTTT
Organism: Eubacteriales bacterium; assembly: GCA_045531485.1. Lineage (GTDB taxonomy): Bacteria > Bacillota > Clostridia > Oscillospirales > CAG-272 > UBA1740. Next base: position 25,626 of record JAZSEC010000005.1, on the reverse strand, counting down.
ACATTCTTAAACAGCCAAACAGATTCGGTATCGGAAAGCAATATGCTTTCCAGGTTGAAGAGGATCTTTGAGTTTTTTATTTTACCCAAGGAGGTGACTTAAGTGGCTAAAAGTGAACCTATAATACAGATCTCTCCCGTAGAGTTTTTGTCGGGGGACAGAGAGGATATGCCAGAGTGGCTTAAGGACTTTAACGGGGGTGATTTCGACGCAAGAAGGCTGCTTGAGTCGAGAGTAGTATTTAACCCCGGTGCAGGTACTGAGGGGTCGCCCATAAGGATATTCAATCAAGCACATGCCGCCCACGTTTTTCTTTACGTAGATTATGACTATACCGCAAGTCGGATCAATGCGGAAATGTCCACAGATGCCTTCCTCGGATATCATATTTTGTACGAAAAACGGCTTAACGTAAGAGAGCTTTTGCGTCAAAAACCCCGATATCACCTGACCGCCGAGGAGATAGAAACAGCAACCGAGATGTACGAGCATTATGGAATTTCCACGAAAAACAGCTTTGGAATACTGAAGATCTATCAGCGTGACGAGGGATACGGCGAGGAGCACGGAGCCTACAGATTTGCCCTGCTCTATATTGGCGGTGACGCCATAGCCACCTACGATGCACTGTTTGGTAACACGAGCTGTACTCCCTATGCCTGCGTGGTAGACGCCTACAGCTGCAACGCCTACACCCCATTTGGCAAGGATTCAATTTTAGAAAAGGTTGCTATAAGAAGTGGCAGACTACCGAAATATCTGCTCTGTGCCCGTCATTGTCAGGGCTGGAATGGCTATGAAATGCGAAGGGACGTCAGCGGATCAAGATACAGATTCATCTGGGAAAGGACTTAATATGGAAAGAATTACTTTAAAGAATGACAGATTTATGATTATCGGATACGTGGACATTGCTCCCAACGGCGACAAGACTCTGCGTGACAGCCGCTTCGTTATACTTGGTTATTACAGAAAAAGCACCAACGTGACTATGGACTCACATTTCAGAATAGTTGGTCGCGGCGATATTCTCACCTCGCTGCTTCGATAAGCTTAAACGCCCTCAAAAACCGAGGGCGTTATCTTTTTTTAGGTTTATTTTATGGCAGATGGAAGATATTTCCCGCGATTTCCCGTTATGAAGCCTCTTTTCCCGTTGACTTTTACTTTTTTAGATGATATAATAATGTCGAAAGATAACTTTTTGAGAGGTTTGGTATGGGCAAAAATCAAAGCATGCAGGATAACGTCAAATCCTTCGTCACAAAAATGCTCTCCGAGATCAAGGTAAACCGAGATGACGAGTGTGCCAGGATCAACTCAATACGTGAGGCACTTTTGCTTATCACAAGAGAGTTTACAACCGAGGAATACAGCTTTAATCTTGCGATGGACGTTTTCGTCGAGGCGGCGTACAAGAACCTATCCGAATGCCTTACTAAAATTCTTGCCGAGGCGGATTTTGAGGACGAGGATGAGGACAAGACTGACGTATGCTTTGCTGCCTATTATGCCCTCTCGCTTATTCGAAAAAAGCAGGACGACGTGGAGGGACTCCGCGAGCTGCTTGACGAGAGATACCTCGCCTTCAGCAGATATCCCCTGCACTACGAGGTGCATTCGAGATACCATAAGCGTGTAGACGACTTCAAGGCGGCACTTGCCTGCGACAAGCGTGCCATCAACATTCTTAACAGAAAGAGCATCACCAACGCGGCTCTGTGTATTTCCTACGCATCAACCGTATGCACTATGCTTAAGAAGAAGGATTCCTCACTTCACTCCGAGGATATTGCTCTTGCACAGAAATATATTGACGCGGCAATAGATTTTAACCCCGATTATCCGAAGTATTATTTTCTTAAGGCACAGCTCACCTTCCTGTCGGCAATACACTCGGGTGCGGAGCTCTCCGCCCTTGAGGAAGCCGGTCGCCGTGCAGTCGAGCTTATTGACGAGTATGCCGACGTAATTCTCTATGAATTCTATCACGACAGAAACGTGTTCGTTGAAAAGGAGCGAGCAAAGTACGACTCCTTCAAGAATTATATAGAGGAAATAATCAAGAGAAGAAAATCCCCAAGGTTTACTAAAACCGACGAGGAGCTTAATGCTCTTAAGGAGAAGATCCTTAAGGCAGAAAACCAGGACGTATGCGTTTCATCCTTTATGCTTCCGCCCGTTCCTGCCTTACATAAGGACGACAGATATTTCTTTATCTGCTATTCCTCCAAGGACTTTAAATCTGTATACTGCGATCTTATCGAGCTTTATAAGAGCAAGGTTCCCTTCAAGTATGACGAAAGACTGACCCACGGTGTGGGCTGGCAGGATCAGATAGCGAGAGGCATCGGTGATGAGAACTGTGCAGGCGTGGTATTCTACCTTAGCAAAAACGTGCTATCCACCTCCTCGGTTTGCGAGGAAATAAGGATAACCGAGCAGCTGGGCCGCGGTCACTTCTGCGTAAATCTTGAGGGAAGCACCCTGCCTTCCAAGATACTCAGCGATCTTATTATCGAGAGATACCAGAAGGATCCTACGAATTATCTTATCCCGGGCGAGCAGATGAAGCTGTTCTTAAACTTCTTCAGTGACAACCAGGTATTTACTCATAAATTCAAAGAAAACGGTGATGACGGAACAAAGCACTTCGAGGCCTTCGTGGACGCTTTGGTCACCAGATTCCCCGAAATAATTATTGGAGATTAACAAGGTGAAGCTATTAGATAAAATGAAGGTCAAGGCTCAGGGAATATCGGTGCCCCACGGCAGAGATATTCCAAAGCCCAATGAGGACAAGCTTCTTATCGACGAGGAAAGAGGCATATTCATTGTCCTGGACGGCGTGACCAGACCCCATGAGGAATATATTATGAGGCCGGGTGAAAGCTCGGCGTTGGATCTTGGCAACCTCTTCTTAGACGAGGCGTACGGATATATACTTAATAATATTGAAAATTCCGACGTGGAGGCCATTCTTCGCGGTGCGGTAAAGGCAGGTAACAGAAGGCTTCGTGACTATGATGTGAAAAGCTATACAAACGATTGGACCTTTTATCCCTCAACCCTTGGAATCATCTCAATTCTGAGGGACGGAGTGCTGCACTACGTAAGTGCAGGCGACTGTATTGCCGTGCTGATACGCAGAAATGCAAAAATGCTGTTTGGCAGAGAGTGGACGCTAGAGGCGGTGGACAAGCTCAACGTTACCAAGCAGGAGAGATACGCAAGCTATTGCAACCACCCGGGAAACCATCTATCCTACACCGTATTTAACGGCGGTGACGAGGTGATGAGTGGACTTGGATACTCATTTATCGATATACATGAGGGCGACGTCCTCTTTATCGCCAGCGACGGTATTGGTGACTATATCAAATACGAAAAGATTGGCGATCTGATATCTCAGTCGCCCGATGAGATAATAGCAAGATCGGGCAAATACGACATTCCACCCTACGCAACCTATGCTGATGATAAAACTCTGATCAAGCTTATGCTTTAAAATGGAGGAAATATGAGAAAGCTTACTATAAAGAGAACCAAGAGCTTCGTTGGAAGCCTTGGCGTAATGAAGGTATATATTGAAGCTGCCGAGGGCGGTGAGCTTACTATTTGTGATGTCAGCTGCAAAAAGCTTGGCGAGCTTAAAAACGGTGAGGAGGTCAGCTTTGAAATTGAGGAGAACGAAGCGAAGCTTTTCGTTATCGCAGATAAGCTGACGGCCGATTACTGCAACGACTGCTATCAGCTTGAGGCAGGCAGCGAGGATATTTCGCTCAGCGGCAAAAACAGGTTTAATCCCGCGTCGTCAAACGCCTTCGTTTTTGACGGAAATAACGGTACTGAGGCTAAAAAAAGAAGAAAAATCAACATTGGCAAGGGTATTGCTGTTACGGTATGTGCTATAATCATCGGCGGTCTTATCGGATACGGTATCACTATGGGTATTTCTGCAATAATTTCCTCCTCAGAGCAGGAATTCATCACACCGGAGATGAATATAACGCTTACCAAGGGATTTACACAGCAGAATATTCCCGGATATGCGGCGGTGTTTGATTCCAAAAACGTGGACGTCTTTGCTAACAAGGCCAGCACCTCTCCCGGAGTTACCTTCGACTTTACCGAGGAGGAATATGCACAGCATATCATAACCTCAAACGGCTTTAAGGATTCAAAGGTTATGACCGACGGCGATCTTACCTATTTTATTTTTAACGGTGTCGCCTCCAACGACAAGGACTATCGCTACTACGCCTACGCCTATAAGGTGGACGACGAATACTGGCTTATCCAGTTCGTTGTTAAGGAAAACGAGGCGAAAAGATACGAGGACGATATTGCAAAATGGGCTGCCTCGGTAAGCTTCCATTAATTATTAAAAAGTCAAATGCATTTTGCATTTGACTTTTTTCCTTTCCTGTGCTATAATATGCTGAGTTGATGAAAAACCAATATGACGAAGGGAGATCTTCCATGATTTTAACGGTTGATATAGGTAACAGCAATATCAATTTCGGTGTGTTTTACGGCAGCGAGATAAAATTCGTGGCACGTATCGCCACCGAAAGAGCTAAAACCGAGTATGAATATGCAGGTGCTATCTCAAACGCACTGTCTATATACGGAATTGACAAGAGCGAGATCACCGGTGCAATAGTTTCCTCTGTGGTTCCGCCGCTTAACTCGGCTATAAAATGTGCTATCAGACTGCTTTACGGAGTTGATGCACTCATGGTTGGACCCGGCGTCAAGACAGGAATCAATATTCACTGTGACAATCCTGCATCGGTTGGTGCTGATATTATCTGTGCCTGCGTGGCAGCTCATTATCTCTACGGCAGTCCCTCACTCATTGTGGATATGGGTACGGCAACCAAGATGATGGTTATGAACGATAAGGGTGCATTTATCGGAGTGTCTATCATTCCCGGTGTAATGGTAAGCCTTGACGCACTTGCAAACCGCACCGCCCAGCTGCCTATGGTCAGCCTTGAGGCACCAAAAAACGTCATTGGCAAAAACACCTCCGACTGTATGAGGAGCGGTATTATTTTCGGCAACGCCAGTATGGTGGACGGCATGATCGACCGCATTTTTGAAGAGGTAGGCTCTTCTCTTCCCGTCTATGCAACGGGAGGTCTGGCGTCTGTAATTACGCCACATTGTAAACATAAGATTACTTATGACGAGCATTTGGTATTAAAGGGACTTAACATAATATACCAGAGAAATCAATAAAACTGAATATTTTTCTTTCGTGTATTACTCACCTCGGTGAGAATATAAATAAATTTTATGCGTTGTACCTATACGGACGACAGCAAGGAGGAATTTATGAATTCTTTACTCAAGAAAAGCAAGAAAGGAATGTCAACCGAAAGGCTGGTGCTTTTGGCCCTGCTTACCGCGTTGGTTGCGATACTGTCCTACTTTGGCGGCTTTATCAAGATCGGCGGTCTGGCCTCAATCTCACTCACACTTATCCCCGTAGTAATCGGTGCAGTGCTGTGTGGCCCCATAGCGGGAGCCTGGCTAGGTGGTGTATCCGCGGTAGTATTCTTTATGACGGTGGATGCGGTATTCTGGTTCGGTCTTAGCATTCCCGGAACGGTTATTACCGTTATTATCAAGGGCGTTGCCGCAGGCTATCTTGCAGGCTTGGTATACAAGCTGCTCGAAAAGTATAACCGCTATGTTGCAATCTGCGTAAGTGCGGTGGTTGCACCCGTAGTCAACACCGGCATTTTCCTTATCGGTTGCCTTGTGTTCTTCATCGATGCGGTACAGTCAATGGCCGCTGCGGAGGGAATGAGCATCGGTGGATATCTTATCATCTTCTTCGTTGGACTTAACTTTGTATTCGAGCTTTTGGTCAATGTTATCCTCTCCCCCGCTATCTCAAGAATTATCGAGATCGCGGAAAAGACCTTCAAAAAGAGCCACGGTGCTAAGACTGCACCCGCGAGCGAGGTGACCGAGGATATAAGTGAGCATACATTAGATAATGATGGTGATACTATTAATAAATAAAAGTAATAAGCCATAAAAAAAGAACCCGAAAAAAATCGGGTTCTTTTTATTTAACATACCAAAAAATGCGGTAACGTATATGAGTTTTTCTTACTTAACGGTCACACCGGTGATATGAGTGTTAACGCCCTCGTACCAGTAGAGGAAGCCCTCGATATCAACAACATCGCCTACCTTAAGACCCATAACAGCCTTATAGAGATCGGAGTCGGGATCAGTGAGGTAACGCTCTACACAGAAGGAATATGTAGCACCGTTATAACCAACGGATACGTAAATATCGTCGCCGGGCTCGCCGTTCTTATAGCTGATGCCCTCGATGGTAAGACCACTGAAGGAAACAAACTGATTCTGATGATTGATAAGATCCTCGGTGCCGAGAAGCTCGGTAACGTCCTTTGCCTCAGCAACGTAAGGAGCACCTTCAACAAACTCGAAAGTAGCATCCATGATCTCGATCTCGCCTGCCCACTCACCCTTGTAGCCGTAAACACGGATCTTGGTGCCTGCGGTAAGCTTAGCAGCATCCGCCTCGGAGCAAGCCATCTCGTAGAGGTAGTAACCGCCGTTCTCGTCTGCGGCGTATACGGTGATCTTATTATCCCACCAGGACTGATGAGCCTGAACGTACATATCAACTACAACGAAATCGTTAAGAGCAGCTGCGTCATATTCAGCATAGCTCATAGGACCAACAACCTCAACGGAGGTAACGTGAGTGTTAACGCCCTCGTACCAGTAGAGGAAACCTGTAACGTTAATAACGTCGCCGGCCTTAAGCTCGCTTACAGCCTTATAAACCTCGGTTTCAGTACCGGTAAGGTAAACCTCAACGCAGAAGCTGAATTCCTGGCCACCCTTAGCAACCTTAAGATAAATATCATCGCCGCCATCATTCTTGAAGGATACGCTCTTAACGGTAAGGCCCTGGAAGAATGCAAGCTGGTTCTGGTAATCAATAAGATCCTCGGTGCCAAGCACATCGGTAAGATCAACGGGATCTGCAATATAGGAATCGCCCTCAACAAACTCGAAGGTAGCGTCCATGATCTCAACCTCGCCTGCCCATTCGCCCTTATAGCCCTTAACGGCTATCTTAGTGCCGGGAACAAGCTTAGCAGCGTTCTCCTCGGTACATGCCATTTCGTAAAGGAAGTACGCACCGTCCTCGTCAGCAGCATATACGGTGATCTTGTTTTCCCACCAGGACTGGTGTGCCTGAACGTAAGCCTCAACGTAAACGGGAGCATTGAGCTCGGCTGCTACGTAATCATCATAGGACATAAGTGCAACGTCCTTGAAGGGATCCTCGTTGCCATCATCCACGCCGTCATCGCCATCGGTGTTGCCACCGTTGTTACCGCCGTTCTCGCCGTCGGTATTGCCACCGTCGGTGTTGTCGTTGCCATCATTAGGATTTACACATGCAACGAGTGCAAGTATCATAATCAAGCAAAGCAAACAAGCTAATAATTTTTTCATTCTTTTATCCTGCCTTTCAGCAATAAATATTTTAGACTACAATTATATTATACACAAAAATCACATCTTGTCAATAAGGATATGCGATTTCATCTCTTTTGCTTTTTCTTATTTTTAAAATAAGAAACGCCCACGTAGGCTATTATTCCCAGCCAAACCACGCCTATACCCGATAAAAGAAGAATGGATTCTGTGGGCATATCGCCAAGCCTCAGCTTACCGTCAAAGGAGCCGATCTGATCCAATCTGTAGAGAGCAGTTACGTTGGAATAAAGACGGTCGATATATTTATCGTTCACAGTCTTCTTACGGTTGACCGCCTTTGCCACGTCCTCGATCATCTCGCCCGCCGCATTTCTCAGTGATGCCGAGCCGTTGAACACCGGTGTGGTAAAGGTGCAGTCGGTGTAATGCATAAGCATTTTGACTGCGTCTATCTTAATGCTGTAATGAAGGTCGTTGTCCTCGCCGGATCTGGCAAGATAATCCTGATACTCGAGAGAATTCTGTGCTTTTTCGGTTACGGGAAGGTATCCCTCGGTGGTGGAATACGCTATCTGGGTTTCGTTAGACAGAAGATACTGTACGAACAGCCAGGATGCCATAACCTCCCCCGAGTCCTCCTTGTTAAAAATACAAAGCGATGGTCCCTGAGAGATCATCTGAGGATTGTTCACGTCGTACTGAGGAACCGGGCGAACCAAAGTCTCAAAATCAACTACGCTACCGTGATGCACGTCGCTAAGCGGAGCATCGCTACCCATCCAGGTAGAGCCGGCGGTAGAGTCGATAGCGAAAATACACTGTCCCTTGTTAAGATAATTAGCAGGATAGCTTGCAATACCGAAGGTGGAGAAGGCACCGCTCTTGGTGTTAGCCGCAATAACCTTGAGCACCTCTCTTGTGGTATCGTTGAAGATAAGCACGTCACCGGTAGCGGTGGAATAGTCGGCACCCTGCTGGCGAAGCATCTGTATCATCATATTGTCGGTAGACTTATAAATAAAAGGAATAAGAACGGTCTGACCGTTTACCTTATATCGTCCGCTGTCATCCTTCGCAAGAGCGGCATTTGATACCTCCCAGATAAAGTCCCAGCTAAGCACATCGGGAACCTGATAGCCAAGAGCCTCCACGTAGGTCTTGTTGATATAACAGGCCTCGGTGGATCTCATAAAAGGCATAGCATACAGACGGTCACCGATGTAGCACTCGTCCATAAACTCGTCTATCATATCGTCGTAGGTGGGAGCGTCAAATCTTATCTCACTGCCGCCAAGACCGTATTTGGGGTGATATACCAGCTCGTTTAACGGAACGACGGTGTTCTCGCCCTCGATATAAGTGGCAATATGGTCGGGATAGGTAATGCAGACATTAGGGGTAGTGCCAGTCTGAATATTAGTTATTACGTCGTTATAGATATCGTCGTAATTCGTGTAGTGCTTGATGTTAACGTCTATGTTAGGATAAAGAGCCTCAAAACGCTCGATAGCCTGGTTATAGACCTCTCTTTGACTACTATTGTTTTCATTTTTCGCCCAAAATACAATTTTATACTCTTTTTCAGTATCAAAATCCTTAGGAATTTCGAAGGCAACCCTATCCTCTATTCCATGGCAGGAGCAAAGAAGAACAGAGGCGAGAAGCATCAGAAGAAGAAGCAAAATAATCTTTCTCATCCCTTAGTACCTCCTCTTGCAACGCCCTCCATGATCTTCCTTCTGAATACGAGGAAGAGGATGATCAGCGGAAGAGATATTACCACTACCGCAGCCATCATTGCGGGGATATTCTCACGGCCGAAGCCGTTCTCACGAATGAACTGAATGCCGTTTGAAACCAGGAAATAATCCTCGTTATCGGTAATAAGTCTGGGCCAAACGTAGGAATTCCAGCACTCAATAACCTTAAGGATAACTATGGTGACGATGGTAGGCTTACAGATGGGCACCATAACCTTCATCATATATTTGAAATCACCTGTGCCATCCACCTTGGATGCATAATAGAGCTCATCGGGGATCTGGGCAAAGTTTTCCTTCAGAAGATAGATATAGAATACCGATGTCACCGAAGGAAGAATAAGACCGGTAAAGGTGTTTCTCAGATTCAGTTCGGTGACGGTAACAAAGTTGGTGATAATAACCAGCTCGTTAGGAATCATCATAAGCGAAAGGAAAAGCACGAAAAGAAGATTCTTGCCTCGGAAATTAAGCCTTGAAAATGCGAAGGCTGCAGGGATTATCACCACCATCATAAGTGCAGTGGTCGCCAGAGTAAAGATAAGGGTGTTAAGGAAATAATCAAGAAGGGGAACCGAGGTAAATGCGATCATATAGTTTTCAAGGGTGGGCGAGAGAGTGATAAACTGTGGCACAGACTCTGCGTTATATTCGCCATAGCCCTTAAGCGAGGTGAGGAGCATCCAATAAAACGGGAACAGAACGACTATTGCCCATATTCCGAGCAAGGCATAGGTAATACCCTTTCTGACAGCCTTACGCCTTTGCTGTTTCTCACGCTCTTTAGAGTAATCAAGCGAGCCTTTCATGGTCTACTCCTTTCTTAATAATGAACCTTTTTCTTACTTACGAGAAGGTTGATGCAGGTTATGGTAAGCACGATAACGAAGAGGATAATTGCAGCCGCGGATGCGAAAGAGGGATAACCGCCGCCGTCACCGTAGAGCATATCGTACACGTAGCCTACTATGGTATTCATCTCGGACGCGTTAAGATTGGTGCCGAAGAGGGCAACCGCATCACTATACGCCTTGAACGCACCGATAAAGCCGGTAATCACAAGATAAAATATAGTAGGAGAGATGGAGGGAATTGTAATTCTCGTCAGCATAGTTCTCTCACTGCTGCCGTCGACACGTGCCGCATCGTAATATGCCTTTGGAACCGAGGCGATGGCACTGGTGAAGATAAGGATCTTAAACGGCATTACTATCCAAACGGTATAAAGACAAAGCACCAGCATCTTTGCCCAATAGGGACCTCCGATAAAGTCGATAGGCGAGATGCCGAACATGGCAAGAAACGCATTGACAAGTCCGTCGTTATACACGGTGGGCTTAAACAGTATCATAAACACAAGACCAACGGCAAGCGTATTAGTAACGTAGGGCAGGAAGAATATAGTCTGGAATGCCTCGCGGAGCTTATCAATAGAGCAAAGGAGAAGAGAGATAAGCAGAGAGAGCACGGTGGACACGGGTACGGTTATAAATACCAGTATCAGAGTATTCTTTATTGCCTTCAGGAAATAGGGATCGCGAAGCACGTAGCTATAGTTATAAAAGCCGATGCCAAAATAGGTCTGCGACGCCGAATTAAAGCCCTCCTCAAAGGAATAGATAAGAACGTCGATCAGCGGATATACCATGAACACCCCAAGGAACAGTATTGCAGGCAGAAGGTACAACCACGCCTTAGGATTATTTTTCTCCATAAATATCCTCACTCCTTTCAATTTCGACCAAAAAAACAGTCTGATGATGCTTTTGTGTAAATTATAGCATATTTTACAATATTTATCAAGATAATTATTTAATATTTGTTTGCTTTAAAGTTTCTATTTTTATTGACATTTTAGGTCGAAAATGGTAGAATATCTATGGATCAAAAAAATAAATAAGAAAGAGGACAGACCAATGAACAAAAATGCATCAATCATTATCCGTATTTTCGCTCTTCTGCTTCTCGTCGTTATGACCTTCTCTATGGTCGGCTGTGACAAGCTTCCCTTCGACCTCGAGTCGATTTTCGGCGGTGGACAGGACAATAACGGTGACGATGAGAACGAAAAGCCCGAGTGTCCCCACGAGCTTGTGCTGGACGGCAAGTGCTTTGACTGCGACGCATACCTTACAATTACTATTGCAGAGGCTATTGAGATCGCAAACGAAAATCCCGACGGAACAAGCGAGAGATACTACATCAGAGCAACCGTTAAGACCGTGCTCAACGCACAGTACGGTGAGATGTACATTACCGACGATACCGGCGAGCTTTACGTTTACGGTACCCGCGGACTTGACGACACCTTCTTTGATAAGCTTCCCGAGACTCCCGTGAAGGGTGACGAGGTTCTTCTTCATTGCCAGCTTAGCATGTATAACGGTGCTCCCCAGGTAAAGAAGGCCTTTCTCGTTGAGTTTACCCACGTGGACATTCCCTTTGATGCTAATCAGTACACCGAGATGACCATTCAAGGTGCAAGAGATGCCGAGGCAGGTGCTCTCGTAAGAGTAAAGGGCGTAGTAGCTCAGATTACCTATGCTAACGGCATGATCCCCAGCGGCGTTATTCTCGTTGACGGCACATCCTCTATTTACGTATATAGCAGAGACGTTGCGGCTCAGGCTAAGGTTGGCAACACTATTGAGGTTGCTGCAGAAAAGACCTATTGGATCCTTGAGGGTGAGAAGAACAGTGCAGAAAAGTTCGGCTACGTTGGTGCAAACCAGCTGGACAACGCTACTATCATCTCCAACGACAAAGGTAATACCAAGTTTGATAAGAGCTGGATCACCGAAACCACCGTTAAGGAGATCATGGATACCCCCGTTTCCGAGGATATCACCAACAAGATCTTCAAGGCTACTGCTCTTGTAAAGAAGGTTCCCGGCACCGGATTCACCAACTACTACATCGACGACCTTGACGGCTTTACCGGCTCCTACGTTTACACCCAGTGTAACGGCGGTGACTTTGGCTGGATCGACGAGTTCGACGGCGAGATTTGTACCGTTTACTTCGTTGCTATCAATGCTAAGTCCTCTACCTCCGGATGCATCTGGAGATTCCTTCCCATCGAGATCATCGATGAGGACTTTAAGTTTGACGAAAAGAACGCTCCTAAGTTTGCCGTTGACTATTACGGCACCGTTCAGTTCCTTCCCTCCTATACCGGAGATCCCGCGAAGGAGCTTGTAACCGAGCTTTCCTCCGAGCTTCTCGGCTTCGAGGGTGTAAGCCTTTCCTACTCCTCCGACAACGAGAGCGTTGTATACTTCGAGCAGGTGGACGGCAAGACTATCTTCCACTGTGGCGAGGCAGGTGAGGCTACCGTAACCGTTACTGCAAAGCACGGCACCGGCAGCTATACCGATAGCGTAAAGATCACCGTTTCCGCCAACGCAGAATTCGACACCATCAGCATCGCAGATGCGATCGGCAAGGAGGTTAACGAGGAGGTTATCGTACGCGGTATCGTAGGTCCTTCTCTCGTAAACCAGGCGGGCTTCTATCTCTTCGATGAGAGTGGCATGGTTGCTATCAGAGTTTTCGAATCCAGCGTTTTCGATACCATCGAGATCGGTAACGAGGTAGTTATCAAGGGTAAGAGAGATCTCTGGCACAAGGAAGGCTATGAGCACGGTCAGATCTGTATCTCCAACGCTACCGTTGAGGCTAACTACTACGGCAACAACGACTATCTTACCATCGAGCCTATCATGGACAAAGATATCAATTATCTCCTCGGTCTTAACAAGCTTGATATGTCCGAGACCACCAAGCTCTATCAGATGGAGGTTACCATTAAGGTTGTTGACGCTCAGTTTTACAGTAACATCTACGTTACCGACGGTGAGAACGATCTTATTCTCTACTGCTCCGGCTCGGGTCAGTACAGCTGGCTTAAGGCATATAACGGACAGACCGTTACCGTTGAGATCGCTCCCTGTAACTGGAATAGCAAGGCGGCCTTTGCAGGCTGTGTTCTTGCAGTAGTTAACGAGGACGGCAGCAAGGTCCTTAACGAGTTCAACTTCAAGTAATTTAATATCTACAGAATCCACCTCAGAAATGGGGTGGATTTTTTAAACAAATACATTAATATGTTACATTTTCTCTATTGATTTCATGGAATCATTTATGGTATAATTAAAAAAACGAAAAGGAGAACACACCAATGGCACATTTTCTTAATCTGAAGGCTGACGGGCTTCAAGAAATTCGTAAGATCAATCCCCGTCTTGTATCCTACAACGTAGAGATGACCGAGGTTACCGGCGGAACCTTCTGGAAGGCCTATACCGAGGGCCAGATCGCAGGTACTGAGGAGTTCCCCAAGCTTGAGGGCGGCTTCCAGAACCATACCGCTATGGCGGGCCTTATGCAGTACTATCCTCCCATCGACACCACCAATGAGAAGCTTATCTCTCTTGCAAAGGAGCTCGGCTCTGTTTGGGTGCGTGTTTCGGGTACATGGGCAACCAAAACCTACTACGACTTTGACGGCGTATGCGGAGGCAAGGCTCCAGAGGGATATCAGAGCGTTCTCACCCGTGAACAGTGGACAAATATTGTAAACTTCGTAAAGGCTATCGACGGAAAACTGCTCGTTTCCGCATCCAACTGTGCAGGCGACCATAAGGATGGCGGTCCTCTCGATCTCACCCAGATCAAGAAGCTCTTTGCTCTTACCGAGGAGCTGGGCGGCAAGATCGACGCCTTCGAGTTTATGAACGAGCCCAACATGCTTCAGGTCTCCGGTGCACCCGTAGGCTATACCTTTGAGGACTACGTTCGTGACCAGGATATCGCTAACAAGTGGGTAAGAGAGAATCACCCCGACTGCCTTATCGTAGGTCCCTGTAACACAGGTATGACCGACGAGCTCAAGGAGGATGATCCCGCGGCTAAGATGGGGGCAGGCATCGGTGATATGATGACTCTCGGCACCGTTCACGATCTTATGCGTGGATATCAGGTTCCTATGGACGTATACTCCTATCACTACTACAACGGCATTTCGGAGCGTCTTGCATCTATGATGCCCGGCAGCCACTGGCCCGCAGAGATGGCTCACAGCGACGCATATCTTTCGGTTGCTCCCAGCATCTGCTCTAACAACCTTTCCGCACGTGACAAGTACGTTCCCGGTGGCGAGATGTGGGTTACCGAGTCCGGTGACGCTGGCGGCGGTGGAGATACCTGGGCTTCTACCTATCTCGACGTTCTCAGAACTCTCAACGAGCTTGGCAGCTTCTGTACTCTTACCAACGGCGTTATCTTCCATAACACTCTGGCTTCCTCCGACTACGGCTTCCTTCAGCATGGCAGCTTTGATCCCAGACCTAACTACTTCGCTGCTCTGCTCTGGACTCGCCTTATGGGTGACACCTGCCTCGCAGCAGAGAATCCCGCCAAGGAGGGTGCTCATGTTTACGCTCATTCCCGTAAGGACGGTAAGGACGGCGTATGCTACCTCGTAGTGAACAATTCGCTGACCGAGGATACCACCGTTTCACTTCCCAAGGATGCAACTCTCTACGTTCTCACCGGCGAAAACGGTATGAGAAGCAAGGTTATGAGCCTTAACGGCAGACCTCTCACTCTCGGTGAGGGTAATGCACTTCCCTGCCTCTGCGGCAAGGACGTTCCCGCAGGCGAGTATAAGCTTCCCGCAGGCTCCTGTACCTTTATCGTTATTTAATTTTATCAATACAAAAGGGACACCGATTTTGGTGTCCCTTATTTTTTGTGTTTAGTTTTTGGAGGTGTTCATTCCCTTACGGGTAAGAGAGATTCTGTGCTTCTTTACGTCAACGTCCTTGATACGAACCTCAATAACGTCGCCGGTCTTGAAGAGCTCGGAGGGGTGTTTGATGAAGCGGTCGGACATCTCGGAGATGTGAAGCAGACCGTCGTGATGCACACCGATGTCGACGAAGCAGCCGAAGTCAACAACGTTTCTTACAGTACCCTTAAGCTGCATTTCGGGCTTAAGATCGTTGATGTCGAGAACGTCGGTGGAGAGAATGGGAGCGGGAGCGTCGTCACGAATATCTCTGCCGGGCTTCTCAAGCTCGGAGATGATGTCCTCAAGAGTAGGCTCGCCACAGCCAAGCTCACGGGCAAGCTTAGCAATACCGTACTGAGTTGCCTTAAATCTGAGGAGTGCAAGGTTGTTATTCCTTACGTCCTCGGTGGTGAAGCCGAATCTGCGAAGCAGATCCTCTGCAATAGCATAGGACTCGGGGTGAACGCCGGTAGAGTCAAATACCTGCTTACCGTCGTGGATACGAAGGAAGCCTGCACACTGAGTAAAGGCCTTCTCACCCAGCTTTGGAACCTTAAGGATCTGAGAACGGGTCTTGAACTCGCCGTTTTCCTCTCTATACTTAACGATATTCTTAGCAACGGTGGTATTGATACCCGAAACGTAGGAGAGAAGCGAGTAGGATGCGGTGTTTACGTCAACACCAACACCGTTTACACATCCCTCTACAACGCCGCCGAGAGCCTCGGTAAGTCTTGCCTGCTTCATATCGTGCTGATACTGGCCAACACCGATAGCCTTAGGCTCGATCTTAACAAGCTCGGCAAGGGGATCCTGAAGTCGTCTTGCAATAGAGATAGCAGATCTCTGCATTACGTCGTAATCGGGGAACTCCTCGGTTGCAACCTTGGATGCGGAGTAAACCGAAGCTCCTGCCTCGGAAACGATGGTATACTTAACTCCCTTGGGACACATAGCGTCGCGGATAACGTGCTCGGCAATAAATGCCTCGGACTCACGGGAGGCGGTGCCGTTACCGATAGAGATAACGTCAACCTTATGTCTGTTTACAAGACGGAGAACGGTAGCCTTAGAGCGTTCGATATCCTCTCTGGGCTTTACGGGATAGATAACCGCAGTGTCAAGCACCTTACCGGTCTTATCAACAACCGCAAGCTTACAGCCGTGAGCATAGCCGGGGTCGTAGCCAAGGACGGTCTTGCCCTTAAGAGGTGCCGCAAGAAGAAGGTTGCGAAGGTTCTCGGAGAACACCTTAAGTGCTCCCTCACAGGCGTCGTCGAACAGGGTGGTACGAACCTCCCTCTCGATAGCGGGGAACAAGAGTCTGTCGTATGCGTCGCGGATGGTCGCCATAAGGTAGGAGAGTGCGGGCGACTTCTTGTTAGTAATAACGCGGGACACGATCTGTGCGATGCCATCCTCCTCAGGAAGAGTTACGGCAACCTTGAGGAAGTCCTCATTCTCACCGCGGTTGATAGCAAGAACACGGTGACCCTTAAGCTTCTTAATAGGCTCGGAGAAGTCGTAATAGTTCTCGTAAACGCTGGTCTCCTCGGTGGTACCCTTAGAGGAGAGAGAGCCGTTCTTCATAGTGAACTCACGAAGCATCTTTCTGATCTCAGCGTTGTTGGAGATATCCTCTGCGATAATATCGCTGGCACCCTGAAGTGCAGCCTCAACGGTAGGAACGGCCTTGTCCTTCTCATCGGAAATAACGATAAACTGCTCTGCGTAAACGGGAATCTCTGGATCGTACACGTCACGCTGCTCCATAATATATGCGGCAAGGGGCTCAAGTCCCTTATCTCTTGCAACAGATGCTCTGGTCTTTCTCTTGGGACGGTAAGGAAGATAAATATCCTCAAGCTCTACGAGGGTCTTTGCATTATTAAGAGCAAAGGTGATCTCAGGGGTAAGCTTGCCCTGTGCCTCGATAAGATTAGAGATCTCCGCACGTCTTTCGTCCATCTTACGAAGATAGTTAAGTCTGTCGTTAAGATCACGGAGAGTCGCGTCGTCAAGACCGCCGGTAACCTCCTTACGGTATCTGGAAATGAAGGGAATTGTGTTTCCCTCGTCGATAAGAGCAACGGTTTCCTTAACCTGCTCCTCCTTGATTTTAAATTCCTCTGCCAGAGTCTTTAAAATGTCCATTGAATTCTCCTTTGAAATACACTTTTGAAATACAAGCCACGTCTGTGGCGAAAATTATGCCTGACCTTCGAGAAGAGTGATCTCCTCGTCTGTAAGATATCTCCACTCTCCACGAGCAAGAGAGCTATCCAGCGAAATACCGCCGAAGGATATACGCTCAAGACTCGTCACACGGTTATCCCTGGATGCGATCATACGCTTTATCTGATGGTATTTACCCTCGGTGAGCACTATTCTGCCCTCCTGTCGACTCTCCTCAAGATAAAGCTCGGCAGGCTTACACTCATAGCCGTCTGCCAGGGTGATGCCCCTTGTAAACGCCTCCTCAGCCTGAGCATCCAGCGGCTCTGCCGCGGTGAAATAATACTCCTTCTTCACGTGATGCTTCGGTGAGAGGAGTGAGTGAGCAAGACCACCATTGTTAGTAAGAATCATAAGTCCGACGGTATCTCGGTCAAGTCTGCCAACCGGGAAAAGCTCGCGGCGACGAAGCTCCTCTGGAAGAAGCTCGGTAACGTAGGGCAGGCTTTTGTCGTCAGTAGCACTTACATAGCCGGTGGGCTTATTTAACATAACGTATGTGTACTTTTTGTACTCTACATCGCGACCGAGAAGGGTCACGCGATTGGTTTCGGGATCAATATGCTTTGACACGTCCTTTACCGGAACGCCGTCAACCAGAATACCCCCCGATCTTGCAATCCTTGCCGCCTCACGCCTTGTAACGAGGCCAAGCTCGGACAGAAGCTTATCAATTCTCATACCGCAAGACCTCCCTAAATCGCAAATTCGGCACAAAATACACCATTTTGTATTATATCATAAAAATGCATATTTGTAAATAGAAATATGAAAATTTGCCCGAAATCACCATGTAAATTAATAAAAAATCCGCCCCGATTTTTTCGAGGCGGAAAATGGTTTATTTATTTTCAAGCTGTTGCTTCTTGAACTGAAGCATATAGAGATCGTAGTATCTGCCACGCTGCTTGAGCAGCTGATCGTGATTGCCCTGCTCTACTATCTCGCCGTGGGACAGAACGATGATCCTATCCGCGTGCTGAATAGTGGATAAGCGGTGAGCAACGATAAGCATAGTACCGATATTCATCATCTTCTCCAGCGAATCCTGAATAAGCAGCTCGGTCTCGGTATCGATATTGGCGGTGGCCTCATCGAGTATCATGACCGCAGGCTTATGCACTATGGTTCTGGCAAAGGAGAGAAGCTGACGCTGACCCGCAGAGAAGTTATTTCCTCTCTCACGAACCTCCTCGTCAAGCCCCTTAGACAGCTTGCTGATGAAGTGAGTAGCGTTTACGTAATCGCAGGTCTTCATTACCTCCTCGTCGGTAATAGAATCGTCGCGGAGAATAATGTTGGATCGAATAGTTCCCGAGAAGAGGAACACGTCCTGAAGCATCTGACCGAAGTGACGACGAAGGGAGGATATCTTTATCTTCCTTATATTGATACCGTCGATAAGGATCTCGCCCTTCTGAATGTCGTAGTTACGGCAGATAAGCGAGAGAATGGTGGTCTTGCCCGATCCGGTAGATCCGACGAAGGCAACCGTCTCCTTCGCATTTACCTTAAAGGAAACGTCACGAAGCACCCATTCGCCCTCGTTGTAGGCAAACCATACGTTCTTGAACTCAATATTACCCTCAATATGATCAAGCTCGATGGCATCGGACTCGTCGACCACGGCAGGCTTTGTATCAAGGACGGTGAAGATCTTCTCCGCCGAGGCGAAGGCAGACTGCATACGGTTAAACTGCTCCGCCAGATTCTGTATGGGGTTAAAGAACCTGGAGATGAACATATAGAAGGATACCATCACGTCAGCGGTAATCATCTGGCCAAAAAACTCGGTGTCGTTGATATATCCGGTACCGGACAGATAGAAGAGTGCCATAACCGAGGAAATATAGAGCATATATACCATAGGACGGAAGATACCGAACACGAATATCTGCCTGTGCTTTGCCTTGCCTAGACGCTGGTTTTTCTCCTCAAACTCGCTCGCCTTTCTGTCCTCTCTGTTAAACACCTGAGTAATCTTCATACCCGAGAGGTTCTCCGAAAGGAAGGTGTTGATGTCGGTGGTAGCGTCCTTTACACGACGGTAGGCTCTGCGTGAGAACTTTCTGAATATAACCGTAAAGAGAATGATAAAGGGAACGAAGCAAAGCACCATCAGTGTCAGCAGGTAGTTAAGGCAAAGCATAGCTACGAACACGCCCACGATAATGAAGCAGTTCTTTATCAGGTTTACAAGCAGGTTGGTGAACATCATAGAGATGGCACCGGTATCGTTGGCAACTCTGGTAACAAGCTTACCTACCGGCATGGAGTTAAGCTGTCCGTGAGAGAGGCTTTCGATATGTGTGAAAACATCCTCGCGAAGAGAGGAAAGTATCTTCTGGCCTATCTTCTGAAGAATAAGCGACTGAAGGTAGGTTGCAAGAAGCGAGACTATCAGTATGCCTGCATACACGATAATGTAGGCCCAAAGCTCGCTCATCTCAAAGCCGGAGCTTAACACCTTCTCTATCCTACCTATAAGGAGAGGAGAGATGATGTCGTAGGCAATAGAGATAAGCATAATGATGCCGACCAGGATAAACTGAGGAATATAGGGCTTTGCATATCTGATAAGCCTTATGATGATCTCAGAATCCTTCATGTGTCGGTCAAAGCCGACAGCCTCCTTCTTATTCTTCATGGTTGCGTAAGCAACGATAAAGATAATCGAAAACATACCGATTATTCCGCCAAGGATCAAAAGGGGATAAATTTCATGAAGATTCATTATGCCTCACCCCTTTCCTCATCAAGCTTCTGAAGCTCGACAGTTCTTCTGTACTCCTCGCAGGAGTCGAGAAGCTCCTCGTGTGAACCAACGGCAAGTATACGGCCGTCGTCAACGAAGATGATCTTATCCATCTTCTCAACCGTGGAAACACGGTGAGCAATAAGTATGGTGGTCTTGCCCTTGCGGGTTTCTCTGAGATTTGCAATAATGGTACGCTCGGTTTCGGTGTCAACCGCACTTACCGAGTCATCAAGAATGAGTATGGACGCCTTCTTCATCAAGGCACGTGCGATAGAAATACGCTGCTTCTGTCCACCGGATACGGTAACGCCACGCTCACCGAGAATGGTATCGTAGCCCTCGGCGAACTCCGAGATGTTGCCGTGTACGTCAGAGAGGGCGGCAAATTTCTCTACCTCTGCCCTATCGAATTCATCCACCGCGAAGGCAATATTGTTTTCGATAGTATCGCTGAAGAGGAAGTTATCCTGAGGCACGTAGGCACATGCCGCACGAATAGATTCGATGGAAACGCTGTTAACATCCTTACCGTCTACGAATACAGTTCCGTCGGGAACGTTGTAAATTCTAAGTAAAATGTCAACTATAGTTGTCTTTCCCGAGCCTGTTTTACCAATCACGCCCACATTCTCGCCGGCAGAGATCTTGAAGGATACATCGGAAAGTGCATCATAATCTGCCTCGGGATAGCGGAAGGTGAGAGCCTTAAACTCGATATCACCGCGAACCGATCCGATATCGGTAACGCCCTCGGCGTCTCTGACGTCGACGGGAGTGTCAAGCAGCTCGCTGATACGCTTAAGCGACGCCTTACCGCGAGAGCCCATCTCAATAAGCTGGGAAACCGCCATAACAGGCCATACGATAGAGTTAAAGTAGCTGATAAACTCGATTATCTGGCCGGCATTAAACGTGCCCTTATAAACGAGATAACCGCCGTAGCCGAGAATTACGCAGATTACAGACTCGACGAAGAGAGTAACGCAGATATGAAGAAGCACCGAGGCTCTGGTAAACTCGATATTCGCCTTTTCATTATCCTTATTCAGCTTCTTGAATGCCCAAAGCTCGCGGAATTCCTTAACAAAGGCCTTAACCACCGCGATGCCCGAGAAATTCTCCTGAGCGAAGTCGGAAAGAGCCGAGAAGGCCTCCTGCCTTGCCTCCCATTTTTTAGTCATATACTGACCTACCACCGTTCCAACGATAAGAAGAAATACCATTGGGATGAGGGTAAGAAGGGTTAAAAATCCATGCATCATAGCCATCTTATAGATAGCAAGACCGCCGAGGAGCAGTGCGTCGAAGAACATAAGAACTCCGTCGCCGAAGCATTCCTGAATGGTTTCAAGGTCGTTGATGTAATAGGACATCATATTGCCGACCTTATTCTTATGATAGAACTGCTGAGAGAGGTGCTTGGAGTGGTTGAACATGATCGAACGAAGATCGGTCTCCACCTTAATGCCCGCACCGAAAAGACACACTCTCCAGAGGAATCTGCAGAACACCATGGCTAAAACTATGTAAAGCATGGGACCGCAAACCTCCTCGACGAGGAAGGTGATGTCAAAGGGAACTAACGTGCCGTTTACCTCCACCTCACCGTATTCAAGTCCGTTAATGATCATACGGTAAAATTCGGGTATCTCAAGCTGCAACAGGTCAACAAACAGGAGTGCCAGAATGCCAAGTAAAAGCATGTGTGCGTATTTGAAGTAGTACTTATTTATGTGTTTGCCGAAAATCAAACCGGTCGCCTCCTTTTCGCAAAAATTTGTACATTTTACATCATATCACAAAACGCGGCATATTTCAAGGTATTTAGTTATTTTTATTTTATAAACAATTTATTAATAAAGTAGAAGCATAAAAATATTGATAAATTCTTGACAATAGGCGTCGAATAATGTATAATATTTTAAGTAATATTTTAGTGAAAGGAATTTTTACTATGGCAAATATCGATCCCAAGTACGAGGCCCTGTTTACCCCTTGGAAAATAGGCAACGTAGAGATCAAAAACCGTATCGTTATGTGTCCTATGGGCGGTACGTCGCTGTTCGGTTGGTTTGAGCTGACCGGCTGTGGCTTTGACAAGGAGGCAGCAAAGCTTTTCCTTGAGAGAGCAAACAATAACGTAGGTCTTATCATCCCCGGCATCGCTCCCCTACGCGATACCTTCTGGGGCAAATGGCTCTGGCAAAATCCCAAGATGTTCGACGAGCTTCGCGTATTTATGGACGAAATTCATAAGACCGGTGCCAAGCTTTTCGTACAGCTGACCGCAGGTATGGGTCGTTCCTGGGCTATAACCGAGCTGGTAGGCCCTCTCCACAAAAACAAGATCACAAGAACGCTTATCAAGCCTATTCTTGACACCAGTCACGAGCTGGCCTCCCCCTCAGCACAGCCTGCACGCTGGGCACCCGACATCATCTGCCCCGAGATGACCAAGGAGCAGATCCACGAGATCATCGAGGCATTCGCTAAGACTGCGAAGCTCTGTATGGACGCAGGTGTTGACGGTGTTGAGGTTCACGCAGTACACGAGGGATATCTTCTCGACCAGTTTGCAATCGAGTTCTTCAACAAGCGTACCGATGAGTACGGCGGCAGCTTTGAGAACAGATACCGCTTTGCCGCTGAGGTAGTTAAGGCTATCAAGGCTGAGTGCGGCAAGGACTTCCCTGTTTCGCTCCGTTATTCCGTAGAGTCCAAGATGAAGGGCTTCAGAGAGGGTGCCGTTCCCGGTGAAAGCTATACCGAGGTTGGCCGTAACATGGAGGAATCCGAGAGAGCCGCTAAATATCTTCAGGATGCAGGCTACGATATGCTTAATGCAGACAACGGAACCTACGACTCCTGGTACTGGGCTCATCCCCCGATGTATATGCCTCAGAACTGTAATCTTGAGGACGTGGCACATATTAAAAAGTTCGTTGACATTCCCGTGGTTTGTGCAGGCCGTATGGAGCCCGACGTTGGTGCGAAGGCTATTGCAGACGGTATGATCGACGGTGTTGGCGTAGCAAGACAGTTCCTGGCAGACGGCGAGTGGGTTACCAAGCTTATCGAGAACAGACTTGAGGACATTCGTCCCTGTATCTGCTGTCACGCAGGTTGCTTTAACTTCTCCTCCTCCAAGGGTCACTACAACACCCAGGATCTGACCGATACTATGGGTCTTGCAAGATGTGCTATCAACCCCGAGACCATGCAGTCTAAGAAGTACTACGTCAAGCCTGCAAAGAAGAGAAAGAGCGTTGCAGTAGTTGGCGGCGGTATTGGCGGTATGGAGGCTGCTATCCTCCTTACAAAGCGTGGTCACAGCGTTACTATCTTCGAGAAGAGCGACCGTCTTGGCGGTGTGTTCGTAGCAGCGGCAGCTCCCTCCTTCAAGGAAAAGGACAGAGAGCTTATCGCATGGTATATCCGTGAGGTTTCCAGACTTCCCATCGAGGTTAAGCTTAACACCGAGATCAAGGACGTAAATCTTATAAAGGCTGACGAGATCATTATTGCAACCGGTGCGGTGGCAAAGAGAATTCCCATTCCCGGTGCAGATTCTGCCGTTGAGGCGGTGGATTACCTCCTCGGCAACAAGCCCGTAGGCGAGAGAGTAGTCGTTATCGGCGGCGGCCTTACCGGCTGTGAGATCGCATACGATCTCTATCTCCAGGGCAAAAAGCCTACGATCGTTGAGATGCAGGACGACCTTATCACTACACCCGGCATCTGCCTTGCAAACACCTCCTTCCTCCGTGATTTCTTCAATGCTAACAAGGTTCCCGTTCTTCTGGAAACCGGCGTTAAGGAGATCGGAGATGGCTACGTGACCGTTAAGGCTAAGGACGGTAGCGAAAGCAGAGTTGACACCGACTCGGTTATTCTCTCGGTTGGCTACAACCCTGCTCCCCTGGTTAAGAAGGGCAAGAACATTCACGTTATTGGCGACGCAAAGAACGTCGGCAACCTTCGTACCGTAATCTGGGGTGCGTGGGACGTTGCAATGAAGATTTAATATATATTTGACAAGTTAAGTTTACAAAAGGAGTAAAAATATGCGACTTACTGCTCATCAGCAGGAAATGCTTGACGGTAAACACGGCGAAACCATGGCCAAGGTTATGAAGACCCTGGTTATGTACGGAGAGACCTTCGGTGCCGAGGATATGGTTAAGGTTACCAGCGAATATAACCACCTGGTTACCTCCTTTGGCCTTAAGGTAATGTCCCCCGTTTACGACCTTATGCAGAGATTGGTAGACGACGGTGTAGCTTCGGCACAGAAGTTCTCCATGGACCCTCGCCCTCTCGATAAGAACGTACCCGCAAGCTTCCTTCAGAATTTCGTATTCAATAAATTCATGTACACAAAGCAGGATATGTATGAAAAGCAGCTTGACAAGCTTGGCCTTATGGACAAGGATGCCTTCACCTGCACCTGCTATATGGACGAGGTAGGCAACAAGCCGAGGCTTGGCGATATTCTCTCCTGGTCCGAATCCTCAGCGGTTGTATACGCCAACTCGGTTCTTGGTGCCAGATGTAACAGAAACTCCGGCATTATGGATATTATGGGTTCTATTGCCGGCTACGTGCCCAACTTCGGTCTGCTTACCGACGAGGGCAGAAGAGCAAGCTGGATAATCAAGGTTGAAACAACTAAAAAGCCTGATGCACAGCTGCTTGGTAGTGCTATCGGTATGAAGGTTATGGAGGACGTCCCCTACGTTTACGGCCTTAATCAGTACCTTGGCACCGAGCTTGACGACGCGGCCTGCACCTACCTTAAGGACTTCGGTGCTGCAACCGCATCCAACGGTGCAGTTGGCCTCTACCACATTCACGATCTGACCCCCGAGGCAAAGCTCCAGGGCGAGTCGCTCATAAGAGAGAATGCTCAGGTTTACGTAATTGATGACAAGGAGCTTCAGCGAGTTAAGGATTCCTATCCCGTAATCTGGAAGAATCCCGATGCAACACCCAAGCTCTGCTTTATGGGTTGTCCCCACATGTCGCTGGAGCAGCTTAAGAGCTGGACCGACAAGGTTGAGGCGGGACTTAAGGAGGCAGGCAACAAGCAGGTTGTGATCCCTACCGTATTCACTGCCGCTCCTGCAGTGCTTAAGGAGTTTGAAAAGACCGAATATGCGGCAAGACTTAAGAGATGTGGTGTAATTACCTCCTACATCTGTCCTTTGATGTATATGAATAACCCTCTCTGTAAGACTATGCCCGTAATCACCTCCTCCAACAAGCTTCGTACATACACCTCCGCAAAGTATCTCTCGGATGACGAGATCCTTGTGGCTATTACAAAAGGAGGTAATAAGTAATGCGTCAATTCAAAGGTAGAATAATCACCCCCGGTACCGCAAAGGCTACCGCGGTAGTTACTCACGGCGGATTTAACACCCTCGCATCTATGCAGATGGGTCTGCAGTTCGGTGACAAGCAGGTTAAATGCTCCGACCAGTCAAACCCCGAAATCTACAAGATGCCTCTCGCAGGTGCGGCTCTCTGCCTGCCTCAGACCATCGGCTCGACCACCGGCGGCCTTGTGCTTT
>JAZSEC010000053.1:0-4576 GCA_045531485.1 Eubacteriales bacterium | reverse complement strand
TCCGCATGAGCAGATAAGAAGCTTGCCCCAAACATATTTATTAAGCGTTTTACCTTTCATTCGCTTTTTCTTTTCACAAGAATCGCTTATGGTTTTACGTTTTCTACTCATTATTAGTTGAACTGCATCAAACTCTTCTTTTGTTACAATCGGTTCATGTGTTCCGAGAACGTGTGTTAGCTTCAACTCGCCTTTGTTTTTACTCCGTTTTTGAGTCAAGAAGTCTGGCACATATTCTTTGTGATATGTCATTACACCATAATAGAAGGTGTTTTGCAAAACCCCAGATATTACTGTCGCAGACCAATAACGTTTTCCGAGTGATGTTTTTATACCTCTTGCCTCCAATTCGTATTTAATTTTTGTTAAGCCATTCCCGGCGAGGTAGAGATCATATATTAATCGAACTGTTTTTGCTTGTTCGGGGTCAATAACCATTTCTTTTCCCACTCGCTTATAACCAAGAATATTTCCGTTGCCGTACACAACGCCTTTTTCCATTGAGGTTTGTTGACCGCTTTTTACTCTTATTGAGGTTTTGCGGCTTTCATCTTGGGCGAGTGTTGCCATAATAGTAAGTCTAAGCTCGCCATCACCGTCAAAAGTTTTTATATTATCATTAAGGAAGAAAACCTCAACGCCTATGCGGCGAAGCTCACGGGTGTATTGTAGGGTATCTACCGTGTTTCTTGCAAATCTCGAAACCTCTCTTGTGATAATCAAATCGAACTTGTGCTCTCTTGCATCAGCGATCATTTTCATAAATTTCTCACGCTTTTCGGCAGAGGTTCCGGTAATACCTTCGTCTATGTAAGTTCCTACGAGTTTCCATTCGGGATGTGCATCTAAGATAGGTTTGTACCAATCAATTTGATTCTCAAGGGCAGAGAGCTGTGCATCGTGTTCAGTCGATACACGGGCATAAATTACAACTTTTCGCTTTGTTCGAAAAATATCTTGCGAATATGAGTACATTTTATTCTCCTTTCTTTTGTGTTTCTTTTATGGTAAATTCGGATATATCAATTTTGCCTGCGTATTCGTTCAGAATGTTTTTAAATATATACGCCGGCAAACAACCATCGTGATTTAATTGTTCAATAAGCTTTAGGGCAGTAAAAAGCTTATTAGTATTAGTATCTAGTTCCTTTTTTGGCACGTAGCCCTCCTTTCTTCAGTATTTGCACTGACCGGAAGTGCAGTATTTTAACGATCGAACAGCTTCAAGGTAAGTTTAACAAGAAATTTATGTGATAAAAAATGAACTAGAGTAATAACTTCTTTTAGAAAATGTGATGTTTTTTATACTAATTGTGAACTTAATTCTATAAATTCGCCCCAAACAAAAAATCATCTTCTGAAAAATTGTCAAGGGCGTTTATAGGGAAGTGTAAGAAAAAAAGATAATGCGGTCTGTTAACTTTTAGTTTTCAGTCTTATTTTCTTTGAGTATCCCTTGACAATTTAGAAAAGATGATTACAAAAAAACTTCCTCTAATCTATGAATTTTCCATAAATTTTAATAAGGTGTTGCAAAACAACAACACCTTATTTTTTCTTTAAAAAAGTATTGACATAAGAATAAATATGTTGTATAATTAAAACACCAAACAGAACGAGTGTTCTGTATAGGAGGATTTTATGAGAACAAAAAACGAGGAAATTATTAACAAAATAATTGAGTATATAAACAATAAATTTTTCACGGAAAGGGAAGTTCCTTCACTGCAAGAAATAGCAGATTACGTTGGTTTAGCCAAAAGCTCGGTTTATAGATATATAACCGAAATGGAGCAACGTGGGTTGCTTACTAAAAGCGGTGGATTTTACGGTCTTGAAACTCAGGCAATGAAAAGAATGGGTAGAGAAACCAATCAGATGCCTATAGTCGGACAGATCGCTTGCGGAACTCCGATTCTTGCTGAAGAAAATATTGAAGGATATCTTTCCATTTCGGGAGATTTTCTTGGCTCGGGAGAATACTTTGTGCTCAAAGCCAAAGGCAACAGTATGATTAAGGTCGGTATCAACGATGGTGACTTAGTAATTATAAGGAAGCAATTGTCTGCCGATGAAGGACAAATTGTTGTTGCTTTAATTGATGATGGCGAATGTACTCTCAAGAAGTATTTCCTCGATAAGCGAAGAAGAAAAGTGCGTCTTCATCCGGAAAATGATGAAATGGAAGATATGTATTTTGATAAAATTCAGATACAGGGGGTGGCGGTTAAGGTAATTAAAGATATTGAGATCTAATTCGTTAAATAGGTATGATCGAAGCTGGGTGTCCCCGTGGTCAGTTTCGTTATAATAATTAGCGTGAAGACTAAAACGTTACAGGAGGAACGTTTCCCATCCCACCATAACTATTAGTCTAAACCTTATGTTGAAATGTGAGGAGGTTTAGAAAATGAAAAAAGCAAAATATGAGACCGTTAGTATGTATTGTCCTAATTGTGGTCGCCATATTGTGGGTTATAAACAAGAGGACGGCTCAATGAGAAAAATTTGCGACAGATGTAAATTGTTTCTTTTTAGCAAAGCAAAAAACGAAAACGTAATGAATATAAAGGTTGAAAGAATTTCTTCCTATTCTTATTAAATGAATATAGACGTTTATAGCGAATATCTGGGTCGAGCTGAAACAGTGTTCGGGTAAATCCCGTGATCCCTTTGCTATAAATAAGTGTTCGCATAACGCATAAGCGTAAGAGCAAGGATATAAAGAAAAGCCTTGGCGAGCAGTTTTCCCATTTTAGGGATTACTGTTTGTCGAGGTTTTTTGTTTTTTAAAAAAATCGAAAAAATTTCAAAAAACTTTTTTAATTACACAATGGGCCTGTGTAATTACTTGTTATGATATATACATCAGCAGTGAAGGAGGTGAGACAAGTGAAAGTAATAGAACGTCGTCAGGCGATTCTTGAAGTTCTATGTGAACGAAGATTTGAGAAAATTGATAATCTTGCTTTAGAGTTCGGTGTTCATAGAAACACAATTGTGAACGACATACTTGAGCTTTCACTGTCTTATCCGTTATACACCAAAACAGGACGTCATGATGGCGGTGTGTACATAGCTGATGATTATTATTTTGGAAAGCAGTATTTTTCCAACGAACAGCTTAACGTGATTATCTCTCTTATGGACAAGGCTGATGACGATCAGAAAAGAGTCCTGGAAGGTATGATCAAACAATTTGGCAGAAAGTAAAGGAGAAGAAATGTTAAACGGCAGTCAGATAAAGGCGGATCTAAAAGAGATTCGGTATTATTATCAAATGAAAAATGTTTTTGATTCGGCAAAAGGGGTCATACAACCTAAGATTCTTTTATGCAAGATTGAAAGATACAATTCGGCGATAAAAAACGCTCCGGCGAAGCTCTTTCTTATCTACTACTCGTTATATGTAGATAACAAAACCCACGAGCAGCTTGCCGAAGAGTGGGGGTATTCGAGAGAATACGTAACTCGCCTTAACGAAGATATGGTTGATTTCTTGCGAAAGAATTTGATGTAAGGAAAGGAGATAATATGAAAGGCAAAGTTCCAATTAACGAAGCGCCCTGCAGGATTACAAATATTTATAGGACAGAAAAGTATATCGTCTATCAGAGCGTTTACGTCTGTTACGGTGATTCCGGCAATATTCTTATGAGCGACGATCTTTATCGTTTACGTACACCCGAGAGGGATGAGGCTTATGAAAGAACCTTTGGTAAAGAAACACCCTGTAACAGAAGAAAAAGAATGAAGGTTGCTAGTTATACTCGTACATACGAGGACTAAAGCCTTCACTAATAATCAAAGCAATAACCGACAGAGAAAATTTTAGTTCCCGGGGTTTCTGAATTTTGCAAAGAGGTGGCCACCGTTTGGAAAACGGAACTCCAAACACAATGTTTACATAATGTCGGTATGCACATTAAAACTGAATAGCCGAAAAGCAAAAAAACAAAAAACAAAAGGAGGTTTTGTAAATGGCAAAATCCAGTAATGCTTCTAGCAAGTATAATCAGCGCAGATGGGCTGTTCCTACCAAGAGAGCAAAGAACTATGCCGAGGAACGTAAGGCAAAGGTTCATCAGAGAGGTCCCAAGGAAGGACAGGAGCTGACTGATTATGAGGCAGGTATCCGCTCGGGTTATCTTCAGTGCCAGACCGACCACGCAGGTGTCTATAAGTACAAAAAGGCAATTAGCGAGGGAAAATCCAAGGCAGAAGCAAGAGAAATTTCCCAGAAGAAGATGGGAAAGTAATTTTCAACACAACACATTTTAATTAAAGAAAGGAAAAATTTTATGGCAAAGAATGACGTAATTATTCTCGTTGAGAGAGAAACTTTTGAGATGGAAGGTAAGGTGTATTATTCTTACTTCATCAAGGGCACTATTCGTGGAAGGGATGTAAGAGCAGCGGTTGTTCCCCCTGATAAGGGCGGTTACGCGGTTCTTGATATCGTATTCGGTAACGCTATGGCGGCAGAGCTTTCTGTAAGACCCTTCGAGATCAAGGGCGAGGACGGCAAGACTATCTCCGGCAATACCTTCGCAGTCGTATCTTACGATGAGAACGG
>JAZSEC010000058.1:0-28889 GCA_045531485.1 Eubacteriales bacterium | reverse complement strand
CCCGATGACTTCGGCTCGGATGATCCTCTTGCAGGGATTGAGCTTCAGCGCAGGATAGAACAGGCTGCATTCAAGGTGGCAGGCTGTGAGTACAAGGCTCCCACCACCACTCTCGGCTCGTTCCTTGAGGGCAGAGCCGCTCGTATGCCCGATGCGGTAAGGCCCAGCTATCCACGTGGCACTGTGGCTATCTCTCCTGAAGAATATCTTCCCGAATATATCACCGAGTCGCTGCGTGCATCGATTGCGGATTTTGATTCCTGGATGCCGGGGTTCTATCTTCCCGAGGCGGCTATGACCGGCCCGGAAACACGTACCACCTCTCCCGTACGCTTACCTCGCAGCTCTACCTTTGAGGCAGAGGGGGTTGAAGGACTTTATCCTACGGGTGAGGGAGCAGGATATGCAGGTGGCATCGTGTCCTCCGCTCGTGACGGATTGATGGTCGCTGAGGCTATTATCAATAAGCACCGCAAATAAAAAATAAGGCTGTCGCTTTTTGCGACAGCCTTTTGCGTTGACCTTTTGTTTTTTATTGAATAGATCCGTTCTCATACTCTGCCATAAGCATCATAAGATCTGCGATCCTTTCGCGGATCTGAGAGCCGCGGTAGGTCTCTCTGATACGCATTTTGTCGGACTTGTTCTCGAAGATTATAGTCTGCGATACAATATCCGCGTTGTTCTTTATTGCATCCGCCCTGTCGAAGAAGGGCTCGTGTGCCTGCAGCCTCATTCCGTCTGCGTTGTAAATCAGCGTATAGCCACCAATACCCGTCGATCCGTGATAAGCCTTGCAGAAGCCGCCGTCAATAACCAGAATTCGACCGTTAGCCTTAATGGGATTTTCGCCTCTGTGAACGGGCAGATGTCCGTTTATGATATGTGAGCCAAGCTGATCAAGGCCGAATTCACGAAGGATCTTTATAGCGATCTCCTCATTGTCCCAGGACTTGTAGTAGGCGTTCTTCGGCTCAATCCAGGAATCCTTATCGTCGATAAGCAGTCTTTCGAAGGTTGCCATCTTCTTTCTTGCACAAAGGGGAGAATCCTTGCCGCACCACAAGAACCAGAGGAAGTCCTTTCCGGCCTGCCTCTCCTCACTGCCATCCTTTGCAAAGTAGCCCGTCCTTGCCATTCTGTCACAGTAATCCATAAGTGCTCGGCCGCTTCTGCCTCCCGCCGCCTCAAGGGACATAAGCTCGCCCTCGTCGGTCATGGGAATTGCTCCGTGATAGAGCAGATTATTGTTGTATATGGTGTACATTCCTCCGCGGTCAAAGAGAAATCTTATCTGCTTGTTCAGCTTCTCCGAACGCATGAAGGCAACTCTCAGGTATTCCATAACCCTATGCTCACCGTCTGTAAGCATATAGGGGTCGTCAAGCAGGGTAGGAAAATCATGGTCGCGAAGAGCGTATTTCTTTCCGCCAATCTTAACCGTGCCGCTCTTTTTGTCAATCTGCTCAAGAATAAGTCGCTCATTCAACAAAAAGCTAGGATTACGCTTGATCGTCTGACCCTCAAGCTTAAACTGAATAATACTTATCGCCTTGTGCATCATGGCGAGCAGCTTGTCATCCGTTCCACCGTAGAAGCTTCCGCCTGAATCACCCTTAGGCATATATGCGGAGATGTCGGAATTTCCGTATACCTCCTCTGCAAATAGGGCGAGGGGACGGAGCGATATTCCGTATCCTATCTCGATAACGTCAAGATTTTTGTAAGTAATAGAGTTGTTAAGGACGGTGGCGATACAAACTCTGGAGCCTGCCGCCGCACCCATCCACAGTGCATCGTGATTACCCCACTGGATATCTATGGATCTCTCACGCATAAGCTCGTCGAGTATCATATCCGCTCTCGGACCGCGGTCAAAGAGATCTCCCACGATATGCAGATGATCGATAACCAGGCTCTTGATGGTCTCGCACAGACCCTTGATCAGATCCTCTGCCGCACCGATTCTTATAGAGGTTCTTACGATGCTGTCGCAATACTGTGACTTAAGCTCGTCCTCTCCGTCGATAAGCAGCTCCTCAAGAATATATACGAACTCGCCTGCACGATCTCTGAGATGGCTTCTTACCACCTCTCTGGTGTACTTGCTTCCAACCAGTCGACAAACCTTAAGCAGTCTGTCAAGGGTGACGGTGTACCATGCGGCTATATCCTTTTCATTAAGCTTAGCCTCGGCGATCTTCTCGCCGGGGTAATATATAAGGCTTGAAAGCTCTGCACGCTCTCTGTCGTCAAGACTGGTTGCGAAGAGGTAATCTACCTTATTTCTGACAACGCCCGACGCATTACGTCTTATGTGAGAGAAGGCCTCCCATTCGCCGTGAATATCGCTGAGGAAATGCTCGGTGCCCTTGGGCAGATTAAGCAGACCGTTTAGCCTGATTATCTCTGCGGCAACCGCCTTCCTGGACGGATACTGCTTTGCCAGCTCCATTAAATATTTTCTGTCGTTTCTTTCGTTGGTTGACATTTACGTTCTCCTTATGGAAAGAATCATTTACCGACACCGTCGGTGGTTTATCTCAGCCAGAGCTTATCGTATCTTTTAAGTAAATAATATAAAGCACTGCCGCCCACTCCCGCACAGGCGATCTCACCTGCACCTACGGTTATCAGAAGGAACCAGTAGGAGTCGGGTGCTCCGTATGCGATTATCAGCACAGCAGGTATGATCAGCATATTTGCCAGTATTGTAGGCAGTGTCGCCACCCACTTGAATTTTTCGGGCAGACCGATCATTAATCTGGCACCTACTGCTCCGATCAGCGTCGCCAGGCTTCCGAATAGAATATCCCAGATAATCACACCCGGCACCATCATATTTGAGATAATGCAGCCGATAAACAGTCCGGGGATGGCCTCGGGGAAGAATAGAGGTAGAATACACAGTGCCTCGGATATACGGAACTGAATTACTCCGCTGGATAGTCCGATAGCCGTGCATACCCATGTCAGAGCAACGTACAGAGCCGCGATCAACGCACCCCTCGTTGTGTAAAGAGTTATCCTTTTTCTGTCTTTCATTTTATTTTCCTTTAGTTTTGTTTTTTTCGTTGCAACGCAACACGGTGAGGAAGGTCTCGAACTCACCGCCCTATATTATACCACATGCAGAAAATAAAAACAATGATTTTAATAAAAATATTGTAAAATATTATAGCCAAAGCACCGCCATCTCGCTTGAAATATTTTGAAAATACGGATAAATATAGAAATCTCAATGCCTTTTTTCCTTTCATTTGAAGCTCCACCGCAATTTACCGGTAGCATTTTATCACTTCGTTATGTATAATGGAAAAAGAAATAAAACGGGGGCGAAATATGGAATTTCTACTTATCGGAGAATCGAAAATAAAGATCGTTCTTAGCCGTGAGGAGACAGAGGGCTACGGGCTTGATAGCGGCACACCGGACGTCAGCGGCCCTATGGCAAGACGGGCATTCTGGCGAATACTGGACAGGGCAAAAACGGAGGTAGGCTTCGATCCCGCAGGGGATAAGGTTCTGATCCAGGTTTACCCAATAAAGAACGGCTGCTGCGAGATCTTTGTTACCAAGCTCGGTATCCTGTCCGAATCCTCGGCAAGGCTGGTGTCAAAATCCGACCGTATTGCGATGCTGTCGAAGAAGCGAAGCCTTTACGCCTTTGATAGCATTGAGGACGTTATCTCGGCATCGGTGGCGGTCAGAGCTATATCTCGGGAGATCTCGCCGAAAAGCGACGTTTACACCGACGGTAAAAGATATTATCTTTCTATCGAGGAATATGGAAAGGGCGGTGAGCCCATCGAATTTCCGTGTATTCTGGAATTCGGTACAGGGCTCACCGCCGAGCTTTTTGGCTATATTTCCGAGCATGCCGACCGCCTCACAGACGGCAACGGCATAGAGCGTTTCTCCTCGCTGTAAATTACTTGTTCTCGATGTCCTCGATCATTTTTACTCTTACCGCGTGGCGTCCACCCTCAAAGTCTGCAGAAAGGAAGGCGTCAACGATATCCAGGGCAAGACAGCTGCCTATTACTCTTGCACCCATGCATAGCAGGTTTGCGTCGTTGTGGCATCTGGTCATTCTGGCAGAATAGGTGTCCGAGCAGAGTGCCGCTCTGATACCGCGATGCTTGTTTGCACACATGGACATACCTATACCCGTGCCGCAGATAAGAATACCGAAGGCTGAGTTAAGCTCACTCTGAACGCTCTCGCATACCTTGCTGGCAAACTCGGGATAGTGGCAGGATGCTGTGGAATCACATCCGCAGTCGATCACCTCGTATCCCTTTTCGGTAAGATATCCCTTTACCTCTTCCTTGAGCGTATAGCCCGCACTGTCTGCACCTATGTAAATTTTTCTCATAATTAACTCCTTTTGGCTGCCTCACGCTCCAGCCTTTCACGCTCGGCCTGGGGCATTCTTAAATATACGGGCGAAAGCTCGCTGTCGCTTACCGCCTTACCACTTTCACATTTTCTCTTTGCAACCTTAGCAACCGACGCTGCATTTTCAAGTATAAGCAGCTCGGGTGTTTCGCACAGTCTTATTCCGCACTCGCTAAGAGCCTTTTTGGCAACGGAGTAGCCATCACCGCAGATATATATGTCCTCGTCAGCATAGTTACGAAGCTCCTCTGCCAGCTCCTTCAGTGAAATAGCACGATCCTCGCATATTCTGCGAAGCTCTCTTCCATCCGAAATAAAGGTGGCAGAATATACCTGGCCACGCCTTGCATCCATACAGGGAAGTATTACACCGCGAACACCTCTCAGATTTTCTGCCAGAGCCTCGATGGTGGACACGCCCACGCAGGGAATATCTCTTTTGAAAGCAAGTCCCTTAATAAGTGAAACACCGATTCTCACACCGGTAAACGAGCCGGGACCGACAGAGGTAGCGTACATCTCTATATCCGAGAATGAGAGCTTAAGTCCCCTCAGCATATCCTCTGCCATAGGCAGAAGCAGTTCGCTCTGGGTCAGTCCGTTATCTACGGTATAATGGGCAAGTATTCTGTCGCCGTCGGCAACTGCCACCGACGCCGCCTTTGCCGTACCGTCAAACGCAAGTATTTTCATCTATTTCTATCCTTCTTTCAGCCTCCGAGCCGTCAACTCTTGATATAGTGACGAATATTGCACCCTCGGGAATTTCATTTTCAATATTCTCCGACCACTCGGCTATACAGTAGCCCTCGGAATCCACGTAGTCGTCGTAGCCAATAGAGTATAGATCGTCGCCGTCCGAGATCCTATACATATCGAAATGATATATGTTAACTTTGCCGCGATGCTCGTTGACAATGGTATAGGTGGGGCTCTTTACACCCGAAATACCGAAATATGAGGCAAAGCCTCTTGTAAATGCAGTCTTACCCACACCCATCTCGCCTCGCATAGCAATAAATGCACGCTTGATTCCCGCCTTGTCAAGCCCTTCGGCAAGACCGTAGCCAACACGCTCGGTCTCCTCGGCGGATCTGGTAGTATATGTCATGTTGTTTTTCCTTCTTAAATCACTTTATCTCAGAGAGATAATTTTCAGCACCCTCACCAAGCAGGAAGGAGAGCATAGCCTTGTATTCTTCAGCGGCAACCTGCCTTTCCTTTTCGCTCATTCTGGGATTTTTCACCGCCTTGATAAGCGTGTTCTTGGGCGTGTTCTCGGGGTCGGTAAGCTCTAACGCAATAACGCTGTAGCCACCCGCCCTAAGCCTTGCAAGCCTCAGTGCGTCGGTTATAGCCTCACACAGCTTTCCCGCGACGTGAGGATAATCGGTAACGAATTTCAACTCCTTAGCCACTATCTTACCGTTGAGGTATCTGTGACAGCAGGGGGTGGAGAGAATAATATTCGCATCAAGCCTTACCGCTGTGTCAAGCACGATATCGGTGGCAATATCGCAGGCGTGCAGTGAGATAACCATGTCGGGTCTTTCATCGGGAACGATTTTTGATATATCGCCAACCTCAAATCGCATTCCCGAGTAACCAAGCTCTCTTGCCAGCGACTCGCACCAGATAATAACGTCACGCTTGAGATCGGCTCCGTACAGGAATATGCGTCTGCCCTTGATCTCGGTCAGATAATGGTATACCGCAAAGCTGAGATAGCTTTTTCCACAGCATAGATCGTATATTTTTATCTCACCCTCCGCGGGCAATCTGGGATATACGTTTTCAATATGCTCAAGGAAGCGGTTGATCTGTCTGAACTTGCCCTGCTTTTTATCGTGGACACGTCCGTCAGCCGAGCTTACGCCAAGCTTTATCAGGAATTTCTCATCCCCCGACAGAATGTAGTTCTTTTTCTTGTCGAGAGCCTCGATAGCCTTTTCAAAGTCGGGACGCTCGCCGGATAGCTTTTTTCTTATTCTTTCAGCACCGAGAATAACCTCGCCGCCCTTTTTGTTAACCTTCCATTCTGCGTCACCGAGGGTAGTGATAAGGTTTGCCTGCCTGTATTCCTTAAGGAGAGGGAAAAGCTCGCTCTCTATGGCATCCTCGCAGATATTCTTATGAGATACCGTATCGCCGGGAAGCGAAAGCTCCATAGCCAGCATGCGTCTGCCTCTGTGGGATACCAGACGGCAGGATATCTTTGCTATCTCGGACGACCTGGGCCTTGAAAGGATCAGCCTCTTTAACGCTTCCGAGCGAAAGACCTCCAGGGTCAATTCTATAAAATCCTTTTTGATCATTACTTTCTCTTACCTATTGAAATTTTCTTTTCGGTTCCGCTGGCCAATCTCTTGATATTGCTTCTGTGACACCATACGATAAATACCGCAAGGAACAGCGAGCATACAGCGGCGATAACCGAAATACTGCCGCAGAGAAGATAGGAATAAAGGCATACGCATACAGGGAAGAGCGAAGCAACGATTATAGATCCTAAGGAAACGTAGCCGGATATTGCAACGATAATGATAAAGAGCAGAATAAGTGCTCCGAAGATGGCTGGGCAGAGTATGAGAGCCATAGTCGGGGTTACAAGCACACCCTTGCCACCCTTAAAGCCGTAAAAAACAGGGAAAACGTGACCCAGCACGGCACAAAGACCTGCCAGATAGCAGAATCCACTCATGCTGATGCCGTTATCATAGGAGAAGCCGAAGATAAGTGCAGTGAGCAGAACCGCCAGAGCGGTTTTACCCATATCACCGATAAGGGTGAGAGCTGCCGCACCCTTTCCGTAGGTACGGAGCATATTGGTAAGACCTGCGTTACCGCTACCCTGGGTACGCACGTCCTCCTTGAAGAGCAGCTTAGAGAAAAAAACTGCGGAGGAAATGCTTCCGAGAAGATAAGAGATGGCAACCGAAGCAAGGATGCCTATAGACATAACCAGCAGATATGTGCCACCCTCTGAGGGAAGGACACCGCTTTCGGTCAGCATTTTTATAAGACCAATGTTAAATATATTCATAATTTAAAAACCTTTCAAAATAAATACA
This sequence comes from Eubacteriales bacterium, assembly GCA_045531485.1. Lineage (GTDB taxonomy): Bacteria > Bacillota > Clostridia > Oscillospirales > CAG-272 > UBA1740. The sequence goes on along the minus strand of JAZSEC010000058.1, from coordinate 21,417 downwards.
CAGTAATTATATCATTAAGGGGAATTAAAGTCAAGAAATATCTTGCTTTTTTGTTTTTTCGGGTGTATAATAATAAAAAACGCGAGGGAAGAGTAAGATGCGAGAGAAAATAAAGAACTGCCTTTTGGGGCAGAATATAGAGTACTTTACGATCCTTTCCTACGACGACGCAAGAGAGATAAACGGCAGGATCATCGAGAGGGAGGGCTTTAAGCCGAGGAGCGTTATTATATATCTTTTGCCTTACTATGCGGGCAGGACGGATAATCTTTCAATATACGCGGCATCTCTCGACTATCATATTGCCATATCCGAGATCAACCTCGCACTCTCCGAGTGCCTTAAGTCAGAATTTCCCAATGCACGTATAAAGGGCTACGGTGATCATAGCCCCATAGATGAGCGTCACGCCGCACTTATCGGCGGTCTTGGAATATCGGGTGATAACGGACTTATCATTAACGAAAAATACGGCAGCTTCGTGTTTATCGGTGATATATTGACCGACGTTGACCCGGTAACCCTGGGGGCATCTGCTCCGATCGAAATTATGAGATGTGAGGGATGCGGTGCTTGCAGAAGAGCGTGTCCTACCGGCATTCTTGCAGGGCAGGGAGAGGATTGCCTTTCGGCCATCACTCAGCGTAAGGGTGAGCTTTCAGAGGAGGAGAAGGGGCTTATGCGTCGAGAGAACACCCTCTGGGGCTGTGACAAATGCCAGACTGCCTGCCCGTATAACCGAGATCCCGTTCTCACTCCGGTCGAGTTTTTCCACAAGGATAGGATTCCTCACCTGACGCCCGAGATACTTAGCTCTATGACCGACGAGGAGTTTTCTCGTCGTGCATTTGCCTGGAGAAAAAGAAAGACCGTCGAGCGTAATCTGGATATTTTACAGGCTAAAAAGTAAACTAATATTGTCATTATTTGACGAAAAACATAAAAATCCTACAAATAAAAAAGAAAACAGAAGATAAAAATGAGCAAAAAACAAATCAAAATATTATCTCCCTTTGCCATTATTTCACTGCTATTATTTGCCCTTGTCGGCATAATTCATACACTGGCAGAACGGTCATACAGCTTCGCCGATATGATAAACGGTAGCTTTGCACATAGCTTCAGACGTGCTATGGCGGCGGTCGGAGAGCTTTTTCCTTTCTCCTTCTTTGAACTGCTTATTGTCTGCCTTCCTTTAATAATTGGATTTGTGATTTATAGGGCGGTAAAGGCCTTTTCGGATAAAGGAAAGAGAAGACGCTTCATCGTTAATATTGCCGCCGCGGTTCTCCTTATATATACCGGTCATCTTCTTGCACTGGGCATAGGGCATAACACCACTCCGATTGATAAAAGGATGGGGCTCAACTCGGTAGAGGTCACCGAGGATAATCTGATTGAAACCATGACCTATTTTCGCGATGAGGCAAACTCCCTCGCCGATCAGGTTCCCCGTAATGAGAATGGCGTGTTTACCCATGGCTACAGTTATTCCAAGCTTAGTCTGATGTTCAGCGATGCGTATAGCGATCTTGCCGAGCTTTACGGCTTACCGAAGGGGTATTATTCCACCGCAAAGGGCGTTCGTGTAAGCCAGGTAATGTCCTATCTCGGTATCACGGGCATTTATACCTACGTGACCGGTGAGGCTAATATTAATACTAACTATCCCGACTACGTCACCACCTTTACTGTTGCCCACGAGATGTCCCATCAGCGAGGCTTCATGCGTGAGAACGAGGCTAATTTTATCGCCTATATCCTCACCTCGACCTCAGACGATCCCTGCCTCAGATATAGTGGGGCACTTAATATGTACAGCTACTTTGCATCCGCTCTTTATAAGACCAATAAGGACGCATACTATGAAATAGTTTCGGGCCTTTGCGAGTCAGCACGTGTTGATATAAGGGCCGCAAACGCGGTGTCCGAAAAGTACGGTGATACCATTATCGAGGACATATCCGAGTTTATCAATGATCTGTATCTTACCTCCAGCGGTAGTGGTGGAATCGTAAGCTATAGCAAGGTAGTAAGGCTTGTTCTCGCCTACAGATACGGTAAAAATTAACTAAAAGTACTCCTTCCGAATATGATATACTATCATTCATTCGGGAGAACTTATGAAAAGAATTATTATAAACGGTGGAAGAAGATTGAGAGGCGAGGTATCTGTCGGAGGATCAAAAAATGCAGCTCTGCCTATTATTTTCGCCTGTATTTTGACAAATGGCGTGTCCGAGATAGAGAATCTTCCCGATATTGGAGATGTGAGAGTCGCACTTTCGCTGATCGAATCTCTCGGTGCCGTAGTTGAGAAACGAGGCAATGTCACCTTTGTCGATACCAGGACTCTCGCATACCGCGATCCCGATCCTCGCCTTGTATCAATGATCCGTGCATCCACCTATCTTTTGGGCACCCTAGTGTCAAGGTTTGGAAAATGTCCGATCCTCGCCTTTGGCGGCTGCAGCTTTTCTGCACGGCCTATCGATATGCATATTGACGCCTGCCGTTCGCTTGGCGGCAGACTCGATGGAGATATTCTCCTTGCGGATAGGCTTCGCGGTGGTGAAATATTCTTTAATAAGCTGTCGGTTGGTGCAACCGTCAACGCTATTTTACTTGCCGCCTCCGCCGAGGGTAAAACCCTAATTCATGGCTGTGCCATAGAGCCTCATATAGACGCTCTTATCGATTTTCTCAATTCCTGCGGTGGCTCTATCTCGCGTTGCGGCAGAGATATCGCTATTGAGGGAAGGGAGCTTAGAGGCGGTAAGACCGGCATTATCGGTGATATGATCGAGGCGGGAAGCTATCTTGCTTTAAGCTTTATTTCAGGTGGTGGTATTATAGTAAAAAACAGTCCTGACTCTGATATGACGTCGGTTTATGATGCATTCCATAGAATTGGTGCCAAAATTTTGCCATCGGATAACGGTGTGTCGGCAGTCCCGGACTCACCAAAGCCGCTTTCCATAACCACTGCCCCATATCCCGGCTTCCCGACCGATCTTCAGCCGCTGATGGCACCGCTTATGGCAGTATGTTCGGGCGGTGAAATATCCGATACCGTATGGCCGGGTCGCACAGGCTACCTTAAGGCACTGTCAAACTTTGGTATTCGCCACGCCATTCTTGACGATCGTGTCGAGATTTTCAGGTCTAAGATTCAAAATGGAATTGCCACTGCTCCCGATCTTCGCGGAGGAATGGCATGCCTTATTACCGCACTTTCCGCCCCCGGCAGAAGCGAGATCTACTCGCCTCATATTATTCAGAGGGGCTATGAAAAGCTGGAGCAAAAGCTTATCTGCCTCGGTGCAGATGTTAAAATAGAATATACATAATATAAGGATAAAAAATATGAAGAGAATTCTTACAGTACAGGACATTTCCTGCGTCGGCAGATGCTCGCTTACGGTTGCTCTGCCTATCATTTCTGCGGCAGGCGTTGAGGCGGGCGTGCTGCCTACCGCTGTTCTTTCTACACACACCGCCTTTCCTAAGTTCACCTTCTGCGATCTGACGGATGAGATCGAGGGCATTTCCAAGACCTTCTCTGAGCTTGACCTTGGCTTTGATGCCATCTATACGGGTTATCTCGGCTCCTTCCGTCAGCTGGGACTTGTTTCGGAGCTTATCGACCGTCATAGAACGGATAAGTGTATGGTGGTCATTGATCCCGCCATGGCGGATCACGGCATGCTTTATAAGGGCTTTACTCCCGAGTTTGCTAGAGCTATGGCAGAGCTCTGCGGTAAGGCAGATCTTATCATACCTAATCTTACCGAGGCGGCGTTTATGCTGGACATTCCCTATAACCCCGACTACGACGAGGAGTACATCCGTTCGGTATTGAAGAAGCTCTGCGGCCTTGGTGCTAAGCGTGCCGCTCTTACCGGTATTTCCTTCGATCCCAGCAAGCTCGGTGCTTACGCCTACGACAGCACCACCGATAGCTATTTCTCCTATTTTAACGATCTTGAGCCGGTAGCCTACCACGGCACGGGTGATATTTTCGCCTCTGCCACCGTCGGTGCTCTTATGTGTGGTCATAATATGGAGAGTGCCTTGGCGGTTGCCGTTGACTACACCCACGAGTGCATCAGGCTGACTATGGCAGATGATGATCGCCGCACATACGGTGTAAACTTCGAGCAGGCACTGCCTTACTATATCGAAAGACTTAATTCCCGTCTTTAATTGCTATCTTTTTATAATAAAAAGGCTATTCCAAGGGTCAGCTTCGCCTTGGAATAGCCTTTTTTTAATGCTTATGTCTGTGCTTTCTTCTTCCGCTCCTTTTTCTGTTAAGGAAGGCTGACATAACCGCCACACCGAAATAGCAGGCGTAGTTCATAAAGGCGGCAAGAGAAACCCGCCCCTTGCAGATCAACACGTTGATCAGCAGCATTATCAGTACTACCGTGAGAGCCACCAGGGCAGAGAAGCCTGTTGAGCCTTCACCTCTTATTCCGGAGCTGATTATACCGCCCAACGCCGCCGAAAGCAGCATCACGCCTAGTGATATAAGTCCAAGATGCCTCGTCGGGTCATCAAGCGACCCCGCAATTACCGTGCCGATAAGCGACAGCAATATTATAGTCGCGGCAGAGATTCCCAGTGATATGATAAAGCTTCGTGGAATATTTCCACCCGCACGTTTTGATTTTGACATAAGAAAACCTCCGAATAAGTCTATTAAAGCTTATTCGGAGGACTTTTCTTTTATTACTTTTTCTTGAAGAAGCTGAACTTCTTATCAGACTTCTTCTCCTCGGCGGGCTGCTCTGCAGCAGGCTCATCCTTGGACTCGGGAGCGGCGGTAAGATCAGCAACTCTTACGTCAACGCTTCTGATAGCACCCTTAAGGAATCTGATGTGGGTCTTCTCCTTGGTGGTCTCAAGAACGAAGGTCTCTTCCTTGATGGAAACAACCTTACCGATAATGCCACCGATGGTAGTAACCTCGTCGCCAACCTGAAGGGAATCACGCATGCTCTGTGCTTCCTGATCTCTCTTCTTCTGAGAGCGGGAGGTGAACCACCACATAGCCACGAGCATTACGATCATGATAACGGGCATTGCGAGGCCTGCAAGGGGATTAGCTGTAGCGTTAGTATCGGGAGTAGTTGTAGTTCCGCCCTCGCTGGCAGCTTCAAGAAGGAATGTTAAAAGATTCATTGGTATATCTCCTATTTTTTATTATTAATATTTGCATCCTATACATTATACAATGTATTTTTGAATATTTCAAGAACATTTCGAAAGCTTTTTCATAAAATAAGCAAAAATAACCTAAAAATTCGCCTATTTTTCAGAAAAAGCTATACCGAAGCCTTGGGAGGCTTGCCGCCGGTGCGGTTTTTCTCAGCAGCGGTGACGATAGAGCGGATTACCCTGGAGGGCGAAAGCCACCAGTCACGGCTCCATACTCTCATTACGGTCCAGCCTCGACCCTCGAGGAACTTAGGCTTGTAAACGTCACGCTCCATAGCAGATGCCGAGGAGGCGAAGGCGTCCTTGTCAAGCTCTACGCCGATAAGATATTTGTCACAGCTATTGTCATAAACCGCCAGCGAAATGCGGCTGTTCTTGTTTCCGAGGCCGATATCAACCTTGTATCCAAGCTTCTCGAGTCTTTCCTTCATCTGCTCCTCGATGCTGGGGGTTGCAGTAAGCCTTCTTACCTCCGAGCCGGGATCGTTAACAGGGCAGAGCGAGCGGAGAATTGCTCCCGCATGCTCCTTATCACCGTTTGCAACCGATCTTACGTATGCAAGATAGTCACGAAGCAGCTTGGGTCCCTGGTTCTTGGAATCCTCAACCTTAAGATCCTCGGGCTCAATGCTTGTCACCACGATGATCTTGGTCTTTGCTCTGGTAATAGCAACGTTAAGACGGTTCTCACCGCCCTCGGAGGAAAGCGAGCCGAAGTTGGTGTAGATCTTGCCCATCTCGTTGGGAGCGTAGCCAATGGAGAAGATGATAATATCTCTCTCGTCACCCTGCACGTTTTCCAGGTTCTTGATGAAAAGACCGGTATCCTCGCCGCCATCGGTTCTGACCTTCTCATTCGCTATCTGAATACGGAACTTACCGTCAGCCTGAGCCTCCTTATCAATAGCGTCGGCAATAGCTGCCTGCTGGTCGCTGTTGAAGGTGATGATTCCTATGCTCTCGTTGTTCTTTCTTGTGGCAAAGATGTTTTTGATAATGTCAACGACCTTCCTTGCCTCTGCAACGTTCTTTCTGTCTACCCATCTGCCGTCTACCTTATATCTCTCCATAGGCTTCGCACTCTTGCCGGTGTAGATGTTAGGTGCAACCTGGAGATTGCCGGAGTAGAATGCACAGTTGGGGAAGTCGATAAGCTCTTGATGACGGCTTCTGTAATGGTAGGTAAGATTTGCACTGTTGTATCTTGCTACCGCAAGGTCGAGCAGGCTCTCAACCTCAAGTGCCGCCTGGACTGAGGGATCGTCAAAGCTCTCTACGTCCGCACCGAGATAACGCTTCATAAAGGTAGCGGAGGGACGAAGCTGCTTGGCATCGCCTGCTACTACGATATTCTTACCGCGGTAGATGGTAGGAATCGTGCTTTCAATAAATACCTGAGATGCCTCGTCGAAGATAACGATATCGAAGAGGTTTTTCTCAAGGGGAAGAAGAGAGGATACGTTCTCAGGTGAGAGCAGCCAGCAGGGGAATAGAGTAAATACGTAATTGCCGTACATCTCCATAGCCTTTCTGATGGCCCAGTGCTTCTTGTCCTTGGAGATCTGATAGTAGTAGTCCTGGGCGTTCTCAGAGCTGTGGAACAGCTCCTGATATTCCTTGCAGGCAATACCGTGGCAGATCTTCTGTGAAACCGCAAGCTGAGATTCCTTAAGCTTGTAGATCCTCTGGGAAATATTGGGGTAGTCAACCACCTTTGCAAGCTCGTCCTTAAGCTTCTCCTCGCAGACGGTGATCTCGTGATACATACGTATTACGGGGATCTTTTCTATGATTTCAATATAATTTGCGTAATTCTTGCTGGCCTCGTAGGCAAAGTTGAGGATGTCCAGCATATTTTCATCAAGGGTGCTGAGCAGCATGCTTACGTCACGCTGTTCAATATACTTATCCAGAGCCTCGTGTACCAGCTTGATGTATGCGGTATTGCCACGGAGGATGTTGTCGATTACCGAGATATATCCGTCCTTGGTCATTACCTTCTTAAGGAAACCGTATTCCTTTACAAACTGATCGATAGCCTCGAGAGTCTCCTTCATCTTTTCTTCAACGTCCTTGGCCTTAAGTCCGCGGACGAGGGGATTGGGATTCTCAAGCTTGCTCTCCATCTTGGCAACGGCACGGAGCGTTGCGGGATTTTCGAGCAGGGCATAGTGAGCCAGCACCTGTCTTGTGTAAGGATACTTGGTGATATTGAAGAAGCCCTTACGCGACTTCTGTATCTCAGACAGCTTTCCCTTAACGTCCGCGATGGTGGGAATGTCAATATCCGGACGCATACAGTCGATTATGGGATTCTTCTCCTTTGCCTGAGCATAGGAGTAGTAGGTGTCGGTGATGTTCTTCGAGCGGATGGTGAACATAGCGTTGGACAGCTCCTTGTAGTTAAGAGCCATAACGTCCTTGCACTGAAGCATACGCTGATATGCCGCATATTCGCCCGAGTTCTTAGGAAGCATATAGGATGAGGAATACATGTCGGACAGCGAAACGCCGAAGGGCTGTTTGTCGTTAAGCACGTGATTAATGTCGTTAAGTCGCTTTTCCTCGTGGTCGATCCTTGCCTGAATGTCGGCATACTCGTCCATAAGCTCCTGGAGATTTATATGCTGATCGATCTCGCTTCTTTTGTGCGATTCGAACACTCTTTCGTAGAAGGCGTTTCTCTCCTTGCCCTCGTCGCTGATATACATCGCCTTTTCGTTAAGGTTGCCAAGGCGGGAGAATACGACGTCGAGTGCGGCCTTCTTCTGCGATACGACCAGCACACGCTTTTTCTTGCAGAGTGCGTCGGTAATAACGTTAACGATGGTCTGGGATTTACCGGTACCGGGAGGGCCGTAGATTACCATATTACCAAGGGTGTCTACCTTCTTGACCACCTCGGACTGAGCAAAGTCCAGCATCTTTACGATATAGCTTGCCTTAGGCAGATTTCTCTTGGCACGAAGAGGCTTTTTAAGCTTCTTCTTTGTGCGGATGCCACTCTTCTTCTTGCCAAACTTACCACTGGTACGCAGAAGCTCGTCTATGGCATCGTTGGTAAGCTTCTTCTTTTCGAGAACGCAATAATCGTTATAAATGGAGCTGGAGATGGGAAATCTGCCAAGCACCGCAGCGTGTCTTACCGACAGATCAAGACCCTTCGACTCAGGCTCCTTGAATCTTGCGTAGTTGTAGATGTTCTTGGATGCCTTGCAGTCTATACGGATCCTTGCGTGACCGAGGTATTTTACTATTGAAAGCAGACTTCTGAAGGAGGACAGATCGTCAAACTCGGTTTCAAGCTCGTCTACGTTCATCTTCTTGGACTGAGAATAGGCGAGTATCAGTGCCTTGTTTATCTGTATCTTTTCGTTACCTCTGAAGCGGATGCTTACCGTCTCCTCGTCGAGAATGTCTATCTTAACGGGGAAGAGCATAAGGGGTGCCTTGATAAGCGTCTTTGTGGGGCCCTGCTGGATGGATCCAAAAACGAAGGGATAGCCGATATATAGCTCGTTTTTACCCGTCTCACGTTCGATATCCTCCACCTCACGCTTGAGCTCCTTAAGCTTTGCTACCTCGTTTTCAATAAGCTTAGTCTGGTCGGCGGTTATCTTTCTTCTGCGACGACGCTGAGCCTTTTCGTACTCCTCCGCACTTTCAGCACGTGCGGAATCTGCGTCCTGCTCATCCTCTATACCGAGATTGCCGATAAGCTCATAGGTTTCCTCGTGACGAATAAGGTTAAGTGGCTCCTTGCCCGCAGACCAGAGGAATTTGATAAGCTCGTTTACCTTATCCTCTCGACCCTCGAAGATTCGACCTATATCGTATGCACTTTTTCTAACTATATTTTTTAAATATAAACACTTGTTTTTGCCGCCGATCTCGATCAGACGTTCCTTGTAATAAGTGTAAATACTCTTACCCATCGGGTGACCGTACCTTTCTGTCAGGCCGTAAGCAACGGGGCATCTGCACCTCTTTTCGCTGTCGTATGATTAGGCTAGCCTGACCGGTTATTTTTACAGATTTTTACATTTAAAATTATATCATACACACAGAAAAAAATCAACCTAAAAAAACATTAAAAACTAATTATTTTAAAAATATTTTAACATTTCTTTACAAAAAGAGGCGATTTTTTATCAAAAACGGAAAAACCTAATAAATTACAGAGTTTTATGGAGGACTAAGCTTTGAAGAAAAAAGAAATAGAAAGAATAGCAGATATGCTTACCAGGACGACCGAGAGCGGTGAAGCAAGTATAACACCTTATTTTTCTCTGAAAAGGAATGCCATTAAAATTTTAGAGAGCATAAGCTCTCTACTTTTTCCCACCGTCTGTTCGGAAATGGATGGTGTATGCACATCACATATATTGACCGAGCTTTCTTTACTGATAAAGGATCAGCTTCTCGCCTTGGGCATTGATGAAGTTATAGCAGAGGAGGACACCCGCTTGATGATCGGAAGGCTGCCCTATCTTAAGGAGGTGCTTATCAAGGATGCGACCGCGATTTTCGAGGGCGATCCCGCGGCTCGATCCGTCGCTGAAGTCATGCTTTGTTATCCCGGATTTTTTGCGACTATGACTTATCGTATAGCTCATCAGCTGCTTCTTCTTGGCGTACCGCTTTTGCCAAGGATCATGTCCGAATATGCCCATGAGAAAACGGGGATTGATATTCATCCCGGGGCTGAAATAGGCGAGCGACTGTGTATAGATCACGGTACGGGCATAGTCATTGGTGAAACTGCAGAGATAGGCGACGGAGTCAAGATATATCAGGGAGTTACCTTGGGTGCTAAAAGCTTTGCAAGAGATTCTTCCGGTAGGCTTATCAAGGGAGGCAAGCGTCATCCAACCGTGGGGCGTGACTGTATAATTTACGCAGGTGCGACTATTCTAGGCGGTGATACTGTAATAGGCGACGGATCGGTCATCGGCGGCAACGCCTGGCTTACCCATTCTGTTCCTGCCGGTAGCATAGTATTTTATGAAAAGAAAAAATGACGGAGCAAAAACTCCGTCATTTCTCTATTTATTATTTGTTTTTAGTGCTTTCAATGACGTCGACCAGCTGATTATGCTCAACCTTACCGTCAGCGGTGAACACTATTACACCGTCCTCGTCCAGAATAAGAGTTCTGGGATAGCTGGACGTACCGCCGAGAAGGGTAAAGTACATATCGATAGTGCTGGTAAGGGGGAGGTCGTATGCAAAGAGCATCTTGCTGTCGGGGAAGTTGGTAGCAATATATTCGGGTGCCTCGTCGGCATAGCTCACCGTATGAACGGTAAGCACCACTACCTCGCCCTCGTAATCGGATGCCACCTGGTCAAAGTCGGGCAGCTCCTGCTTGCAGGGGCCACACCAGGTACCCCAGAAGTTGATAATAACGATCTTTCCGCGAAGCTCCTTTATATTGATCTTTCCGCTTCCGTCAACCAGATCCAGCGAATAGGTGGGACAGAGATTGCCTACGGCACTTCCGGTGGGAATATCGTTTTCCTCACCCTCGCCTCCTTCATTCTCCTCGTCGGATGGAAGATCCACGCCGTCGTCATAGATAAAGTTAAAGTATACGAGAGAGAACAGAAGCGAAAGTGCAAGCACAAGAGCGGTAATTCTCGATACGAGCTTCACTCTCTTTTCACGCTTAAGGGTAACCGCTTCCTTTTCCTCCACGGTAACTGCAGCCTCAAGCTCGCTTTCGGGAAGAATGATTTTCGCACCCTTATAGGTTATAGCCTTAGTGGGACAAACAGAGATGCACTCTCCACAGTTTATGCATTCCATATCGCCAACGTGGTGAATATCCATTTTACAAACCGATACGCACTTGCCACAGCTTATGCACTTGCTCTTTTCCAGCTTGATGCCGAAAATGGAGAATTTGTTAAACAAGCCGTATATCGCACCGAGAGGGCAGATAAATCGGCAGAATATTCTGTAGATAAATACGGCACCGACGATAATGCTTACCGCCAGAGCAAACTTCCATGTGAACAGAGGACCAAGCATGCCGAACATACCCTCATTTTCAGGGTTGATAAGCAGACCTATAGCACCTCCAACCGTTCCTGCAGGACAGATGTACTTGCAGAATGCGGGCAGGGGAAAGTCCTTTGTCATATAAAGCAGGGGAACAACCACTACGAAAAGCACAAGTATCACGTACTTTAAAAATGACAGTACTCTTGTGAAGCGGTTTTTCTTAAGCTTAGGAGTTTTGATCTTATGTAACAGGTCCTGAAGCAGACCGAAGGGGCAAAGCCAGCCGCATATCCATCTGCCGAACATAATGCCGTAGAGCATAAGTATGCCGAGCATATAATACGGCGTGGTCTTTCCCGAGGCAGAGAATGAGTTCTGAAGTGCACCGAGAGGGCAGCTTGTAACCGCTCCGGGACAGGAATAGCAATTAAGACCGGGCGTACATACGTTTTTGGAAAGTCCCTTGAAAATATCTCCGGTTATATAGCCCTTGAGATAGGAGTTGAAGAGCAGGGCGGAGTAAAGCTGTATAAGCCTTCTCTTGCTAAGACCGTGTGCCTGCCACCAATTTTTGATTTTAACAATTACGTTTTTCATATCAGCCAAGTCCTATACACTCCGTACAGATTTTTACTGCCTTTGCCAGCACGTCATCCATGCCGCCGTTCACAACGCCGAGGATGATAAATACCACCGATGCGGCAAGAATAACGTATTTCAGAATGAGAGAGGGATCAAGTCTTTTTGCATCGGGCCTTTCGTTTTTCTTAACGCCCGCCGTGCCGTTTTCCTTGATGTATTCCTTCATAGCGGCAAGCTCTCTTTCACAGCTTGCCTCGGCCAGATATACTCTTGGCACGTGAATGCCGAGAGCAATTGCACACAGGGGCAGTGCGACTGTAAGTGCAGCCATCACGTCAGCGTTGAGTGTTTCAACTGTAAACTCTGCGAAAAAGATCATATATGCTAAAACAAGCACAAAAATCAGGGCAGAGAATGCATAAGCGATGCTTTCAAAGAGGTTTCTGCTGTGCCTTTCCTTGGAGATGAGCTCTCTTGCCTGACCCTTGAAGCACTCGATGTCGTATCTTGCCTCAAAGCTTTCGAGCAGCTCGGACTTGGTTCGTGGGGTAGCTTCATCATCCTCGGAGTTGTTAATATATCGCATAATTACGCCGGCAATAACCAGACCGATAGTTATCACCGAGGGGATGGCGAGAATCTTAAGATACCCGCCAACGCTCTCTCTTGAAAAGGGCTGATCTCCACCGGTAAAATAGAGGTGTGCCACGCAACCGATAAATGCTATGCCCAGCAGTATCAGGCATACGGTCGTTGCGAGAAAGACAGCTCTCTCGTATTTTGATTTATTCATGATAAGACCTTTCGAATTGTTAGTTTAGGAATGAAAATCTATTAGCTTCTGTCCGCGGCCTCGTTCTGACCGCAGCACTTCTTGTACTTCTTTCCGCTTCCGCAGGGGCAGGGATCATTTCGTCCCACCTTCTTGACTACAACAGGCTTTCTGACGATGGGCTTGCCTCCGCCGAATCCCTCGGAGGTAGGCTTTGCAACCTGAACTCGCTCGGTAGCCTGAGGCTTGGGAATAACGGACAGCACCTGTCTTACGGTGTCCTCCTTGATATCGTCAACCATCTGGTCGAAGAGATCGGCACCCTGGATACGGTACATAGCTACCGGATCTCTCTGTGCATAGGAATTAAGACCAACGTATTCCTTCAGATCGTCCATAGTTTCAAGGTGATCCATCCACTTCTTATCAACGTTCTGAAGGAGGATAACCTTTTCAACCTCACGCATTGCGTCGGGCTTCATTCCGGGCTGGGAAGCAAACAGCTCATCCTTGGAGCGATAGATAGCGAGAGCCTTTTCAACCAGCTCCTCCTTCCACGCCTCCTTATCGATGGCATGAAGCTCCTCGTCGGTGTATTCAAAGTTCTTCTTATCGGTAATAAGACCGAGATAATGGTTCTTAAACTCGTCAAAGTTCCAGCCCTCAGGCGACTCGTGACCGAAGCAGAAGTCGAAGGTGTCCTCAACCGACTGCCTGATCATAGATATGATCTTTTCCTGGATGTTGTCACCCATAAGAACCTCTCCACGCTGAGCGTAGATAACGTTTCTCTGCTGGTTCATAACGTCGTCGTAGGTAAGGACGTTCTTTCTGCGGTTAAAGTTGTTATCCTCGATCCTCTTCTGTGCCATCTCGATAGAGTCGGACAGCATCTTGGCATCAATGGGAGTGGTTTCAGGCAGGCCCATTCTCTGACAGAGCTTGCCAATGTTATCGATTCTATCAGAGCCGAACAGACGCATCAGATCATCCTCCAGCGACAGATAGAAGCGGGATTCACCCGGGTCACCCTGACGGCCGGAACGACCTCTGAGCTGGTTGTCGATTCGTCTGGATTCGTGACGCTCCGTACCCAGTATAAACAGACCGCCCGCCTCTCTTACCTTGGCAGCCTCGGGGGCGATCGCCTCGCGGTGCTTTGCATACAGCTCCTTATAGGTAGCTCTCGCCTGGTTTACAGCCTCGTCCTCGGAGGGGGCAGAGCTGGTCGCCATAGCGATAAGTCCCTCATCGATTCCCGCCTTACGCATCTCAGCCTTGGCCATGTATTCGGGGTTACCGCCAAGCATAATGTCGGTACCACGTCCCGCCATGTTGGTAGAGATTGTTACTGCACCAAAGCGTCCTGCCTGGGCAACTATCTCAGCCTCCTTTTCATGGTGCTTAGCGTTAAGCACGGTATGGGGGATTCCCGCCTTCTTAAGAACGGCGGACAGAGCCTCGGATTTATCGATGGATACCGTACCGACCAGCACGGGCTGACCCTTTTCGCGGCACTCCTTGATCTGCTCTACGATGGCAAGTACCTTTCCGCGATAGGTAGTAAATACGGTATCGTTCTGATCAATTCTGATCATGGGCTTATTTGTGGGAACCTCAACTACGTCGAGAGCGTAAATAGTCTTGAACTCGTCCTCCTCGGTAAGTGCGGTACCCGTCATACCCGACAGCTTCGAGTACATACGGAAGTAATTCTGGAAGGTGATGGTAGCAATCGTACGGCTCTCACGCTGAACGTCAACGCCCTCCTTAGCCTCGATTGCCTGGTGCAGACCGTCGTTATATCGACGTCCGGGCATAAGTCGACCGGTAAAGCTGTCGACGATAAGAACGTTTCCGTCCTTAACTATATAGTCCACCTCGTTTTTCATAACGCCGTGAGCCTTGATGGCTACGTTTACGTGGTGGTAGATGCTTGTGTTTTCAGGATCGGAAAGGTTCTCAATGTTGAAGTATTTCTCGGCCTTCTCGATACCGTGCTGGGTGAGAACTGCGGTCCTGGCCTTTTCGTCGACGATAAAGTCCTCCTCGTATACGTCGAGATCCTGCTTTGCATCAACCTCCTTAATAACGTGACGGGACATGGTTCTTACCAGTCTGTCTGCCATCTGATAGAGGTCGGTGGACTTAGAGCCCTGACCGGAAATGATAAGGGGAGTTCTCGCCTCGTCGATAAGGATAGAGTCCACCTCGTCTATGATCGCAAAGTTGTGTCCTCTCTGTACCATTCTCTCCTTATAGACAACCATATTGTCACGGAGATAGTCGAATCCCAGCTCGTTGTTGGTACAGTAGGTAATATCTGCAGCGTATGCCGCCTTCTTTTCATTCTGCTTCTGTCCGTGAACGATAAGTCCTGTAGTCAGACCGAGGAAGCCGTACACACGTCCCATCTCGTCCGAGTCACGCTTAGCAAGGTAATCGTTTACGGTAACGATATGCACACCCTTACCGGTAAGTGCGTTAAGATATGCGGGCAGGGTAGCAACAAGGGTCTTACCCTCACCGGTCTTCATCTCTGCGATACGTCCCTGGTGGAGAAGAATACCGCCTATGATCTGCACGCGGAAGGGACGCTTGCCGAGAACTCGCTCGTCTGCCTCTCTTACAAGTGCAAATGCCTCGGGGAGAATATCGTCAAGCGTCTTGCCGCTTGCAAGATCACCCTTAAGCTTATCGGTATATGCCCTCATCTCGCCGTCGCTCATAGCCTTGAACTTGTCGGCAAGAGCCTCGGTGGCGTCAACCAGGGGCATTAATCTTTTTATCTGCTTTTCGCTGTAGCTCTTAAAGAGCGAGCTGAAAATACCCATTTTTATGATTTCCTTTCGATAGTGGTCAGGCATATTTTCCTGCCTGAATATAATAAACCATCTTATTATACCACAACGAAACAAAAAAATAAAGACAAAAATGTAAAAATATTTTGTTTTCTTGCAATTACTTTACATTTGTGATACAATAAAATAAAAAACGGTAAGCAAAATGAAAGAAATCAACATAGCTTTAGTTTCCCCCGAGATACCGCAGAACACGGGAAACATCTCCCGCACCTGTGCAGTCACGGGAGCAAAATTACATATTGTAAAGCCCATCGGATTTGAAATCTCCGACCGAACATTAAAGCGTGCAGGTCTTGACTATTGGGATAAGCTTGACGTGACGTATTATGAGAATTACGAGGAGTTCCTCGCGAAAAACGCTGATGCCGAGCTTTACTTTTTCTCGGCACACGGAAAGCACAGGCACACCGATATCGACTATCCCGACGGAGCCTTTCTCGTTTTCGGCAGGGAGTCGGTTGGACTGCCAAAGGAGCTTATTGAGGAGAATTTCGACCGCACGGTCCGTATCCCAATGAGGAAAACCCTTCGTTGCCTTAACCTTTCGAATTCGGTTGCTATTGCCGTCTACGAGGTGCTTAGGCAAAATGATTTTGGAGGACTTGAATGATGAAAAAGGCTTTTAGCAAAATATTGAAGATTTTAGTCTTTGTTATGGCGATATTCATTGGTATTCCGATTGGTTTTACTGTAAGTAAAATGCTCAGTGAAGGAGCAGATGGAGGCAGATCACTATTAGAATTGGTTTTTGCTCTTCTGATCACGTACTATATTAATATCATTGTCCACGAGGGCGGCCATCTCGTTTTCGGCCTTATCTGCGGTTACCGCTTTTGCTCCTTCCGTATTGGAAGCCTTATGATGATCAGACAGGGCAGCAGGATGAACTTCCGTTCCTTCAAGCTTGCAGGAACGGGTGGTCAGTGTCTGATGATCCCGCCCGAAAGGGGAGAGAGCCGAGTGCAGATAATTCTATATAACCTTGGCGGCGTCATCTTTAATATCCTGTTCGCAATTATCTGCATAACCGTCGGCATACTGATTCCCAAGGTACCTCTGCTCACCGACGTCCTTATGTTCAGTGGAGTTTTCTCCGTTTTTGGTGCTATCACAAATGGCGTTCCAATGAATGTCGGCGGTATTGCAAACGACGGTATGAACGCTCTTCATCTCTCGAAGGATCCTGTCGCTGCCGAGGCCTTTCGCAAGACTCTTCTTATCAACGCGGCACAGACCGAGGGAATGAGAAGCTATGAAATGCCTGACGAATGGTTCACTCTGCCCGACGGTGCAGATATGCAGAACGTTCATTGTGCATCTCTTATGGTTTTTGCGGCGTCAAGACCTCTTGACAGAGGTGATACAGTAGAGGCGGAGCAGAAGATAAGCAGGCTTTTGAATAGCGGATATAACATTATTGGTTTGCACCGAAATCTTCTTACATGCGATCTTATCTGCTGTAAATGGCTTAACGGCTCGCCCGTGGAATTGAATAAATATATGACTCCCGAGCTTGATAAAATTATGAAGGCCATGAACAGATATCCGCAGATAATACGTACCCGTTATTTCATCTCGCTCTTTGATCTTAAGGACAAAATTGTGGCAGGAAAGATTCGCTTGGATTACGATCGCTTAACACGAAATCACCCATATAAGCAGGAGCTTGAGATCGATCGCGGATTAATGAGCCGAGCACTTGAAAAATTCGAAAAGGGTATATAAATCAGAGCAGAATTAAAAAATGAAATACACGAATATACATAAAGCTATCTTTGTTTCAAGGCCGAATCGCTTTATTGCCAACTGCCTTCTTGATGGCGAAATGGTTGTCGCCCACGTCAAGAATACCGGCCGCTGTCGCGAGCTTCTTATTGAAGGGGTAACCGTATATCTTGAGGAGCCAATCGGCAGAATCCGTAAGACTAAATATGACCTTGTTGCCGTGGAAAAACGCCTTTCTGATGATACCACGCTCCTCATTAATATGGACTCCCAGGCACCTAATGAGGTGGCGGCAGAGTTTTTAAAAAGCAGAATTCTTTTTCCAAACGCCACTTCCATTCGCCGCGAGGTGACAAAGGGCAATTCCCGCTTTGATTTCTGCATCGAGGAGGGAAGTGATATCACCTATCTTGAGGTCAAGGGATGTACTCTTGAAAACGGTGGCATAGCCTCCTTTCCCGACGCACCCACCGAGCGTGGAGTCAAGCATATTATGGAGCTTATCGAGTTGAAAAGGCAGGGCTTTGGAGCTGCCATTCTCTTCGTAATACAGATGAAGGGGGTAACCGAGTTCCGTCCTAATGATAATACTCACCGAGCCTTTGGCGACGCTTTACGCCTTGCCTTTTCATCCGGGGTTGATATCTTTGCATTTGACTCGATAATCACACCCGATTCTATCACTATTGATAAGCCGGTTGAGGTAAAGCTGTGATTAAATTTATGTTCCTCCGCCCATATCCCTCCACTTGAGGCAACGAATGAGGCGGAAGAAAAGAAGGTAAATCTATGATAAAAATAATGTTCGTTTGTCACGGTAATATCTGTCGCAGTCCTATGGCAGAATTCATTTTCCGTGATATGATAAGTAAGCGTGGGCTTTCGGATAAAATATCGGTAGCATCCTCCGCCACCTCCACCGAGGAAATAGGTAACGATACTCACCGTGGCACGAAGGCGATTCTCACCAAATACTCCGTGCCCTTTTCCCGACGCGAGGCTGTTCAGCTTACACGCTCCGACTATGCAAAGTACGATCTGCTTATAGGTATGGATTCCTACAATATCCGTAATATGCTTCGTATTTTCGGCTCTGATCCCGATGGAAAGGTAATAAAGCTGCTTGATCTTACCGATCGCGGTGGTGACGTTGCCGATCCCTGGTACACAGGTAATTTTGAGGCAACCTACCGTGACGTCTGTGATGGATGCGAGGCACTTATAGAGAGATTAACAAAATAAAAATACGCCCCGAGCAATCAGCTCGGGGCTTTAATATTAAAGATTATAGTACTTATCAAACTCAGCGGGATGAGGAATCTTAGACATCTCGGAGCACTCGGCTCTCTTGGTCTTGATGAAGTTCTTCAGCAGCTCCTCAGGGAATACACCGCCTGCGGTAAGATAGTCGTGATCGGCCTCAAGTGCATCAAGGGCAGCATCGAGAGAGGTGGGCAGACCCTTGAGCTTTGCCTTTTCCTCGTCGGAAAGGTGGAAGAGGTTGAAGTCATAGGGACCCCAGCCCTCCTTATGAGGATCGATCTTGTTCTTAATACCGTCAAGACCTGCCATAAGGATAGCCGCATAGCAGAAGTAGGGGTTGCAGGTTGCATCGGGGTTACGAAGCTCGAAGCGACGCTTGTCGGGGCTCTTTGCATAAGCGGGGATTCTGATAACCGCAGATCTGTTAGAGGTAGCGTAGCCAACGGTTACGGGTGCCTCAAAGCCGGGAACAAGTCGCTTGAAGGAGTTGGTGGAGGGGTTGGTGATCGCACAGAGAGATGCGATGTGCTTAAGCAGACCGCCCATGAAATAGTGTGCGGTTTCGGAGAGATGAGCATAGCCGTTGTCATCCGAGAATACAGGCTGACCGTCCTTGAAGAGAAGCATGTGAACGTGCATGCCGCTTCCGGCCTCGCCGTAGATGGGCTTAGGCATAAAGGTTGCACTCTTGCCATACTTAAGAGCGGTATTGTGGATGATGTACTTGATCATCATAGTAGCATCTGCCATGTGCATAACCTCGCCGAGCTGGGGCTCGATCTCAAACTGACCGCTTGCCGCAACCTCGGGGTGGTGATAGTTGATCTCGATACCTGCATCCAGCATGTGCAGACACATCTCGCTTCTGCATTCGTAGGAGATATCGAAGGGCTTTGCAATGTGATAGTTCTTCTGCTTGGGAACGATAACGCCGCGGCCCTCAACTCCGCTGTTCCAGTAGGACTGCTTCGCATCGAGAGAAACGCCGATGGAGTTGCCCTGTACCTCCCAGCCAATGTCATCGAAGAGATAGAACTCGAACTCGGGCAGGATCTTCATCTCGTCAGCCACACCGCTTGCCTTCATATAGTCAACGGCAGCACGGATGATGTTACGGGGATACTGGGGAAGGGGACGGTTCTTGGGATAATCAATGATCATCGCATTACCGGTCATAGACAGTGTGGGAATATCGCAGAAGGGATCGATAAGAGCAGTATCGGGATCGGGAATGAACACCATATCGCTCTTTTCAACGACCGCATAACCATAGTTTGACGCGTCAAAGCCGATACCGTAGGTCATAACCTCCTCGGAGAAGTTGTCCGCAGGGATAGTTACGTGACGGTACTGACCGTTAATGTCAACCATCTTAAAGTCGACCATTTTAATGCCTTTTTCTTTAATAAGTGCCAGAATGTCCTGAACGCTTTTTGCCATTTTTATGACCTCTTTCTTGTATTTTACTGTGTTTTAATCCATAACTATTTTATTATAACATAAATAATCAAGTTTTGCAAGAGGTGAAAACTTAGAGCTACAACTTATTATAAAATAATTTTTGATGGTTTCTCCTACTTTAACAAAAATGTCCTGCCTTTCAGTAAGCAGGGGAAAAATATGAAATATTTCAAAATCAATTTCCAATTCGTGTGACACAGAAAAACGCGGCATTTTGAAGTGTCATTGGGGTATAACCTAATGAAACACCGTCAAGTTTAAAAGAACTTGACGGTGTTTTCTCATTTAATTTAAAATAAATGAAATTGATAATTATTTCTCTTTATCTTTGTTCATTTCATAATTCGCACCAATGACCGCACCTACATCACCAGCGATAATACCGCCAACGACAGCCCCCTTTATCATTTTTGCAAAATCGGATTTGGATTTGGATTTGCCTTTTGTTACTTTGCCTTCTAAAACAGAGTAGTCAATTTTATAACCGCGTAATTCAAGTTCTCTTCCTATTAATGTGCCTTTTTCCCTATAGTCTTGTATGTCTGCGTTTACCTTATCGGTTGCCATTTGAGACCCTAATCCAGTAAGACCATTTGCAACACTTAATGCGGTGTAGATATCGTTGGCACATTTATGAAATTCATTTATAAGTTCTTGATCAGTCATATTGCTATATGTAAAAATTCTTACTTTTCTTATACCAATAATGGCAACAATCATTCCAAAGAGCAAACCGAAGCCGCTAAGTAAAAAGATATCATTAATTATTCCAACAATTAGACTTATCAAAGCAATAAATAACAAAAACCAAAAAATAAAAATTTTACCAAGGTTAATCTTTTTCTTATGAACATTCGTTTGTTCCATTTCTTTTGCTCTCTCTTTGCGATAAACATTAATGCAATAAATACTACCACCTATAAATATGCAACTAACCAATAATGTTAATAAAAAAATATCGCCATATTCACTTCCAGCAGCAATCATTCCATACATAGAACCAACAACTCCGCCTAAACCAATAATTCCGCATAGTATAATGCCTAACATTAACAACGATGACATAAATTATCTCCCTCTTATTAAATTTTCAACTGCGAGGCGTTTTTTGACACGCCTTGCATTTTCGGTATCTTTTTCAAACTTCGCCTCCCTTTCCATAACAAAAAGTGCGGCAACCGAAGGTCGCCGCACCGAAAAACGCGAATATCCGATTGTCGCCAAACAAATCGAAGGATAGGGATATTTACATACTCTACGCCTTGGAGTTCGCATTTTTACCGAATTCCATATAACGTAAAGTATGCAGAAAAAAGGTATAATATCCCCTAAATAGAAAAATACCCCTAATGAAAATATTCGATTTGTTTGGCACCTTTGATTATACCACATCAAAATCGAAATATCAATAGTTTAGTAGAAAAATTGCTTTTTAAATAAAATCGGTTGACAAACCGAATTATATGTATTATAATATAACCACTTTGGAAGCGTAGCTCAGTTGGTCAGAGTACCTGCTTG
>JAZSEC010000016.1:0-40048 GCA_045531485.1 Eubacteriales bacterium | reverse complement strand
CCGAGCGGCAAATGCGAACCCATGCGACGTACGTCGCTGGGTTTGATGAGCGTACGGGTCCCCTAACCCGAGAAAAAGAAAAAGCACCACTTTGGGTGGTGCTTTCTCGGGTTTGGTGACCCGTACGGGAATCGAACCCATGTTTTCAGCGTGAGAGGCTAACGTCTTAACCGCTTGACCAACGGGCCTTGCTTTGCTCAGCTTGTCTATTATACTATCTTTTTCGCCGTTTGTCAAGAGGTTTTTGAAATTTTTTCAGATTTTTTTATCGGCGTGGTGATTTTCTTGAAAAATACAAGAATTTGCTATGTTTTGTGGCGAAAATGAATGATTTTTTTATATTTTTTGTTGATTTTAGCATTTGTTCGTGGTAAAATTATGGTGTAAAAGTATAGACTTTCGTGTGGGGGACGTGTCTTTTTGGCAAAAAAGCCGGCAAAACGCATCTTTGACATAAAACGCCCCACTGTATAAAAGACCTGGAGGATAGAAAATGGATACTTCAAGACTTAATCCGGTGATACGCTCGGTATCGCTGTACGAGAAAATCAATCGCACAGAGGAGTGCGTGGGCTATGATTGCCGCGTTATTTATATTATTTCGGGCGAGCTGACCGCTGTCGTTGGCGGCGAAAAGCTGGGACATCTGTCACCCGGTAATCTGCTCTACATACCTGCGGGCGAGCCATATAAATTAAAGAGCAAGTATCTGAGGGCGGTGGTAATCACCTTCGATCCGACCGACAAGGATCCCCTGCCCGAGAGCAGACTGTCACCGGTGGCAAGTGCCGACTATGACGAGGCAAAATGCCATAAGGACGGGATTGAGGGGCCGCTGGAAAGACATATTCTGCTGCCCGATATGGAGTCGGAGAGGGATACCTTTATCCGTATGGCAAACATCTTTACCTCTGCGGAGGGTCATTACAAGGCTCAGCTATCGGCTATGTTCAAGCTGATGTTGCTTAAGGTTATTGAAACGGCAGACGAAAACGCCCTGCCCGCCAGAATGGTAGAGGAGTTAGACAACTACATACGCGAGAACGTGTCCGACGAGATATCCAACACCGAGATCGGAGCTATCTTCGGCTATCATCCCTTCTACGTCAGCCGTATGCTGAAGGATCGCAAGGGTATGACCCTGCGTCAGTATATCATAGCCTACAGGCTTAAGTGTGCGAAAAGGCTGCTGGAGCTGTCCCAGAAGAGTGCCGCCGAGATCGCCGAGGAATGCGGTTTTACCGACGCATCCTATTTTGCCAAGACCTTTAAGGCGGCGTTTGGTATGACTCCTAAGGAGTACAGAAGCAGCTTTAAGGACGATTTTATTTGATTTTTGTAAACTCTTATTGACATTCAAGGTGCTTTTAGTATGAAATTTAAGAAAAACGACGTATTCACGTCGGAGATAATTGATATAACAAATCTCGGATTTGGCGTGGCGAAGGTAGACGGAGCAGTCATTTTCGTCAGCGGTGCCCTGCCGGGTGACGTAGCCGAGATAAAAATAATAAAGGCAGCATCATCCTACTCGGTTGGACGTGTGGAGAGATTTATCAAGACCTCCCCCCTGCGTACCGAGGGCAGATGTAAAAACGACGCCTGCCGCAGCTGTGCCTACAAGTGCCTTTCCTACGATTACGAGAAGCAGCTTAAGGAGGATGCGGTAAGACAGATATTTAAAAAGAGCGGACTTTCCGAGGTGGAGATCGCCCCTATCGTTGGCTCTCCCGACCAGCATGGCTACAGAAACAAGGCTCAATATCCCATAAGCCGTGACAAAAACGGCGGGTACGTTATCGGATTTTTCGCACCGAAGAGTCACAGAGTGACCGAGGCGGCAGACTGTCCGCTGGCACCCGAGTGCTTTAAAGAAATAAACGAGGCTCTGCGTTCCTTCTTCAAAAGATATGACCTGTCGGTCTATGACGAGAGGAGTGGCGAGGGTCTGCTAAGGCATATTTACCTCAGGCGAGGCGAGATCTCGGGCGAGGTGCTGCTTACCCTGGTTATTAACGGCGGCTCCCTGCCCCATTCAGACGAGCTGGTGGCAGAGCTGACTGCAAGATTTGACAGTCTTGTGGGTATTCTCCTTAATATTAATAAGGATGACACGAATATTATTCTGGGTGAGAAATTCGTCACCCTTTGGGGTCGGGATTATATTATCGATACCCTGGGCGGCGTGGCACTGAAGATAACCGCCCCATCCTTCTATCAGGTAAACCATTCTGCAGCCGAGCTGCTATACGCCAAGGCAAAGGAGCTAGCCGCACCGACGAAGAAGGACCTTGTGCTTGACCTGTACTGCGGTGCAGGCTCTATCGGTCTGTCCATGGCGGACGAGGCAGGTGAGGTTATCGGTATTGAGATAGTAAAAAGTGCGGTGGAATGTGCCACCTATAACGCAGAGATAAACCATATCGGTAATGCATCCTTCTACGCGGGAGATGCAAGCGATACGAAGAAGATTCTTGAGCCCGCAGAGCGTGCCCGAGGAGAGAAGATAAAGCCGGATATAGTTATCCTCGACCCACCGAGAGGCGGCACCACCGAAGAGCTTATTGAGCATATTGCCTCGCTTGATCCTAAGAAGGTAGTGTACATTTCCTGCAACCCCGCAACGCTGGCAAGGGATATGGTTTGGTTCAAAAATCGTGGATACGTAGGCGAGAAAGTTTCTCCGTTTGATCTGTTCCCGATGACAGGGCACGTTGAAAGTGTGGTGTGTCTTACACACACTTTCAACAACTAAGTTTGCCCTTACGGGCAAGTGAAGTTGCTACGCAGTGAAGTTTCGGCTGCCGCCGAAGTAAAGTTTGCACCGCGTGCGGTGCAAGTGAAGGGTAGCTTGTGGCAAACTTAACTTCACTTTGCGAATGAAATGAGCAAAACTTCACTGTGAGGAAAGCGAACAACTTCACTTTTGCAAAGCAAAAACTTCACCAACAATCTCAGAGGAGTAAAGCAATGAAAGATAACGAAAAGTTGTATAAAGTTTATCATCGAAATTACAAAAATATCGAAGAATTGTACGATGATTTAAGCGATGCCATTCTAAATATCGCTTTAGAAAACAACAAAATCATTATTCATTACAATTCCGATACTCTTGAAATTGAGCCCTGCCAATGGGGATATCAAACATATCTCAATGGAAAAAGAGAAACGAGCGAGTGGGAAGATCAGGATATATATTTTTATGCCTTGGAGTTTGTGCATGAACAGCAAAAAGCTTTAACAGAGCTTGAAATGAATGATACAAGCATTATTCAAATCACTAATGAAGGTATTACTTATGCCGACGAATTTGACAGAAAGCATTTCATTAGTTTTGAGGATTGTGCAATGAATGGCCCAATCGCATCTTGCGTAGCAGAACGAGATATTACAAAATGGTATTTCAAATTTTATTCCTCAAGCATTTCGATTAAGTTTGTGTTCAGAGGCCTTTTTGCTTTCAAAAAAAGAAAACGCTTTGAAGCATTAAGGCAAGCCATTATCGATAGTGGATATACGTCCTATGACCTCTCTTAAATTTGGGACTTTTTGGAGTTTCCACCCCCATTTTTCGACCATTTTGAGACCTTTTGGAGTCCCCACCCACGTTGAAAGTGTGGTGTGTCTGACGCTGAACTAACATAATCTTATTTTGAACAATATGGTTTGATTATCTTAAAGAAGATGAAAAACGAAATTAAAATTACTATAAAAAACGCTCTTCAACCCAATGCAAATAACCGACAAAAAAACAATCTGGTTTTAGCATATATTAGCGACTTGCATTTGGACAGAAAACTTCATGACAATGGTATATCTGAGTTTGATGAAGTAAAAATGCGAAATTATTTTTCAAAAATAATCAATAAAATGTATCGTTCTGTTCCTTCGGAAGAAAATCTTGATAGAAAAATTGTCTTTGTAGGTGATGTATCCTACAATTTTAGTGTTTTTAAGTTGTTTTTTGAAACATACCGAGATTTAATCTTTGACGACACCTTCGTTGTGCTCGGAAATCATGAATTGTGGAATACCCCTATGGTTTCAAATGTCATCAGTGTTGATGATTCTATAGCAACATATCGTAGTTTTCTTTCAAGTTTATCTCCCTCAGTCACGCTTCTTGAGAACGAGTTGTGGTTTCCAAACGAGGAAAACCATATATTCTCTCAAAACAAAATATTGTCACTAAACAAGAACGATATTAACAAATTATTTGACCGAAATAACTACGCTATTTTTGGCGGTATTGGATTTGCAGGAAACAACCCTACTTTTAACCAAACCAAAGGTATATATATGCAAGCCAAAATTACTAGGGAAGAAGAAAAAAATAGGTCAAAAATGACTAACGAAATACATCAAAGGCTCAAAAAAATAGCGTTTGATAAACACATATTTTATGTCACTCATATGCCTATGAGTGATTGGTCAAAGAGCTCTCCTGTGCCAAAATGGATATACTTGCACGGCCATACGCACCAAAACTATTGTTACAGCTCAGATGAAAAACAGATTTATGCAAATAATCAAATTGGTTACTCAAATATCCCGTTTTCCTTAAAGTATATAATTGATACGCGATTGATAGATTTGAATTTTTGGAAAGATGGAATACACGAAATCTCTTGTAAAGATTATATTGCAATTAATAAAAAACTCAATATTTTAGTTAGTTTTAACAGAGATTACAATAAAATGTTTATGGTAAAACGAGAGGGTTTCTTCTTGTTTTTTGTAATTCTTCCAGATAACGACTCTCTCAAAATGCTCTGTGGTGGACAAATACGAAACGTAAAGCATAATCTTCAGTATTATTACGATAATATTTGCAACTATACAAATAATGTAATTAAACTTTTTACACCTTATTTTTCATATCAAGAAAAAATAGCTGAAGAAATAAAGGTTTTGGGTGGAGAAGGTTTGATACATGGCGGAATTATTGATATTGATTACTATAACCATGTTTTTGTCAACCCGTTTGACGCAACGGTCATTCCATATTTTGCAACAGCAATAGATAAAAAATATGTTTATTCTTCAACAACATACCTATTGGAGCAAAAACGCCCCGATTTATATGGTAAATACTGTAAACTACTTAAAGATAGTAGTAATTTTCCTGTACTTAGTACTATAGTCCCTAAAGAAATGAACAAAGACATTATTTATGTTGAAGACACAAGTATGTATGCCGTATCTTTGAAAATAAAAAACATAAAATACTTGATTAAAAACCACGTTGTTCGTGAGTGGAATGACGAAATACTCGCAAAAACTACAGGCAATGTTCCGTTGCTGTTAACTTCAAATAATAGCGACGAAAATTTTGAATGATCCCTCCTCATCTTGATACATCTGATAAAAGAAGACCTTACTCTACGCGTTGGGAGCAACCGTAGCGATAGAGGCGGGACAGTTTTTCACCCTTATCGGAGCGTTCGCAACAAAAGATATTGTTACGAATTTTCTCGGAGCTGCGTTGGGAATGTTTTTGTTCTATGTATATAAGAAAATACCCTTCTCAAAAATACATAACATTTGCGTGATTGTGCTGCTCTGCCTTGCCTCCATTATGACGGTGGTGGCTGTATGTACGCTGATTATGAATTTCGACGGTTATTTATTCGTACTGTTAAGGAAATAGTGATAAAAATGAAATTAACTATAAAGCATTTTGACGAGCTGACGGCTCGGGAATTATATGAAATTGTAAGAGCCAGGCAGGAGATATTCCTGATGGAGCAGAATATTGTTTGTCGCGATTATGACGGCGTGGATCTCGATGCCCTGCACTGCTTTATAAGCGAGGGCGAGGGTGTGGTCGCGTATATGCGTGCATTCCTTGCTGACGGAGAGATACATCTCGGCAGATTTCTGACCCTTCGTCACGGCGAGGGACTCGGGCGGAGGCTGATGGAGCTGTCGCTTCCTGCCGTCAGAGAGAGGCTGGGCGATCTGCCTATCAGCTTTCACGCACAGAGGCACGCCGAGGGCTTCTATAAGAAGCTTGGGTTTATAACCGTGTCGGACGTGTTCCTCGAGGAAGGAATAGAGCACGTGGTGATGCGAGCAAAGGAAAAAGGTTGATAGCCGACTTGCCAAGGCTATATTATTTTTCAATTCAGGAGTCGGACAAATGAACAAAAGGAAGGCTTTAGTTCTGTTTATTATATACGCGATAGCGGTTGTGCTGGTGCTGACCTTCGGCACTAAGGTAGCAAGGGCTATTTCCGCCGAAATCAAGGAGGCTCTGCTTCCATACGAGATAACCGACGTAAAGGTCGGTCTGGATATGTCGGACGGTCTGCTTTCCAGCAGCACCTACAACCTCGATTGCACGCCCGTAGGACAATTCACCGAGGACGGCAACCTGGTATTTACCTCATCGAATACGGACGTGCTGTACCTTAACGACTTAGGTACTGTATATACCACGTCAGAATTCGAGGGCAGCGAGACGACGGTGGAGATAACCATAACCTCAAGGCAGGACACCGACTTTGTCAAGGTGATTCCCGTCACCGTAAGAAAGCTGTATCCCACCCAGTTCATCACCCAGTACGTGATCAAGGGTGCGGGATATAACAAGAAGAATATTCAGCTTGGTATGGTGGTTTATCCATACGGTCTGCCTGCCTCGGGCAGTGAATACACCTCCAACGAATTCGAGGTTATCTACGACGAGGAGTATTTTGAATACAGCAAGGAAGAGGGCGGATATATCGCCATCAAGGAAACCAAGGCGGGCGAGAAGATACACTTCACCATCCGTTATCCCGACGGAAGAGAGGCACCGACTCCCGAATTTTCCATCGTTCCATACAAGGGTGCGGACTCCTTCGAGGAGATCCGTATAAGCGGCAAAAAGGGTGATAGCTTTACCGTTAAAGCCGGCGGTGCCATCACACCCACCCTTTTCACAGACGATAATACGGTACAGTCTAAGCTACAGCTAATCTGGTCGGATCCCCGGGTGGTCAAGCTTAACAACCTTGGCAGATTCGTTATCAACCAGGCAGGCGATTATACCCTTACCGTAGTGCTGGAAAACGGTTTTTCAAAAAGCGTTAGTATTTCGGTAAGAAACGAGCTTTCACTCCCCATCCCTGAGGAAGAGGAGATAGCGAGCAGTAAGGTCATCACCGTCTACGAGGGAAGTAGGAAGAGGGTCAACTTTACCCTGCCCGACAAGATAAAATACAAGAACTTTATCTACGAGTACGATAGCGATAAAATAGAGGTAAAGACCGCCTGGAGAAGCTTTATCATCGTTGCGGGTGAATGCGGCAGCACGGAGCTTAAGATAGTGGTTGACGACGGCTTCGAGCGGCTGGAGGAGGTATACACCGTAAACGTGGTGAAGGATACCAGAGCAAGCACAGTTATCAAGAAGGCGGCAACCTATTTCGTATCCAAGGTTCTCGGTCATATATCCATGTTTGCCCTACTTGGTGCCTTAGCATTCAATATGCTGAGATTCTATGAGAGAAAAAATCTCCTTATCAGGCTGCTCGAATATATCCCCTGCGGTCTGCCGGTGGCACTGCTTACCGAGATTATACAGATCAGCATGGAGGGACGTACCGCAAGCTTTACCGACGTTATCATTGATATGTCGAGCTATGTTGTCGGCGTAGCGGTGACAATCGCCATCTATAAATATATTGAAAAACGAAAAATATACGTCTGGTGTGCCGTTGATCTTAACAGACAGCTTAAGGATCAGCGAGAGGCCGCCGAAGGAGTTGGCGAGGAGCTTGGTGTAAGTAATCCTGCTCTGACGTTGCCCCTACATATTTCGCTTAAGATCTCCTGCCGTATAGGACGAAGCCGCGTTAAGAAGGCGGTCAAGACCATCGGCAAGCGTCTGTCAAAATCCGTCCACCTTGAGATAAAGCCCCTCTGCATCGAGAGATGCGGTGGTGTGGTGTGGATCAGACATGAGGAAAGCCCACAGCTGAAGGCTCTGCACGAGTGGCTGGTCAGACTGTTCAAGACAAGGTATGGCGTAACGCCCCATGAGTTCGATCTTGATTTTGCCTACCACAGCTCGCTGTTCGTAGGAGATGAGGTCACATCCGAGGCGGCATACGAGCTGCTGAGAGATATTCCCCTGCCCGAGAGGCTGATTGCAGATGGCTTCGTTATCGGCATATCCGAGAGCGGCAAGGCGGGAGAATATAAGGTAGTGCAAAGCGTAAGATGCAGAGGCTAGACAGAACGCTGAACAAAAAATACAAGTTAATGACAAGGAAAACGACAGCTATGGAATATAGAATTATAGAATTAAACGAAAGACCCGAAATGAAGGAAGCCGCTGCAGAGTGGTTCCACGGAAAGTGGGGTGTGCCAACCGAGGCATATCTTGATAGCATGGACGAGGGTCTTTCGGGCGGTCTGCCCAGGTGGTATATGGCTATGGTGGACGGACGAATCGTCGGGGGCTGCGGAATTATTGCAAACGATTTTCATAAGCGACCCGATCTGACGCCTAATTTATGTGCTCTTTTTGTCGAGGAGGACTGTCGCGGTAACAAAATCGCAGGTACGTTATTGGATTTTGCCTGCAGGGATATGAAAAACAGAGGCTATGACACCCTTTATCTATGCACCGATCACACCTCCTTCTACGAGAGGTACGGCTGGGAATTCTACTGTATGGTAGAGGAGGATGGCGGCGGTGAGTGCCGTCTTTACAAAAAGGTAAGTAAGTAAATCCACGTGAGGCTTTGAAATATGACGAGAGAAGAAATTTTAATTCTTGCCATCGGCGGCGTAGTTCTGCTTGTGGCACTGGCGGTGCTTATTTACAAGTGGATAAGACACAGATTCTATGAATATAACGAATGCACCGGACGCGTAGAGCTTAAGAGCAAGATCCGGCGTGAGAGCGAGCTTGCCCGACGGGAATACGAGGCAAGGCAGGAGGAGATCGCCCGTCAGCGTGCCATGGAAACCGGTGTGGATCTCAAGGATCCCAAGACCTTCTGCCCGAGAGATGGGCATTTCGAGGATCTGGTGTTTGTAAAGGTGATGAAGATGGGATCGAAGGACGGTCGCTATGCCATACTCTTCCACGATATCACCTACGATGAGGATATTTCGCTGTTTGTCGACGAGGGCACCTACAAGGGCACCAAAATCGGCGATACCGGCAACCTCTGCTATAACTTTAAGGATAAAATCTTCTACTACTTCCAAAACGTAGATTATTTGTTTAAGAATTAATATTATATAAAGGAGAAAAGCTATGAGCAAGAAGACAACGTGGTACAAGGATATGGTATTTTACCAGATCTGGCCAAGATCCTTTAAGGACGGAAACGGCGACGGTATGGGCGACCTTATCGGCGTGTATGAGAAGCTGGATTACATAAAGTCGCTTGGATGCGACGGCATCTGGTTCTCTCCTCTTTATCCCTCTCCCGGAGTGGACTGCGGATACGATATTTCCGACTATCTCGATATTGCAGAGGAGTTCGGCGGTATGGACGCCTTCAAGCGTGTGCTTGACGGTGCTCACGAAAGAGGCATGAAGGTTATTATGGACCTGGTTGTCAACCACACCTCCACCGAGCATGAGTGGTTCAAAAAGAGCCGTCAGAGGATCGAGCCCTATACCGACTATTATATCTGGCGTCCCGCAAAGAACGACCACGGCAAGCTGCCTAACAACTGGGATTCGCTCTTCGAGGGCAAGGCGTGGGCATGGGATGAGGTGAGAAAGGAATACTACATGCACCTCTTTGCCATCGAGCAGGCCGATCTCAACATGGACAATCCCCTCGTACGCGAGGAGGTAAAGAAGATACTGAGATTCTGGCTTGACGCAGGTGTTGACGGCTTCAGAGAGGACGTTATTACCTTCATTTCCAAGCCTGAGGGACTGCCCAACGACTATATTATGCCCGCATCCAAGGGTATCTTTATGTTCAACCACGGCCCTCATCTCTACGAGTATCTTGAGGAGTTCAGACGTGACGTTTTCGATCACTATGACGCGATGGTTCTTGCCGAGGCACCTATGGTTTCGCCTAAGAAGGCACTTGAATACATCACCGAGGACGACAGACAGGTTC
The DNA here is from genome assembly GCA_045531485.1 of Eubacteriales bacterium. Lineage (GTDB taxonomy): Bacteria > Bacillota > Clostridia > Oscillospirales > CAG-272 > UBA1740. The sequence continues at coordinate 29,963 of JAZSEC010000016.1, read as the reverse complement.
TGGATATGATGATCCAGTTCAAGACCCAGGAGGCAGACTGCTTCTTAACCGATTTCAGACACATGCCCTTCAATCTCAAAAAGATGAAGCGTGCCTTTACCAAGTGGCAGACCGAGCTTGACGGCAAGGGCTGGAATATGCTCTATATCGAGAACCACGACCATCCCAGAATGGTATCCCGCTACGGAAGCGAGAAATTCCAGAAGGAAAGTGCAAAGATGCTCTGTGCCATGTATATGTTTATGAAGGGCACACCCTTCGTATATCAGGGTCAGGAGATCGGTATGACCAACTGGTATCCCGAAAGCCCGCTTATGTACGAGGACGTACAGACCAGATGGCAGTACAACAACGTTGGAACTCACAGATCGGATGAAAAGAGGCTTCGTACCCTCTGGAACGGATCGCGTGATTCGGCAAGAACGCCTGTACAGTGGTCGGCTGAGGAAAACGCAGGCTTTACCACCGGCAAGCCCTGGTTCTACGTGAACGAGAATTACAAGCAGATCAACGTTGCAGATCAGGAAAAGGATCCCGACTCGGTTCTCAACTTCTACCGCAAGGCTATCGGCCTTCGTAAGACGCTCTCGGCGGTAAGACACGGCGACTTTACCGAGCATTTCAAGGGCTCGAACAAGCTTTACATCTACACCCGTGAGGACAAAAAGCAGAAGCTGCTGGTAGTCTGCTCCTTCTCGGACAAGGAGGAAAAAATGAAGCTGCCCGCAGGCTTTGAGCTTGACAAGGCGACCCTTATGCTCGCAAACTACGATAACAAGTCGGACAGCTTAAAGCCCTACGAGGTGAGAGTTTACTTATTAAATAAGTAAGTGCAGAAGGCTGAATCTATATAATGATTTATGAAAAGGACCGAGATTGAAAGAATTCCAATAGTTCTGCCGGAGGAAATAGGCAGGATCTGTCGTGGTGCAAGGCTATTTGACAGCTCCTGCTCGCCTTCGGCGAGGGTGTATTTTATCGACCGTGACGGTGGATATTATCTGAAGGTCGCCTCGGCAAAGGCCCTTGAACGCGAGGCGACAATGACCGAGTATTTCCATAAAAAAGGGCTCGGTGCAGAGCTTATAAGCTATATTTCAGGTGAAAATGATATAATGCTGACTCGGGCGGTGGCAGGTGAGGACTGTACCTACGGTCGCTATCTTGACCAGCCGAAAAGGCTGTGCGACACCGTTGCCGAAAGGCTGCGTATGCTTCACGAGATAGATGCATCCGACTGTCCCGTAGCCGATCGGATCAGCGAGTATATCGCAGCTGCCGAGGAGAATTATCACACCGATAATTACAGCAAGGAGCATTTTCCCGACAGCTTTGGCTACTCCTCAGGCGAGGAGGCATACTCTGCCCTGCAGAAAGGAAAGAGTCTGCTTCGGTGCGAGGTGCTGATACACGGCGACTACTGCCTGCCGAACGTAATGCTGGACGGCTGGAGCTTCAGCGGCTTTATTGATCTTGGCGGTGCGGGTGTTGGCGATAGGCACATCGATCTGTTCTGGGGCGAGTGGTCTATGGGCTTTAATCTTATGAAATACGGCGAGGTTGAGTGGGCAAAATATGCCGGTCGCTTCCTCGACGCATACGGACGTGATAAAATTGAAAAGGAGAGGCTTCGTGCGGTAGCAGCCGCCGAGGTGTTTGGATAAATGAAGGTTATTAAGGCTATTGCTTTTATTTTATTTTTGGTTGCGATATTTCTCACGGTGATCAACATTATTCCGCCGATGAAGAATATCGAAAATAACCCATTTATTGTAGGTGAGGGTGAGCTGCCTATGATCGCGGCACACCGTGGCGGTGGTGATAATAACCCCGAAAACACCATGCTCGCCTTTCGGGAGGCGGTAAGCACCTATAAGGTTGACATCATTGAAAGCGACATTTATCTCACGAAGGACGGGCATCTGGTATTTAACCACGACCCATATATTGACAGAACCTGCAACGCAAACGGCGACGTCAGCTTTGCCGAGGCAAAGGAGCTGTACGCAAATAAGGAAAACCGTCATTATATCAAGGATATGACCTTAGAGGAGCTTCGCGAATATAATTTCGGCTACTATTTTGAAAATGAAAAGGGCGAGCGAATCTATAAGGATTCCACCGATCTTAAGGGCGATGGCCTGCAGATCACCACGGTGGAGGAGCTTTTCGATGAGTTCTACGAGAGCAATCCCGACCTGCTGTTTATTATAGAGATCAAAAACGAGGGCGAGATGGGCTACGAGGCCTGCGACAAGCTTGTCAGCCTGTTAAATTCCTATCCCGAATACAAGGACAATATCGTAGTCGGCAGCTTCCATCCCGAGGTGGAGGAATATCTGGAAACAAATCACAGAGATATTATGCGTGGAGCATCCACCGACGGAGTTATCGGCTTCGTTATCACACATTTTGCAGGAGTGAATATCTTTAACAAAAGCAGCTTTGCCTGCCTGCAGATACCTATGGAATACGACGTGGGCATCACGGTTAAGCTGGATCTTAAGAGCATTATCGACAGAGCACATCTCAGAAACATCGCGGTACAGTACTGGACCATCAACGACGAGGCAGATATGCGATATCTTATCGCCCTGGGATGCGACTGTATTATGACAGACAATCCCGCCCTGCTCCGTCAGGTTATCGACGAGCAGAATGCAAAAAGTAAATAAAAAATGAATTTTTGACAATATTAGTTTACATATCACCGTTTTTGTAGTATAATTTTCTAAAAAAGGAGTCACGTAAAATGAAAAGCTGCACAGAAATAATGCTTACCAGACGAAGTATAAAGAAATACAAGGCGGATATGCCGAGGCGTGAGGACGTCCAAAGGATCATAGAGGCGGGCCTTGCGGCGGCAAGCGGAAGAAATATGCAGGCGTCGGTTATCGTTGCGGTAACGAATAAGGAGATACGTGACAGACTGTCAAAGGCAAACGCCGCCGTTATGGGAGCGAATGCAGACCCCTTCTACGGTGCCCCCTGCGTGCTGGTCGTGCTGGCTGAAAAGGCTGCACACACCTACGTTTACGACGGATCGCTGACTCTCGGCAATATGATGCTCGCAGCCCACGAGCTTGGACTCGGCTCCTGCTGGATCCATAGGGCGAAGGAGGTCATGGCACAGGAGGAATGGCAGGAGTGGATAAGGTCGCTTGGTCTTGTCGGTGATTACGAGGGCATCGGCAACCTGGTTGTCGGCTACCCAGACGGCGATTATCCACCCGAAAAGGAGAGAAAAGGAGGACGCGTAGTTTACGTTGACTGATATGAAGGCTAAGATCAAAATTCCGAATTTAAAGCAAAAAACCAAGCTTATTTTAATTCTGACCCTTGAGTTCGTTGCGATCATCACCATTATCGCACTGATATTCTTTGCAGGTAAAAAGACCCACAGCGTTACCTTTGACCTGAACGGCGGAATCCTTATCAGCGGTGACACCGAGCAAAGAGTTACCCAGGGACAGAGTGCCACCCCGCCCAACGTTGCAAAGCACGGACACTATCTGCGTGGCTGGTCGGGATCATATAAATCGGTGACCCGTGACGTCGTTGTCAAGGCTATCTGGGAGTATGAAACCTCGGCGGGTATCGAATATTCCCTGCCCGAGAACACAAATTACTGTCAGATCTCAGGCTCCTTCAAGGAGATCCAGGGTGATATCTACATCGGCTCCTTCCACGACAGTGGCAGGCAGGTGCTGGGCATTACCGAGGGTGCATTTAAGGACAGAAAGGGTATTACCGGCGTATATCTTCTGGACGGCATTCTCTCTATCGGCGACGAGGCCTTTGCCGGCTGCAGCTCGCTTGAGATCATTGAGATCCCCTCTACCGTAGTTCGTATCGGCAAGGGTGCCTTCCGCGGCTGTGAAAGCCTCAAGGAGATCATTCTCCCCGACTCGCTTATCGAGATAGAGGAGGGTGCGTTCGAGGGCTGTGATTCGCTTGAAAGAGTGGTTTCAAAATCAAAGCTTAAGACCATCGGTGATTCTGCGTTCGCAGGCTGCAGCTCGCTTAGCGAGGTTGTCCTCGCCGACGGAGTAGGCAGCATAGGTGCTTTTGCCTTCTACGGCTGTGAGGCTCTCAGCGAGATAATTCTGCCCGCAAGTGTTGAAAAAATCGGTGAAAACGCCTTCAATACCACCGAAATGACAATTAATCTTTACATTTCGGAGGCTGATTTGCCCGAAGGCTTTGCTGACGGGTGGTGTATGGATGACGCGACGCTGGTCTTTGATTACCTGCCTCCCGAGGAGGAGGACACCGAGGCAGACGGTGACGAGAACGACTTCTGGGGAGATATTCTATGAATATGATGCAGATGGTCGCCATAATGGTGATCTGCTATTTCATCACGCTGACGCTGCTGGCGTTTAACCGTCATCTTATTAACGTCAAGGTGGGAAATGCGGTATTCATTATCGTCGACGTAATATTCTTCTTCTGCTGGAATTACGCTGAATATCAGAGAGGATCGATGGACGGCGGCTTTATGACGCTGGAAAACATAAGCCCATTTATAATGACTCTCATTCCGCTGACGGTATTTATGAGCGAGAAGGTGCGTTCCTACTGTAACAGTGCTATTGCGTTTCTGTGGATAGGTATGTTTTTCGCCCTTATGATAAGTCCCCAGGAGGCGTATATCTTCAGCTACCGTATAGAAGCATCGCCTCTTTATTGCTCGGAGGCGGCATGTCATCTTATCGCCTCGCTTTACGGAGCGTATCTTATAATAACAAAGCAGGTAAAATGCGATTTCAAGGCCTGGAAAAAATCGCTTATCTGCATATATTCGGTAATTGGCCTGGGTGTAATACTCAATTACATATTCCATCTCGGTAACTTCGGCATGGATCCCTACGGCGACTATTCTATCTATATGATAGATATTTTCGGCAGCTTTGAGGCTACGCTCGTGGCATATCTTTGCGGCGTGCTTGTAGTTATGACGGTCGGAATGCAGAGTGGCTACGGCTTCTTCAAGCTGGTGAATTCAGCACACGGCGAGCATATTGCGGCTATGTCGGATCTTGAGCCGGAAAGAAATCAGGTGCCCCTTAAAATCGAAATAGCAGACGGTGAAGATAGTGAGCCCAAGGAGCTTTCCAAGGAAAAAAGCGACAAGGAGGCAGAGCCGGTATGAGCGAAAACCCTATACTGAAAAGACGCAGTGTACGCAAATTTAAGGATACGTGTGTGGAAAAATCCGACATAGAGGCTCTTCTTGAGGCGGCAATGGCTGCCCCGAGTGCATGTAACAGACGCCCCGTGGACTTCTACGTTATCGAGGGTGAGGAGAAGCTTAGTGAGATATCTATGTGCGGCAGATTTACCAGAATGAAGGCACCGCTTATTATCGTGGTGGTCGGAAATCTGTCCAGAGCACTTCCACTCGGACTTGCCGACTACTGGATACACGACGCGGCTGCCGCCAGCGAGAATATTCTCATCCAGGCGACCGCATTGGGACTTGGCTCCTGCTGGTGCGGTATCCATCCGCAAAAGCGTATGATGGATAAGGTAAGCCGTGTGCTTGGCCTTAGCGAAAAGCAGGTTCCCTTCTCTATGATAAAGCTTGGCTACCCCGACGAGTTCCCCGAGGCACATTCGGGATATGATAAGAAGCGGGTGTTCTTTATTAGTTAAAATAAAAAGCAGGAGTTAAGGATTTTCCTTGATTCCTGCTATTTTTTATTCAGTTCAGGTTGCTTCTGTCCACGCGAGTAAGGGGAATGACGAAGCCGTCAAGATCCCCACTGGTGAGATCGCAGGCAACGATCCTGCCACGGTGGACGAAGAGATTTGCGTACACCTCGCCGTCGGATTTGTAGTTGGTCACCTTATAGGTGTAACGGGTAAGCCTTTTGTTTTTGTATTTCACAAGGTCGAGTCCCTGCTTTTTCTGCAGCTCGTTGTAGCCGAGAATAACACGGTCAAGGCTTTCGGGCATACGAAAGGCAACCTCCTCCTCGCTATCGGCGTCTACCGTAATGCCAAAGCCATCGATAAAGGCGATTCTATCCTCCTTGGTCTTGATTCCGCTGTAGTCGATCTCGGTAGGCAAGCCCGCCGCCGAAACAGTACCGCCCTGCCCCGTCAGAGCAACAACGCCAACAAGCACGCATAGCAATAGCACAAGCCCCCACAGCCTCACCGTCGAGGCCCTAAGTGAATATATAAACATATTTTTTTCCTCCGTTTTGCTTCTGTAGTAGAATATATTACCGAGGAAAGAAAAATAGAACAAAAAGAAAACGGCTCACTATGGAGCCGTTTTTTGAATGCAAAAATACACCTCTCGTCAGCCTATGGCTGCCACCTTCCTGGGGGGAAGGCTTTTGGCGGAAGCGGGGTTATCTAAAAAACCTCATCCGTCAGCCTATAGCTGCCACCTTCCTGGGGGGGAAGGCTTGTGATGGGAGCGAACGCGGGTTATAGCCAAAATTGCCGTTAAGCTGCCGATTGCAACGAGATTTTGAGGTGCGTCCCGAAGCCTTCACGTGCCAGTCAGTAATAAACCGATTTTGAGGGAGAATGTTCGTTTGTGACCGAAGGCGTAGTTACCTACGTCGAGAGTCCAGCAAACGGGCATTATCACCAAAATATGCCGTTAAGCTGCCGATTGCAACGAGATTTTGAGATATAATTCGTGGCTCGTGACCCGAAGCTGTAGTTACCTACTGCGAGTGGAAGCGAACGCGGATTATAGCCAAAATATCTAAGCAATCAGTGATTGCAGCAGCAACAGAATACAATCACAATCGCCAGGATTATGATCCAGGTGCAGTTATCGTCAAAGATATGGCATAAGCAGTTGTTATTCATTATGTTGGTTCCTCCAAGGTCTTGTTTTTGAGCTAGGCTCGTTATTATGTTATGCTTTTGGAGGAATTTGGTGTTTATTTTTTTGTAAAATCGAATACTGCGTTGCCGTCCTTGATTACCAGGCGGGCATCAAAGTATCTGCCGTTTTTCGAAATGAAGCCGTTTATGGTGGAGGTGGAGCCCTCTGCCAGCAGTCGCCTTACCTCATCTATGGGAATGTCGCGGCGACAGATGTTGATACCGACGCGGAAGCTGCAGCCGTCGTTAAAGCCCATACAGCCGTAGCTGTATTTACCGCGGACAACGCTACGCTGACAGATGGGACAGACGCCGACCGTATCACCGTATTTACCTGTGTCAACGCCCTTTATCTCGGCTACGCCGTTGGCACCGCGGCTGAACACCTGGGCGATCTCGCTCTCGGCAAGGGCAACAGCCTCCTCAACCGACATTTCGCCATGGTAAACCTTCTTCAGTGCCTTACCAAGCTCGCTGGTCTTGTACTTATCCATACTGATGGAGAGTCTGCCGAGGGACTCTATGAAATGCTCGCCGCCCGGAAGAATGGTGTACACGTCCTTTTTAAGTGCGATATATCCACTCTTTTTCGCATTATCTATAATGCCCGATCGGGTCGCCTCGGTACCAAGCTCAAGACCCTCGAAAATGGCACGATAATCATCTGCGTCATCAACCTCGCCCGATTCCTCAAGCTCCTTTGCCTTCGCCTTATCGTCCTTGAAGGGATTCTTAAGATAGTTATTTAAGGTAGTGATGGTATAATGTCTTGGCGGGGTGGTCTGCTTCTCGGCAGGCTTAAAGTCGACGTTGACTGCGTCGCCGACCGAGAGGTTGGGAAGGATCTTATCCTTCTTAGTATAATCGTCGTATTTCGTCCAGCCCTTCTCAAGAATGACGGTGCCCTTAAGGGAAAACTCCTCAAGCTCGCCAACCTTGATCTTTATCTCGGACTTTCTGGCGACGCATTCCTCGGCACAGAAAACCGCAACGAAACGGCGGAAAACGGTGGAATAAACCTTGCTTTCGGCATCGGAGAGCTTTTCCTTCGGAGGAATCTTATAGGTGGGGGTAAGAGCCGAGTGTGCCTCGATCTTGGAGTCGTCGAAGATGGACTTGGAATCCTTGAAGCGAACGGGATAGCCCAGCCCCTTTATGTTGCCGATAATCTGCTTCATCTTATCCTTTTCGGCGGTGGCAAGATACTCGGAGTTGGTTCTGGGATAGGTAAGATAGCCCTCCTCATACAGCTTCTGTATAATGGCAAGGCTGTCGGTCATGCTCATCTTATATTTTTCGCCAAGAACGTTCTGCAGGGTGGAGAGAGAATAGAGCTTGCCGGGGAAGATATTCTCCTTTTTACTGGTGACGTCGGTGACGACAGCACCCGTGTCGTTATAGAGCTTTGCAGTGTCCTCAGCCTTAGAAATCTCGTCTTTTGTAAACTTAAGCTTACTTGTAAGCTCAATTTTCTCACCATTTGTTTCCTCGGAGCTGGTGATTACAAAATATTTTTCGGGCTTGAAATTGCGTATTTCCATATCCCTGTCATAGATGGCACGGACGATGGGTGCAATTACTCTGCCAACGCGAAGCAGCTTACCCGTCTTGATGGTGGCGTATCTCGTAAGATTAACGCCATAGAGCCAGTCGATATAGGTGCGTGCAAGACCCTCGCCAGCCAGGTTATCGTACTCCGACTCGTCCTTCATCTCGGTGAGAGCCTTGGCAACCGTTTCGGGAGTCTGGTCGGGAAGCCAAAGACGCTTCTGTGCCTTTTCGCTCTTCAGTGCGTTCATAACGCAGAGGCGGACGATTATCTCTCCCTCTCGGTCGGCGTCACCCGCGTTTACGATAGTGTCAACGTCGGGTCGATTACATAGGGTGGCGATGGTGTTAAACTGCTTTCTGACACCCGAATCCACCTTTTTCTTATCATCCGAGCGACGAAGCTCGAACTTAAACTGCTGTGGGAAGCAAGGCAGGTTGTCAAGGGTCCAGCGACCGCCCGCATTACCCGTATAGCTCTCTATATCGGCAAGAGAGAACAGATGACCGAATGCCCAGGATACGATATAATTCTGACCAACGTAGTAGCCGTCCTTTTTATCCATCTTCTCACCGATGCCCGCGATTATGTTTCTGGCAAGGCTGGGCTTCTCTGCTATGATGAGTACCATAGGTTCTCTCCTTTCATTCTTAAAATATTGCTCCGTCAGGCGAAGCTGATCTTTGCCAATGGCATTATATTACATTCTAACACATTCTACCCAAAATTTCCATACCTTTTTGCAATTTTTAAAATTCCTTTTTCCGAAGGCTCTGCTTTGCCCGAAAAAGTGGCTTGACTTTTGCCCCGAAAAAGTAGCTTGACTTTTGCCCCGAAAAAGTAACTTGACTTTTGCCCGAAAAAGTGGAAATGTGGGAAAGCTTTCTCCACCGTCGCATATCCCGGACCTCTGTGAAGCAATTCCACATCAGACCACGTCACCGTAAGACACGAAAAAAGCACCGCTAAGACAAGCTCCTCGTCTGCCTGTCCAACGGTCCACGTATGCTCCAGCTAGTTATGAGTGTCAGTATTTTCAAGGGGTTTCGGTTTTTTTTGGCAACCCAGGTTAGGTTAGGTAAGGTTAGGTAAGGTTAGGTAAGATAAGGATAGGATAGGTAAGGCTTTTACTACCAATAACTTTCTTACATTCATTCAAGGACACGCTACGCGTTTTAAGAAGCCGATGGCTATACTGCTTTTGTTGTCCTCCATAAAAAAACATCTTTACTTTTTTACTTTGCTATGTTATAATAAACCTATAAAGTATATAGACCAAAACGGAGGACATACAAAAATGTCAAAATTATATTTCAAATACGGTGCTATGGGCTCGTCCAAGACGGCAAGTGCACTTATTACCAAGTTTAACTACGAGGAGAGAGGCATGAAGGTATGGCTTATCAAGCCTGCCACCGACGTCCGTGACGGCGACGATGTTATCAAGTCGAGAATCGGCCTTGCAAACAAATGCCGTGCTATCGGCAGAGAGGAAAATCTCTACGAGGTGTTCCACCGCGAGGCAAGTGACGTGGACGCCATCATCTGCGACGAGTGTCAGTTCTTTACCAAAGAGCAGATAGACGGCTGCAGACGTATTGTTGACGAGCATGATCTCCCCGTCCTCTGCTTCGGTCTGAGAACCGATTTCCTCACCCATTCCTTCGAGGGCTCGGCAAGGCTGTTTGAGGTTGCCGACTCTATCGCAGAGATAAAGACCATCTGCGAGTGCGGAAGAAAGGCCACCGTAAACGCACGTATCAGCGACGACGGTAAGGTAGTTACCGAGGGCGATCAGCTCTGCCTCGGAGGAAACGACAGATACGTGGCTATGTGTCACCGCTGCTGGAAGAAGAGAATCGCCAGAGAGCAGTAAACTAAGTTAATTAAACGAAAGGAATAAATATAATGAACATCGAACACATTCTTGCAAAATGCGACCACACCCTGCTGCTTCAGGGCTCCACCTGGGCGGAGATAAAGGCTATCTGCGACGATGGCATTAAGTTTGGCTGTGCATCGGTATGTATTCCCGCATCCTTCGTTAAGCGTGCAAAGGAGTACGTTGGCGACAAGCTGGCGATCTGCACGGTTATCGGCTTCCCTAACGGATATTCCACCACTGCAGTTAAGGTTTTTGAAACCGCGGACGCGGTAAATAACGGTGCCGACGAGATCGATATGGTTATTAACATCGGAGATCTTAAGGATAATAGAAATGATCAGATCCTTCAGGAGATCAATGCTATAAAGGCTGCCTGCGACGGAAGGATACTTAAGGTTATTATTGAAACCTGCCTTCTCACCGACGAGGAGAAGATCAGAATGTGCGATATCGTTTCGGCATCCGACGCCGACTTTATCAAGACCAGCACAGGCTTCTCTACCGCGGGTGCTACCAAGGCTGACGTAGAGCTGTTTAGAAAGCATATAAAGAACGGCAAGAAGATAAAGGCGGCGGGCGGTATTGCATCACTTGCCGACGCAGAGGACTTTATCAACCTCGGTGCAGACAGACTCGGCACCAGCCGTATAGTTAAGATCGCTAAGGCGGAAAGCAATATTAGCGGCTACTGATAAAATGCAGAATTAACAAAAACTAAGGAGTAATTAAAATGGATAACACAAGATTTCACACCCCACATATAAAGGCAACACCCGACGATTTCGCTAAGACCGTGCTTATGCCCGGCGATCCTCTCAGAGCAAAGTTTATTGCAGAGACCTTCCTTGAGAATGCGAAGCTGGTCAACAACGTTCGTGGTATTCACGGCTACACAGGAACCTGGAAGGGCGAGCGTGTTTCGGTTATGGCGAGCGGTATGGGTATGCCCTCTATCGGTATTTATTCCTACGAGCTGTTTAACAACTTCGGCGTAGAGAACATTATGCGTATCGGCTCTGCAGGTGCTATGAGCGAGCAGGTTAAGGTACGTGACATCATCTTCGGCATGGGTGCCTGCACCAACTCCAACTACGCAGTTCAGTACAACCTTCAGGGTGCGTTTGCTCCCATCGCAAGCTACGATATGATGAAGGTTGCTATCGAGGAGGCTGAAAAGCTTGGTGCAAGATACGTAGTAGGTAATCTCCTCTCCTCCGACACCTTCTACAATGCTGACGCAGAGGCTACTATGAAGTGGGCAAGGCTCGGCGTTCTCGGTGTTGAGATGGAGGCGGCTGCTCTCTATATGAATGCGGCATACCTTGGCAAGCGTGCTCTTGCTATCTGCACCGTTTCCGACCATATTATCACCGGCGAGGCTCTCGACGCAGACGCAAGACAGAATTCCTTCACCGAGATGATGGAGATCGCACTTAATACTGCTATCAGACTTTGATAACTGCAGAATTTATGGCAAGGAACAAGAAAATGAAGGCTAAAAGAGTATTTATCATAGTGCTTGACTCGGTTGGAATCGGATATGCACCCGACGCTGCCGCTTTCGGCGACCTTGGAGCAAATACTATGAAAAGAATTTCGGCGTCGAAAAAATTCAAGGTTCCCACGCTTATAAAGCTGGGTCTTGGCAACATTGACGGTGTTGACTATATCGAAAAGACCGATTCGCCTATGGCGGCGGTATGCAGACTCCGTGAGCTTAGTCGCGGTAAGGACACCACCACGGGTCACTGGGAGATGATGGGCATTGTATCCGAAAAGCCTATGCCCACCTATCCCGACGGCTTCCCTGCCGAGGTGCTTGACGAGTTCTCCCGCAGGACAGGAAAAGGAGTGCTGTGCAACAAGCCCTACTCAGGCACCGACGTTATCAGGGATTACGGAAAGGCACATGAGGACAGCGGCGATCTGATCGTCTATACCTCTGCCGACAGCGTATTTCAGATCGCGGCACACGAGGATCACGTTCCCGTAGAGCAGCTTTACGAATACTGTAGGATCGCCCGCGAGATTCTTCAGGGTGACCACGCGGTAGGCAGAGTTATCGCCAGACCCTTTATCGGCAGCGAGGGTGCCTACAAGCGTACGGAAAACCGTCACGACTACTCGCTGACTCCTCCGAAGCCCACCGCTATGGACGCTATCGGAAATGCGGGTCTTGACGTAATTTCCATCGGAAAAATATACGACATCTTCTCGGGTGCGGGCATTAAAAAGAGCCTGCCCACCCACAACAATACCGAGGGTATGCAGACGCTGCTTTCTGTTTTGGAAAGCGATTTTGAGGGTCTGTGCTTTGCTAACCTGGTTGACTTCGATATGCTTTACGGTCACAGACAGGATATCGACGGCTATGCGGCGGCACTCACCGCCTTTGACACCTGGCTTCCCGAATTTATCAAGGGAATGGGTGAGGACGACGTGCTTATGATCACTGCCGACCACGGCTGCGATCCCGGTGACAACAGCACCGACCATACCAGAGAGGAGGTTCCGCTATTTATTATCGGTAGCAGGATCAATCCCGTAAATCTGGGTACACGTCTTGGCTTTGCAACCATCGGTAACACCGCATCTGAGCTGCTCGGTGTTGAGTTTGCCGACGGAAACGCAGACTCACTCAAGGGAGAGATAATATGAAAAACGTAAATTCCAAGGCTCTGCTTGCCCTGGCTGAGGAGGCCAGAGGTGCTTCCTACTCGCCCTATTCGGGTATATCGGTGGGTGCGGCTCTGCTGACCGCCTCGGGCAAGGTATACAGAGGTGCAAATATTGAAAACGCAAGCTACACTCCCACTATCTGTGCGGAGAGAGTGGCATTCTTCAAGGCGGTAAGCGAGGGCGAAAGAGATTTCATTGCCATTGCGATCGCAGGCGGTGAGGCAGGTAAGCCCTCCAAGGCGGATTTTCCTCCCTGCGGCGTGTGCAGACAGGTTATGAGCGAGTTCTGCGGATCGGATTTCCTGGTTATCTGGGGAAATAACGAAAATATCAGCGAGATGACTCTATCCCAGCTTCTGCCCTGCGGCTTTGACAAGAGTAATTTATAATTTCGGAACAAAAATATATTTAAAAGGACTAGAATATGCAGGATATAGGAACACAGTTTCACATTCGTTGCAACAAGGGTGACGTAGGTCGCTACGTATTTCTTCCCGGTGATCCCGGTCGCTGTGAGGAGATCGCAAAGCATTTTGACAACCCCCATCACGTTGGAATGAACAGAGAATATAACATTTACACAGGTACCCTTTTAGGCCAGAAGGTTTCGGTCTGCTCTACCGGTATAGGCGGCCCCTCTGCCTCTATCGCTATGGAGGAGCTTGCGGCTATCGGTGCGGACACCTTTATCCGTATCGGCACCTGCGGAGGCATTGACCTTGACGTTCAGCCGGGTGACGTGGTGGTTGCTACCGGTGCGATTCGCTTCGAGCATACATCTATGGAATATGCTCCCCTCGAGTTCCCTGCCGTACCCGACTTTGACGTTGCCTGGGCCCTTAAGACTGCCAGCGAGGAGCTTGGCTATCGAACCCATACGGGCGTTGTGCAGTGCAAGGACTCCTTCTACGGTCAGCACTCTCCCGAAAAATCTCCCGTATACTACGAGCTGCTTCAGAAGTGGGAGAGCTGGAAGCGTCTTGGCGTTAAGGCAAGCGAGATGGAATCTGCCGCACTCTTCGTTGTGGCATCGGCTCTTCACGTTCGCTGCGGAAGCTGCTTCCACGTTATCTGGAATCAGGAGCGAGAGAAGGCGGGCATGGATATGCCTATGACCGAGGATACCTCGGGTGCTATCAAGGTAGGCATCGAGGCGATGAAGAAGATAATCGCCATGGACAACCTCTGATATCTTAAGAATAATTGAATTAAAGGGTAAAGCAATACAACAGGCTTTGGGATAACAATGGAAAACGTACTCGTAATTGGAATAGCAGGTGGCTCCGGCAGCGGAAAGACCACTCTGGCTAAAAATATAGTAGCTCACTTCTCCGACCGAATCAGCGTGCTTCGTCACGACGACTACTACAAGTGTCAGGACAGTATTCCCATGGAGGAGCGTATCAAGACGAACTACGACCACCCTCACGCATTTGATACCGATCTTCTGATCTATCATATTGACGAGCTGAAGGCGGGACGTGACGTGCTGTCGCCTACATACGACTATTCACGTCATACAAGATCGGGCGAGACCCGTGAGGTAAAGGCAAATAAGGTAGTCGTGCTGGAGGGTATTCTTATCCTTGAAAACGAGGCTCTGCGTTCCAGACTGGATATGAAGATATACGTGGATACCGACGCCGACGTAAGAATCCTACGCCGTATTCTCCGCGACGTTAAGGAGAGAGGCAGAAGTCTGGATTCGGTAATCGGTCAGTATCTGTCGACTGTAAAGCCCATGCACGAGGCATTCGTCGAGCCCAGCAAGAGATATGCCGACATTATCGTTCCCGTCGGCGGCGAAAACGCCGTTGCCTGCCAGATGATAGTGGATCAGATCGAAAAGCACCTTGATTAAATGCTGGCTGAGTTCGGAATTTCACATCACCTCATCCGTCAGCCTACGGCTGCCACCTTCCCAAGCAGAGAAGGCTGATTCTACATTTAAAAAGGCCTCCCCGGCGAAATTTCGCCATAACGGGGAGGCTTTTTTTGTTATCTGAGCGAGCGGATGTTCGACACAAGCGAGGTAAGTGATGCGGCTATAAATGGTATAATCGGAAGGAAATCGGTGATCTCTGCCGCCTCGAGATTATTGCCGCCGGGAAGGGCGACGCTGATAACGGTGAGGATAATGCCGATATCCAGGAGAATTGCCAGGAAGCCGAAGAAGCCCCAGCCGCTAGCGAGGTGAATAAGCTTTATTATCACACCGAGGAGTCCTACGGCGGCGATGATCACACCGAACACAAGCAGAAGTGCTATGCCAACGCCCTCCCAGCCGCCACCCTGCTGATTATGCTTTTCGGCGGCGATAAGGTTGTAGAGAAACATGCTGATGCCTAAAAGAGTGTAGAGAATATAAACCACAAGTGAAGCGGATCTGCGTTTCATAGTGCTTTCCCCCTTTCAAAATCAATTACGCTTCATCGACAGTAAATTCGAGATGCAAGCGACGGCAGGAAACAGGGAGAGAATTATGAAGGGCAGCATCTCGGGAAGAGTATCGCTTTCCAAAACGAAGAGCCACCAGATAATAAACACGCCGAAGGCATCTGCAACAGCACAGATAAAGGAAAGAATTCCAAGGCGGTTTTTAAGATGGAGAGCTTTGATGCCTAAAAAGATAAGTCCGGGTAAAAGGATCGCAAGACCGAAGTAATGCTCCATGTGCATTAAGGGAAAATCCTCGGGCGGAGCAAAAAGGTTGTTGTAAATACCCAGTCCGATCCAAAAAAGACCGTAGAGAATATAGATCCCGTAAATTGAAAGTGCAACGTATCCGGATTTTTTCATAATTGCTTCTCCTTTTTGTTTTTATAGTATCATATACACAAATCGATGTCAAGAAAATTTCTGTAGTTTTTCTCGCTGTCAAGAAAGTTTTTGCGTTTTTTCGTTTACAGATGTCAATTAGTAGCCATCCCCTTTTCGAGCCCTTCGAAAAAGGGGCTTTTTTTGTGCAATTAACACAGCGTTTCTTAGGTCTGTACCTATGAAAGTTTGGAGGGGTCGGGTACTTACAAAACCGGGAAAATGTTGTATAATCATCTCAGTCAGAGGACGTCCGGAAGTCGTCTGACAAAACGCAAAGAGGTGAAATGAATGAGAAAAAAAGCGAAATATACCCCCGACCTGTCGGGAAGAATGTACCACTTCTTCCTCGGATACAGCGAGGCAGGTGTGCCAAGCTTCGACAAGTTCGCGGCAAGCATTGGCGTAACGCTATGCGACCTTCAGCGATTCAGAAAGCACAAGAGCTTTGACCTTTCCTACCGTGAGTGTCAGGAAATCAGGAGAGATTATCTCATAGACGGAGCCCTGCAGCGACGGTTTGATCCCAGCTTCTCGAAATTTCTGATCTCGCTTGAGGATGAGATGACGGAAAAAGAGGAAAACGAGCTTGTGCTTCGGCTGGAGGTGAAGCAATGACCGTCGATCTCAGCGTAACGAGGAAGCAAAAGGCATTTATTGATGCTACCGAATCGGAGGTGCTGTTCGGCGGTGCGGCAGGCGGCGGAAAATCCTACGGCCAGGCGGTTGATGCCCTGCTGTTTGCCTTAAGGTATCCCGGCTCGAAGCAGCTGATACTCAGGCGAACCTTCGCCGAGCTTGACAAATCATTAATACGCACCACCCTTGCCCTTTATCCAAGGGAGCTATACTCCTTCAATTCATCCAATCACACCGGTCGGTTTAAGAACGGATCGCTTATCGACTTTGGCTACTGTGCCGCGGAGGCAGACGTCTACCAATACCAAAGTGCAGAATACGACGTTATCCGATTTGACGAGCTGACCCACTTTACCGAGAGTCAATACGTTTATCTTATCTCAAGGGTCAGAGGTGCAAACCCCTATCCAAAGCAGATAAAATCCTCCACCAACCCCGGCGGAATCGGTCACGGATGGGTAAAGGCAAGGTTCGTGGATCCCTCACCGCCCTGCCAAAGCTTCGTGGGAGAGGACGGCATGGAGAGGGTGTTTATCCCATCCCTGCTTGACGATAACCAATTTCTGATGGAGGGTGATCCAAGCTACAGAAGGCGTCTTCTGGCACTGCCCGAAAGGGAGAAGAAGGCTCTGTTATACGGTGACTGGAACATTTTCGAGGGACAGTATTTCACCGAGTTTAATCCGAAAGTACACGTTATCGCTCCCTTCGAGATACCGAGGGGCTGGAGAAAATACAGAACTATTGACTACGGTCTTGACCGCCTTGCCTGTCTGTGGATAGCCACCTCTCCCGACGGAATTTCCTACGTTTATCGGGAATTTTGTAAATCAAACCTTACAATCAGCCAGGCCGCGAGGGAAATCTGCGACAGAACGCCCGCGGGAGAGGACATATACGCCACGCTGGCTCCGCCCGATCTATGGAGCAGAAGCCAGGAAACAGGCAAGAGCAAGGCAGTGCTGTTTTCGGAGTTCGGCCTTAACTTTACCAAAACCTCAAACGACCGAGAGTGCGGGTGGCTTGCCGTAAAGGAGCTGCTGCTTACGGGTGAGGGAGGACAGAGGATACGCTTCTTCTCCACCTGCCAGGAGATAATAAAATGCCTGCCCGCACTGACCGTGGACAGACTAAGGCCCACCGACTGCTCCACCGAGCCCCACGAGATAACTCACGCCCCCGACGCCCTACGCGGATTTGCTATCTTCTATGCCCGTCCCGCAGAGGAGAAGGGAGAGGTGCGATGCAGGTGGACCGCTGATATGTGGGAGGACTATCTGTCTGCCGACGACTCGGGACGAAAATATCTAAAAACTAAATACGGAGAACCAAATTGAAAGAATTAACCAAACAAACCAAGGAAAATCTCTCGAAATTCAAGGAGCTGTACAACGCTGCTCTGGTCTCTGCCGAGGGGGTATACGAAAGGCTTACCCGTAATATGGATCAATACCTTGGCAGTGATGAGATAGACGGCTCTACCGAGCGGGCAGGCGTGGTGAGAAACATCACCTACGAGCTTATCGAAAGCGAGATCAACGCCGATATTCCCCTGCCCAAGGTGGATACCAGCTGCTATAGCACCGAGAGAGAGCAAAACGCCAGAGCAATAGAGCGACTGTCCTCTGCCCTACGCTCCAGGCTTCCCTTCGAGGAGCTGAACGACCGTGACGAAAGATACACCTACGTATACGGCGGCAGCGTATTCTACGTTGAGTGGGACAGCACTCAGAGCGACAATGCAGGTGAGGGCGGAGTAAGGGTACATCTGCTTTCTCCCATGGATTTCATTCCCCAGCCCTCTATAGATTCCATAGAGGATATGGACTATTGCTTCCTGCATTTTACAACCACCAGAGGCGAGCTTATGACCAAGTACGGCGTCAGCGAGGAGGAGCTTAACCTTGCAGAATGCGAATTCCTTGCCGATACCGACGATCCCATGGGCGATGCGGTGGCGGTGATAGTTACCTTCTATAAGGACGCGGAGGGTAGGGTTGGCAAATTCGTCTTTTCGGGTGATCTCGCCCTGTCCGACGTGCCTAACTACTATAAGCGAAAGACCGCCGTCTGCAAGGAATGCGGCCGACCTATCGAATACTGTGACTGTGCCCTGCCCGACCGGGTCTATATGGACGTGGAAAAGGAAAGCGTTATTCTGCCCGACGGCAGAACGGTAGAGATACCCTACTACATTCCCTCAAGCTTTCCTATCGTTATAAGAAAGAACACCATTGGCGATATGACGCTGTACGGCGGCTCGGACTGTGAGAGGATACGCCCACAGCAGCAGGCAATCAACAAGGTGGAAACCAGGATCCTGCAGAAGCTGCTGCGTGCAGGTGTTACACCCGTAATGCCTGAGGGAACGGCAATTACGCTGAACAACAGCGTGTTCGGCCAGCTTATCAAGACCCGTCCCGGCGAGAGCATGTCCAGCTATGGAACCATAGACACCACCCCCGATATATCCCAGGATATAGAGGAGGCAGACCGTCTTTACGACCAGGCAAAGCGTGTGCTGGGTATTTCTGATGCACTTCAGGGCACCGACAGCCTTAGCTCCGAGTCCGGCTATGCAAGACAGCTTAAGATCTCGCGTGCGTCCAGCCGTCTTGAGAGCAAGAAGCGTATGAAGCATCTCGCCTATTGCAGAATATATCAGCTTATCTTCCAGCATTATCTGGCATTCGCCGACGAGCCGAGAAGATTTGCCTACCGTGATACCTTCGGCAGAATGCACTTCACCGAGTTTAACCGCTATGACTTTATCGAGAGCGACAAGCTGGGCAATTACTACTACGACGACTCCTATCTCTTCACCGTGGATGCCAACGCAGACGACAGATATCAGAGCGAAACCCTCTGGGAGATTAATCTGCTTAACCTTGAGCGTGGTACTCTGGGTGACAAGAGCAGTCCCTCTACCCTCATGCGTTACTGGCAGCTGCAGGACAAGGCACACTTCCCCTACGCAAGAGAAAACGTGGAGTACTTCCAGGATATGATAACCAACGGATCAGAGGACGCAGTCGGTGCATCAGATACCGAGAAACAAACCAACTCACAGAAAGGAATCAATAATGAAGAAAAATGAAAAAAGCGTATACGCAGATCTCAGCACTAAAGGGGTTACTGCACCCATTAAAAAGGCTGATCAGCCTAAGGGCAAAAAGCTCGTATCCACAGTCGACTTCAGAACAAAGAGAGGTAGATGATATGATGGATGAGAGCTACGTGGATGAGGTATGGCAATCGGATGAGTCCGTCGAGGGTGAGATAGCCGATGAGATGGACGAATCGGTAGAGCCTGCCGAGGAAAGCACACTCGCCGAGTCGGTAAATACAGCCGCCAAGGTAAAGACAGAGCCCGCCGAGGCAGTAAAAACCGATGCGGCAGAGCCACCGAAGGAAAATCGGAACCACCTTATCTCCAGCGTACCCAAGGCGGCAAGGGCCCCTATGGGTGCTCTTACAAAGCAGCAGATGAGAGAGCTGCGTGATCTGTTTTCCAATATGGATGACGTACAGATCCAAAGACTTTATAAAAAAGTAACAAAAAATAACTAAACAAGAAAGAAGGATACATTATGATTATTTATTCAAAGGATTCGGGATACAATGACGCCGCCATAGGCAGAATTGACACTCCCATTAAGATGATTATTCAGAACGAGAGCGACCTGCTTACCAAGAAGGGCGGCGTTTGCGACGCACTCTTCAACGTGGAGAAGAGCAATCGCTTCGGCGAAACCATTATCAACGGCAACGAGTTTGACAGCTTCCAGTACACCGCAGAGGGCGGCGAGGCTGTGCAGGATACCGTCGTTGACGTAAATCAGAAGTTCATCGAGCATATCCAGTTCACCAAGGAATTCGTCATCACCGCAGAGATGATGGAGGATGCAAACTTCGGTGTTGCAGCCGATGCAAAGCACAGAGCCGAGAACTTTGTCCGTGCGTACTACAAGACCATCAACAAGATCTGCGAGAATGCACTCTCCAACGCTACCGGATACACCGTAAAGTACGCAGGTGCTACCGTTGACCTTACCGCACCCGACGGTCTGCCTCTCTTCAACAGTAATCACACCTGGGGCAGCAGCCTTACCCAGATGGGCAACCAGTCCAACTACTTCTGGGGCGATATCTTCGGCAAGGGCACCGGCACTGCAAGAGAATACTCCACCGACGTGTTCGAGGAGTCGCTTTACACCCTTGCAGGCAAGATCCGTAATATGCTTGACGATCGCGGCGAGCCTCTCGGCTATACCGCCGACACCATCATTATCCCCAGCAACAACCCCAAGCTTGAGTCCATCGTAAGAAAGGTATGCGGCAGCTATGGCTCTCTCGGTGGCGGCTACAACGACATCAACCTTCACTACGGCAACTGGAACGTGATCGTGCTTCCCTCCTGGCAGCCTGAGGATATGCGTTTCATGGTTATGTCCAGCGAGGCTAACAAGAACCTCTGCGGTAATATGTTCTACAACCGTATTCCCCTTACCGTAAGCAACTGGATCGATCATCACACCGGTAACTACGTATGGAACGGCAGATGCCGCTTTGGTGTCGGCTTTGGCTCCTATAAGCACATCGCCCTTGCCGTAGATGCCGAGACAGCGGTCGACAAGGCAAGCAATCTCGAGGATTAATTCAAGAAGGGGGCGGTGAAAAATGACCTTTTCAGAATTAACCTCCGCCGCGACCCTGCTGGGCTTTAACGACACACTGTTTCCCGACAGCATACTGGTCAACTCGGTGAATCTGGCCTTAACCGAGCTTTACACCACCAGGCCTGTATACAGAACGGTAAGATTTGCAGCCGGCGGACTTACTCCCCTGCTCTACTGCAAGGAGATCAACGTGACGCCCGGTCAGCGAATAGAATACACCGCAGAGGGCTCGTCCTATAGCGTAAGGATCCACGGAACCTGTAATTTCCTTGTAAAACACGGAGAACAGATGGATCTATTCAACGTGGAAACCGGTCAGGAGGCAAAGCTGTTCAAGGGTGTTATCTACCCGGGCAGCACCCTCTCCTTCTGGAGCAGCTACGCCTTCAGCATTTTCGACCTTTCCATCTATGACCGAGTCTATTCGGGCGATGCGGAGGACGTGCCCGACGGTGGCCATACCACCAGCTTTGATCTTCGAAGGCTGTACGGTGACTTTATGTCCTTTACATCTCCCGCAACCGACACCTTCGGCGTTCCCTTGAAGAATTGCAGACTGATAGACGGCAAGATAGAGATCGACTCCACCTATGCGGGTGAGATAGTTATTACCTATCGCCGTCTGCCCGAAATGTGTATCGGCGAGGCCGAGGAGGGTATAGATCTGCCGAAGGAATATGAATCGGTCTTTCCCCTGCTTGTCGCCTCATATCTGTGGCTTGGCAACGAGGTGGAAAAGGCAAAGCATTACAGATCCATCTATGAGGATCTCATAGGTAAAATGGGAAGCGGTGGCTATGCCGCTATCAATTCCTTTTACGAGATAACCGACGGCTGGGCCTGAGGAGGAAAATATGGATCTTGATCACGAGAGAAGGCTTACAGAGGTGGAGGAAAGAGCAAAGGCAAATTCTCACCGCCTCTGCGAGGTGGAAAAAAGGCAGGACAATCTGGACGAGCTGGTAGGCACGGTAAAGGTGCTGGCAGTCCGTGAAAGACAGGTTGAGGCCGACGTTAAGGAGATCAAGAGCGACGTAAAATCACTGGCAGGAAAGCCCGCACAGAGATGGGAGATGCTGGTGACTCAGATGCTGACACTCCTGGCGGCGGCGGTCGTAGGCTTTATTCTGGCAAAAATCGGATTATAGGAGGATTTATGAAGGATTTTAAGGAATGGCTTTATGCGGCGGGTATACGTGCGGTAAGGACCTTTGCTCAAACGGCTGTCGCCACTGTCGGAACGGCGGCGATGCTTGGCGAGGTAAACTGGATAGCGGTTGGCTCTGCTTCACTTACTGCCGCTATACTGTCACTGCTTACCAGCCTGGCGGGACTTCCCGAGCTTAAATAACCGCGGCTTTGTTTAAAGGCGGCAGACGTCACTTGGCGTCTGCCGTTTGTCTGTTTTAGGCCTTTGCGTCTTGACTTTACTACTAATATATGATAAAATATTTTCAGTAAAATGAAGGGAGGCAGCAATATGAAATATGACAGCGACGCCGGTATAATCAGAATAGGCCTTAGCGAATTCGTAAGCATTGCAAGGCGTGGCATATCCACCTCTGCCTCCTACGATGAGGACGAGCCCAGCGTAAGCCCTATCTCTATGACAAGGATACGCGATATAATGGGCGAGGTTGGCGACGGTCGGCTTTGCTACCGATTTATCGACGGAGAATACAGCTTTGAATTATCGGCACGGGTGGAGTCTGTTTTCGGCAGCGAGATAACTGTTGCCAGGACGGTAGAATCCAGTCCCAAGCACCCGAAAAAGAGCGAGATCGCCGAGATTCGAGGCGAGGGCTACGTTGCCGCATATATGCTGGCAAGAGAGCGTGGATTTGATCCGGTCAGCATCCGATTTATCTATCTTGGCGAGGCCACCGGTGAGATGGCTGAAAAGACCGAGGTGGTCAGCAAAAGGAAGCTGGAGAGCTTCTTCAACAGATGTCTTACGGCGGTGAGGATCTTTGCAAAGCCTGAGATCCAGCGTGTCACCGAAAGACTGCCCTCTATGAAGAGGCTTAAATTCCCCTACGAGAACGTCCGCGAGGGACAGAGCGAGTTTGTTCACGGTGCGTACCGTACCCTATCGCGTGGAGGATGTCTGTATGCTACCGCTCCCACGGGAACGGGAAAGACGGTTTCTGCCCTTTATCCTGCCCTACGTGCTCTTGGTGATCAGCGTGTGGACAAGGTGTTTTATCTGACTCCTAAGGGCACGACTGCCGAGGCGGCTAAGGATTGCCTTGAGCTTATGGCTCGGTCGGGTGGAATTATCCGTGCCGTCATACTTACCGCCAAGGAAAAGGCGTGTGCAGAGCGTGGTCTTTGCAAAAAGTCGAGGAAGCTGTGCAAGAGATCTGCCTGCAATAAAATAGCCGAGGCGGCACTGGCACTCTGGGCGAGTGAAAAGACCGTGGTTTGCAAGGAGGAGATACGGGCGATGGCCGACCAATACGGCGTCTGTCCCTACGAGCTTTCGCTTACCTACTCGGAGCTTTGCGACGTGGTGATATGCGACTTTAACTACCTGTTCGACCCGGTGGTTTATATCAAGAGATTCTTTACAAAGGCGGGAAAATACGCATTCCTTATAGACGAGGCACACAACCTCAGCGAGAGGGCGAGAGAAATGTACTCTGCGGAGATTACCCTCTCGGGTCTTTTCGCTCCTGCGGAGGAGCCGCTGCTCGGCAGTCTTTCGGCGACCAGAAGGATCTGCTCTACTGCAAGCACGGTGTTATCCGACACCCTTATTCCATATCTTAAGGACGAGATGCGTCTTGACAAGGACGGCAGAATGATAGGTGCCGTAGCACTGTCCGAGATTCCCTCAAGAATGTTTACGCTGTTCGACGAGCTGATGCGAGTGGTGGAGGAGGAGATCTTCATTAACCAGCGTGCAACCGACGAGGAGAGCGACGAGAGGCTGAGCTACCTTCGTTCCTTCTATTATAAGCATAAGAAATTTGCCGACGCAATGGCGAGATTTGATTCGGCATACAAGCTGTTTGTCTTCTACGAGGACGGCGATATTAGAGTAAAAATATACTGTCTTGACACCGGCCCTGTGATCCGTTCGGGACTTAATAAGGGACACGGAGCAGTGCTGTTCTCTGCAACACTATCCCCCCTGCCCTACTACCGATCGGTGCTTGGCGGCGAGAGAACGGACGGTCTGCTGGAGGTTAATTCTCCCTTCGATCCATCTCAGCTTTCGGTATGCATTATGGACAGAATAAGCACCAGATTCTCCGAGAGGGAGGACACGCTTAATGCAGTATGCCGTGCGGTGGCTGCCACCGTATCTGCCAGGAGAGGCAATTATATGGTGTTCTGCCCGTCCTTTGCCTACTCGGAGGCTCTGTGCAAGCTGTTCAGTGCCAAGTATCCCAAGATCAAGGTTATCTGTCAACGCTCTGACATGAGTGCGAAGGAGAAGGCCGCCTTCCTTGAGGAATTTAAGCGGGCGGATGGAAATTATCTCATAGCCTTCTGCGTTATGGGCGGAATCTACTCCGAGGGCGTTGACCTGGCTGGCGAGGAGCTTATCGGTGCGGTTATCGTGGGCATTGGTATGCCTGCCCTTTCCTACGAGCGAGAGGCTATTGCCGCCTACTATGAGGAAAAGTACGAGGAGGGTAAGCAGTACGCCTATATTTATCCCGGAATGAACCGAGTTTTCCAGGCGGCAGGACGAGTTATCCGTCGCGAGAGCGACCGTGGCGTTATCGTGCTGATAGACGACAGATTCGACGACCCGATATATAGGAAAAGTCTGCCGAAGCTTTGGGAAGGAGTAAGGTTCATTGGCGACTCAAAAACCCTTCGTGCCGAGCTTGACGAGTTCTGGCAGGGTTAACCCAAAGCACCTTATCCGCCCTACCTTTTCCGGTAGAGAAGGCTGAAAACGAAAAGAAAGCTCCCGACCGTTTTGGTCGGGAGCCTTTGTTATTTGATTAATTGGCGAATTACTGTTCGCCGCCCTGGTCACGATTGCCCTGAGCGTAAGGATCGTAGCTGTTCGCCTGCTGGGTCTGTGCGTAAGGATCGTAGCTGTTCGCCTGCTGAGTCTGTGCATAAGGATCGTAGCTGTTCGCCTGCTGGGTCCGTGCATAAGGATCGTAGCTGCCGGGCTGTGCGTATCCACCGTTGAAGCCGGGCTGTGCATAACCGTTGTTATAACCACCCTGGTAGTAGCTGTTCTGTGCGTTCTGAACGTTCATGATCTCCTCGTAGAAGGCGGACTGAACAAGGCCCATGAAGAGAGGAAGAAGAGAAGAAATAAAGAGGGTGACGATAGCGGTAATAAACGTGCAGAATATAGCGATATCGGGAACAAGACCGCCGATAAAACCGAATACGAAGCCTATAACGAAGGACGCAAGCCAGAATACAACGTAAGCGAGGATCTCTGCACCGAACATCTTACCGCGATAGCCGTAGGTGCGTCTTTCGGAAACCTTGATAGCGTCGGTGATCTTAACCTCATCCTCAAGAACGAGAATGTAAGGAGTAAGACGCCAGGAATAAGACTTAATGACAGCGAAGATAGGGCCAACAACGGGAATAAGTCCCCAAAGGAAGATCCAAAGAGCCATCCAAGCCATACCGCCAACAACACGCTTAATGGTCTTCCAGTCCTTAAGGCACTCGAAGAGATCAAGAACACGGATCTCCTCACCTCTATAGCCACGAAGGAAGATCATGGTGATGGAGGTGCTGATAGCCAGGGAGATGGCAAGAGCGATACCGGGAACACCGACAAGAAGGCCGAAGGAAAGCGAGCAAAGAAGACCGCCAAGAAGGATAATACCCCAAAGCTTAAAGGGCTTCTTCAGCACAACGGCAAAAGCCTGCTTAAAAATTTTAGTAATCATAATGTACCTCTGAAAATGAATTTGTGTTACCACATATCTTATTGTAGCACATAATAAATTATCCTGTCAAGAAATAATAAAAAATAAATGTTTTTTTACCCAAAGGCACAAAACGCTAAAAAAGAAAAATATCGAAAATTTGATGTAAAATACTGAGAAAAGAGAGAACAAGGAAAGACGATGAAAGCAGTGATCATAGGACGGTGCAGTAAAGGAAAAAACCAACCAAGGAAAGCGAAAAAACATAAAAATTAAAGCACAAAAAGGCAGGAAAAAGGCACACCATAAATAGACAAAAAATACATCTGAAAAATAAAAAATCTCCCCTTAAAAAGCGGAGAAAAAAGAGTGAAAAATCAGGCCGAAAGCAAGGCGTTTCAGGCGGTGAAAAGACCTTCAGAAAAGGAGAAAAAAGAAGGACCAAAGCAACAAAAAAACTCCTTCCGAGATAGGTGAAAAATCAAAGCGGTCCGGGAGAAAAAACAAACCGACACAGCCTTCGGTATTAAGGTGAGTCAAGGAGGGGCATCCGAGGCTATTTTAGTCTGTTTTCGGGTCATTTCAGAGTTTTGAAAATCGCAAAATTTTCGGGAAAAAGTTGTTTTTCGGCTTCGAAAAACTCGTTTTTTTAAAAAACAATTTGAATTTATCCGAAAATTTTTCGATTTTTTTGAAAATTTTCCGATTTTATTCGAAATTTTATCGAATTTTTTCGAATTTTTCTCGATTTTTCTGAAAAAAGTCATTTTTCGGCCTTTGTAAACTTAAGTTAGGGCGTTTTTACGTCTTTTCACGCTAAGCGGGGTTACAAATGGCCGTTTTGCACTCCCTTCCCAAGATAAAAACCGAAGGTGGATCGACGAAAAAGCGTTGGCTACATCAATAAAATTTTTGCCGTTTTTCGTTCTGATAAAGTGCTTTTCAAGGCCCGAAAATTTTAGCAAAAAGGTCGCTCATTTTCCCTTCCCTTTTCGCCCAAAAACCTATAGTCTTGTGGTGGATTTTTTCGTTATTTTTCAGGGTGGATATTTTTATTTTTCATTGGCCTTTTACCGCTTTAAAATACGGTGTATTTAACCTTTTTTTCAACGCCAATTTTCTAAGCTCCCCCTCTGCCCCATTTCAAAAAATCATTCTCAAAATTCTGATAAATAGCATATCGCCTTGGTCTTTTGGGGCATCAAGTTTTTGATCAAAAAATCGATAATTTCTATACGAGAGTTTTACCTGATCCTTGCAAAAAACAAGGAGGTTCCTATTCCTTTTACTAATATATATAATATATTGTAGAAAAAAAGATCGGATGTTTTTAATGGAAAAAGCACTTTACATTTTAATATTGATACTATTTATATTTTCCCTTTTCTCCTGCAGGGACTCTTCGGGAGAGGTTGACAGCTCCACCGATTGCAGTAATAGTGACCCGGGGAAAATAGTTACCGTCGAGGCGGTAACGCCAACCTGCAACACCCCCGGTCTGACCGAAGGAAGCAGGTACATCAACTGTAAGACAACGGTTACCGAGCAGACGCAGATCGCTCCCTATGGATGTATCAAAGGCGACTATATAATCGACGTAGAGACAACTCATACCTCAGACGGCAGTATGTATAGCGAGTGTATTATTTACGGCAGGGTGATCGCAACCTGGATCGTGCATTCGGGACGGCATTCCACGTCCTATACTCTTATGACCCATGACAACACCTATATGATCAAGAGTCTTGGCGAATGCACCGACAGAGAAATAATGATTGCAGATAAATACTACGGTGTCCCGAATCGACCATTGGCTATGCCGCCTTTCGTGATAGCTTTATCACGTCGGTCGCTATTCCCGTGTCTGTAGTTCGGATCAACAGCTATGCCTTCGAGGGCTGTTCTTACCTTTTCTTTATATTTTCGAAGGCACGGTGGAGAAGTGGAGCCTAGTCAGACTATAGCACACCCGGTACAAGGACATTCCTGCAAGGGAGATCATCTGCACTGACGGAGTCGTTTTCTTAAACCCCAAGAAAAGTCTGAGGGATTAAAGGATTTATAGAGAAAACTACTGCTTTTGGCAATGTTTTTGATGATGAATGTTTGTTTTGTTATAGTTTTTACGTAGGTTTTGCCTGTTATCAAGCAAAAAAGAGCCCGAGAGGATCGGACTCTTTTTTTATCACCATTTTTCCACAAGGGCGAGGGTCAGCTTGGTTGAATTTGCGGCTGCAATAGAAAGGAAGGTGGGATAATCCATTGTTGCCTCGCCGTCGGCAGAGTCGGAGATAGCACGGACCACCGCAAAGGGTGTACCGTTCACATAGGCGATCTGGGCGATCGCACAGCCCTCCATCTCACAGACGCTTGCCGAAAAGTCGGTGGCGATACGCCTCTTATCCACGGGGTCGGCAATAAATCTGTCGCCGGTTGCCACGGTGCCCGACTTTACCGAAAGGCCAAGCCTCGATGCCTCGCTGAGCAAAAGCTCTCTTGCACGGAGGTCGGCATCAAAGTAGATCATATTGATTCCCGACACCAGACCCTTTGGGTCGCCAATAGCCGAGGTGTCCATATCGTGCTGGCAAAGTCGGTCGGCCACAACCACGTCACCGCAGTTAAGTCCGCCGCCTATCGCACCGCCAACACCGGTGTTCACTATAAGGTCGGGAGAGTATTTCAGGATCATAGTCTGAGCGGCAAGGGCGGCAAAGACCTTTCCGATGCCACATTTAGCAACGGCAACCCGCTTGCCCGCGATAAGACCTGTGTGGAAGGTGATGCCGCTGACGGTTTCGCTGCCTCTGTCGGCAAGGGCCGAGATGATTGCCTCCACCTCAGGCTGCATAGCACCGATAATTCCTATATCAATTTTCATATCTTTTCGCCTCTGTATAAAAAGTCGTTTTCCTTGCTCTCAAGAACGGCGAGGTATCTTTCGCACTCACGCTTTGCAGCCGAGAGATCCAGGTTACGATAATTTCCGCACTCGCGTCTTACCGCACCGAACATCTCACCGTCGTGATCCACGATCCTGCGAAGCACGTCCTTTACAACAGCGAGGGTCTGATCGTTGTCGGCATCTCTTAAGAGAAGATAAAAGCCGGTCTGACATCCCATAGGGCCAAAGTAGATTACACGGTCGGCGATCTCACTTGCACGAACGTATGTGGCAAACATGTGCTCCACCGAGTGCATGGTAAGGTTATCCATATAGTCGCCGCCGTTGGGAATGCGTGTGCGAAGATCGTAGGTGGTTATATCGCCGTCAATACGCGACACGTAGATGCCCTCGGTGAGCAGATCGTGATCAACGGTAAAGGAAGCGATCTTGTTGATTTTTTCCATAATATGACTCCTTGTATATAATATAAGGAACAAAAGCAATCATAAGGGAGGGTGATCCCCTCCCCTATATTATTCAATTAGAACTTGATTTTCTCGGCAATATACGCCTTAACCTCGGCAACGGGAATTCTTACCTGCTCCATAGAATCTCTGTCACGAACGGTTACGCAGGAGTCGTTCTCGGTATCGAAGTCGTAGGTGATGCAGAAGGGAGTACCGATCTCGTCCTGACGACGATATCTCTTACCGATAGAGCCGGTTTCGTCAAACTCAACGTTGAACTCCTTCGCAAGCTCGTCGTAAAGCTCAAGAGCCTTCTCAGAAAGCTTCTTGGAGAGAGGAAGAACCGCACACTTAACGGGTGCAAGTGCGGGATGAAGATGAAGAACGGTACGAACGTCGCCCGCAGCGATCTCCTCCTCGTCGTATGCGTCAACAAGGAAAGCAAGTGCTACTCTGTCAGCACCGAGAGAGGGCTCGACAACGTAGGGAACGTAATGCTCGCCTGTTTCCTGATCGAAGAAGGTAAGATCCTTGCCGGAGTGCTCGCCATGCTGAGTAAGGTCATAGTCGGTTCTGTCAGCTATGCCCCAAAGCTCGCCCCAGCCGAAGGGGAAGAGGAACTCAAAGTCGGTGGTCGCCTTAGA
>JAZSEC010000050.1:0-2835 GCA_045531485.1 Eubacteriales bacterium | reverse complement strand
CCGAGAAAAAGGCAGCTTCTCTTTCGCTTTACGGTGATTGGGGCAAGGTTCTTAAAAAGGTGTCCGAGCTTAAGCATTCACTCTCCGCAGGCTTTGCGGGAGCATCGACTTATACCGACGGGTGCGGTAAGTTTATAGTTAAGATGAGCAGCTTCTTTGCCAACAAGCTCAGATCCAATGATACTGATATGGCTATCATCAGAGGAGTAATTGCCGAGCAGGAAGGTACAGCTGCTGACGGAATCACCCTTGTTATTGAAAGCAACGAGGAAAAAAACACAAATTCGTCCTCTGGCATTGAGGACTTATTCGGATAAAAAATAGTTTTGGAGGAAATATACAATGAAGGTTAGAGTACCCCAGGGAATGGGTGGTGGCCCTTCCAATATGCAGTCCATGCTTAAGCAGGCACAGAGAATGCAGGAGGAAATGGCTGAAAAGCAGGCTGAGCTTGAGGAACGCGAATACGATGTCGCTGCAGGCGGTGGCGTAATCAACGTTAAGATCAATGGCAAGAAGGAGATCCTTTCTGTTAAGATTGATCCTGAGGTTATTGATCCTGATGACGCAGAGACCCTTGAGGATCTTATCGTTGCAGCAGTGAACGAAGCTATTAAAAAGGTTGAGGCGATTTCTGCCGAGGAGATGCAGAAGATCACCGGATCGATGAATCTTCCTGCAGGTATGTTCTAAGCTATGGCTGAGTATATTGCTCCTATTCAAAGGCTTGTTGAGGAGTTCAGACGACTTCCCGGAGTTGGAAGTAAGACTGCCGCTCGATATGCCTTTGCTGTACTTAATCTTAGCGAGGAGGAGGCTGCGGGCTTTGCCGATGCTATAAACGGTATCAAGCGTGACGTTCACAGATGTCCCGTATGCTTCGGACTTTCCTCATCCCCAGAGGAGTGCGAGATTTGCAGAAATGAGTCGAGAGATCATTCGATCATCTGCGTTGTTGAGCAGCCCAAGGACGTTATGGTAATGGAAAAGGTACGCGGATACCGTGGTGTATATCATGTGCTCGGCGGTGTTCTTTCTCCTATTGATAACGTTACTCCCGATGATCTTACCATTAACGAGCTTATTGCCAGGGTAGAATCAGGCGAGGTGGGAGAGATTATTATTGCAACTAATCCTACGCCTCACGGTGACACCACTGCCGCCTATCTTGCAAGAGTGCTTGAGCCTTACGGTATCAGTGTATCCAGGCTTGCATACGGCATTCCTGTTGGCGGTGATATTGAGTATGCCGATGAGGTTACTCTTTACCGTGCCATGGAAGGCAGAAGATATTTTTAAATTTATTTATATAAAAAGGACGAACTTTGGCTCGTCCTTTTTATTTTTTGCCTCAGATGGCCATACATTTGTATTTTAGTCGAAGGTTATCGGCTATCATCGCGATAAATTCGGAATTTGTGGGCTTACCGCGACTGTTCTGGATCGTATATCCAAAGTAGGAGTTAAGCGTATCAATATCCCCTCTGTCCCATGCAACCTCAATTGCATGACGGATCGCACGCTCAACTCTTGAGGTGGTTGTCTGGTATTTTTTCGCAACGGTAGGATAGAGAACCTTTGTAACAGAGTTGATAACGTCGCTGTCCTCGATGGTCATAAGTATCGCGGTTCTGAGATACTGATATCCCTTAATATGAGCCGGTACGCCTATCTGGTGAATGATCTTAGTTACCTGAGATTCCATATCTGCCGAGGTTGAATGGGTTGACTTAAAATCGTTCTTTGAGCGTATGCGGAGAAGCGAATCTATATGAGCCGCAAGGGAAGATAGGTCGAAGGGCTTTAGAATGCATATATCAGCACCCGCCTCGGATGCTTCCATGAGAACGTTTTGCTTATTGATAGGGGACATTAATATAAAGGAAGGCTTGTTCTTCAGGGTGCTTTTGTTTATGTTTCTTATGATGCCGATTCCATCAATCAGGGAGATCCAGAGATCGACAATAGCCAGATCGTAGGTTCCTCCAATAAGCTTATTTATAGCAGCCTCTCCGTCGGGAGCCTCGTCAATATGATGAAAGCCTGCTTTTGTAAGGAAATCGATAATCCGTCTTCTTTCCTCGGAGTTTTCGTCGCAAAGTAGTATTTTAGCTGAGTTTTCCATGTTTATTTCTCCTTATTTTGATGATAAATTGGTAAAAAATGGTAATTTCACGAACAATTTAATTTTATCATATAATACATAGAAAATCAAGGTGTAAAAGTGCGAAAAAATAAAGAAGAGATTATTCTTTAAAATTGGTAAAAATTACCAAAAACGAAGGTCGAAGCCGTATAAATGAACGGTAAATAACAAAATTCGACAAACCGAGAAATTATCAAAAAAATAAGAAAATAGGAAAAAAAGACCAAAGAGTGAATAAATAAGAAAATATTTGTAAAATTGCTTGAAAATTTGCTTTTGTTTATGATATAATGTATTTGGTGAAAATTGATCGATTTTCCTGTATATTGATATTGATAATTAAATAAGGAGAGAATATAGATGAACACTAATGCTATAAAGAACAGCTTCGTTAATCAGTGGATTTCCGAGATGGTTGACCTTGTTAAGCCTGACAATATCGTTCTTATTGACGGTAGTGAGGAGCAGGCAGAGCAGCTTCGTGAAGAGGCGTGCAGAACAGGTGAGATGTTCAAGCTTAATCAGGAGCTTCTTCCCGGATGCTATCTTCATAGAACTGCTATAAACGACGTTGCAAGAGTGGAGGACAGAACCTTTATCTGCACCACCAAGAAGGAGGATGCGGGTAATATTAATAATTGGATGGATCCCAAGGAGTGCTATGAAAAGCTTTCTAAGCTTTATGCAGG
>JAZSEC010000047.1:0-11719 GCA_045531485.1 Eubacteriales bacterium | reverse complement strand
AAGCTCCTCCAGCTCGTCGAAAAGGTCCTCGTCAACCTTAACGAAGCTCTTGAAGAGAGCATCAACCTTGTCCATAATAGCAGCCTTGGTCTTAAACAGACCCTGCTTTAGTTTCTCAAAGAACCCCATCTAAAAGCTCCTTCTCTCTTCCTTCAATTTCATTGACGTTAAGCTCGATCGCCTGAGAAATACCTCTCTGAGGCATGGTAATACCATAGAGCCTGTCGCCTATTTCCATAGTTCCACGACGGTGAGTAATAAGAATAAACTGTGTTCCGTCGTCGAATTTCTTAATATAATCGCCGAATCTGTAAACGTTTACCTCGTCGAGAGCAGCCTCGATCTCGTCCAGAATACAGAAGGGCGTAGGATTAACCTTAAGTATAGCGAACAGCAGTGCAATCGCAACGAAGGACTGCTCACCGCCCGAAAGAAGCGAAAGATTCTTAATGATCTTTCCGGGAGGAGCCGCCTTGATCTCGATGCCCGAGGTAAGCACATCCTCAGGATCGGTAAGCGAAAGCTCTGCGTTACCTCCACCGAACAGCTCCCTAAAGGTGATGCCGAAGTTCTTATTAATAGCCTCAAAGGCGTCGATAAAGCTTGTACGCATTTCGCCCTCAAGTCTGCTGATGATGTCAAGAAGCTCTCCGGAGGAAGCGGTAAGATCGTTGTACTGACTGCTGAGAGCGTCGTATCTTGTCTTAACCTCTGCATATTCCTCTATCGCACCGGGGTTATAGCCACCGAGAGCACGAAGTCTGTTTCTGCAGGAAACCTGAATCTGAGCAACCTCCTCGCGATTTTCCGCGGTTACGGGAGGATAATCAAAGCCAACTGCATCCTCGTAGGTGATCTCGTAATCATCCCAGAGCTGAGAGCCCAGCTTATCCTGCTTTTCAATAAGGCTGTTAAGTCTGTTCTCATTTCTGAGGAAGGACTCGTAGTTCACCTGGCGGCTGGAGTTGTGCTCCTTAAGTCGCTGGCGGATATTATTGATCTCACGCTCAAACTCGTCGTTGCCGCTTTCAACCTCAATTCGTTTCTGCCTTAAATTTTCCAGCTCAATTTCAAGCTTTTTACATTCTTCGGCATTTTCAGATCGAAGTGCACCGATACCCTGTCGCTGTGCGTTAAGCTCGCTGATTCGTGCGTTCTGGTTCTCCTTTTCGGATTCAAGCTCGTTAATTCGTGCTTCAAGAGATGCTATCATCTCATCCGCACTGAGAATTGCACCCATGATCTCAGCAGCCTTGATGCTAAGCTCACCAACGTGCTGGTTGCATTCGTCCTTCTTCTCGTCGAGAACGCCCATCTCTGCACTTCTCTTTGATCTGAATTCCTTAAGAGCCGCAATTCTTTCAAGATTTGCCTCATATTCAGCCTCAAGGCTGAGAAGCTCCTCGCCCTCCTTAGACTGCTGACCGATTATGCTTTCATAGTCGGCACGAAGCTTTTCTATAATGTCGTTATTTGCGTTAAACTTAGCGTTTGCGTTATCAAGTGCTGCAAACTGAGAACGGGAAAGGGTCAAAAGCAGCTCCTTATCCTGCTCTGCATCGCGAAGCGAATCGCGTGCATCCTGAAGCCTTGCGTCGATCTCGGAAACAGACTTCTCGGCACCTGCGATCTTAGATTCAAGGCTCTTTGCTTCCTCACGAAGCTCGGATATGGTATTGAGTCTTGAAAGAATACCACTGTCACGCTTTGCACTACCACCTGTAAATGCACCGCCCGCATTGATTACCTGACCGTCAAGAGTAACGATCTTAACTCTGTAACGAAGCTGCTTTGCAGCCCTTGCCGCATTGTCAATATTATCAAATACAACCGTACGAAGAAGAAGCCACTCGATTACCGAGCGATATTCCGTTTCAGACTTTACAAGTCTGTCGGCACGGCTTACGTATCCCTCAAATTTTGCTGCCTCGCGGATCTCATCGGTCTCGCTTGAGGGCTTGATAGCACTGATAGGATAGAAGGTTGCACGGCCTGCATTAGCCGATTTAAGAGCAGATATAGCCGCCTTTGCGGTATCCTCGCTCTCAACTACTATATTCTGAAGACTTGCTCCCAGAGCAGTTTCAATCGCGGTAATATACTGCTTATCAATGCTGATAAGACTGGAAAGAGGGCCGTAAATTCTGCCTCTGCCTGAGATCCTGCCGCCAAGATACTCCTTCATAACGAACTTAACGCTCTCGGCATAGCCTTCAAAGTGATCGTTCATTCGCTGGAGCATTTCAGCACGCTGAGTAACGGTATCACGGCGAAGCTTTGCATCGTTAAGCGAAAGCATCATTTCCTCACGCTTGTCGCTTAAGTCGTGAATCCTGTCGGTAGCCTCGGCAATAAGGCCGTCCTTTTCATCAATTGCAGTCTTGAAGCCGGACGCCGCCTTTTCGCAACGCTCTGCCTCCTTGGAAAGCACCTCGGCCTCAGCCTCGTACTTCTTTATCTCGGTTTCAATATCAAGCGACTTACTTCCGCCACTCTGCCTTGAGTTTTTAAGCACGTTAATGCGAACGTTGAGATTAGCCGCATTTCCCTCCTCTACGGTAAGCTCATCAAGAGCCTCCTCAAGCTGACGGCGTGCCTCGTTTATCTGTCTGACAAGCTCCTGCTCCTCGGCAAGAAGCTCAAGACGGTTGTCCATTACAGCCTTATGCTCCTGCTCTATCTTAGCCTTCTTATCAAGATACTCTCTCTTGTTGACCTCAAGAAGAGTTCTGCCGGTTTCGATCTCGGAGATTCTGTGACGGCAGTTTTCGATAAGCTCTGCGGAGTGAGTAAAGTTGGTTTCAGCAACCTGAAGTGCGTTATCAAGCTGATGAAGCTTATCAGTAGTCTCACGGATACTGTCAAGCAGCTGCTCGGATGCAGCCTTGCTCTGCTGAGCCTTCTCGTAAAGATTCTCGTTCTGTATCTCAAGATCGGCAATAACCTGATCGATTATATCAAGATCTCTCTTAGAAAGACGGAGAACCTTATCTGCCTCGGCAATATCGTCGCGTATTTTCTTAGTATCAAACAGCCAGAGCGAAACGTCGGCTCTCTTCTTTTCCTCATAGAGAGCAAGACCCTTTCTGGCCTTCTCCGCCTCCTTCTCGAGAGGACCGACGCGTGCCTCAAGCTCAAGAAGAATATCTCTTACTCTGTCAAGGTTGTCCTGAGTCTGCTTAAGCTTTCTCTCGGACTCCTCTTTTCTGTGACGGTATTTGGAGATTCCTGCGGCCTCCTCGAAGATATTACGTCTTTCGTCGCTCTTCTTAGAGATAATTTCAGCGATCTTACCCTGACCGATAATAGAATAGCCTTCTCTGCCGACACCGGTATTCATGAACAACTCATAAATATCGCGAAGTCGTCTGGGCTGGCGGTTGATAAGATACTCGCTCTCGCCGGTACGGTAGTAACGTCTGGTGACAACGACCTCGTCAAACTCGGAATCAAGTCTGTGGTTCGGATCGGAGTTGTCAAAGGTTACCGATACCTCGGCAAAGCCCATGGGACGGCGATCGTCAGTACCGCCGAAGATAACGTCCTCCATTCTTGTGCCACGGATATTTCGGCTGGAAAGCTCACCGAGTACCCAACGCATAGCGTCGGAAATATTCGATTTACCGCTTCCGTTAGGGCCTACGATTACCGTTGCACCGCGTTCAAAGGAAAGAACGGTTCTGTTTGGGAAGGATTTAAAGCCGTGAAGCTCCAATGATTTTAAATACATTTTATTTCTCCATTGTTGATATCAAGTAAAATTCCGTATTCAGGAAGAGTATCAAGCTCAGAGAAGGATATTTTACCATACCTTTCCATTAGCCTGATTTTATTCCGTCTATGCTGACCGATGGCCTTAGACATGGCACCTCGGCTTACGTAAACGGTTATATTTTCATCCGAGGAAGCATCTGCCCCCTCAAGTAATTTGCAAATTTTATTATAATATAGCTCACCGATGACAAGCTCGCCAAGCGAAGGATGATTAGGTCCTGCAAGATAGGTGTCCTCGCTTGTAAGATTATCACTTGCCTGAAGTCCGATACGAATAACGTCGATATTGTTATCGATGAACACTTCAAGCACCCTTGCAGAGCGTTCTATCGCCTCATCAAGAGTGAGTGCCGAATATTCACCATGCAGCGTCATATCGCAAAGCTCGGTGTCACGGAACACGACTGTGGGATAAATTCTGGCAGCGGTAGCACCCATCGAAGTAATAAACTCGGCTGTATCAAGCTCGCTCTGAAGATCAGAGCCGGGCAGACCGATCATCATCTGACCTACAAGATTAAGTCCGTAATCGACAATTAATTTGCACGCTTTTCGTTCTGCCTCAAAATTATGCCCTCTTTTAGTGATTTTCAGCACCTTGTCCGAGCAACTCTGAAGTCCAAGCTCCACGGTCTTAACACCGTATCTCTTGAGAATAGACAGAACCTCCTCGTCAATATAATCGGGACGGGTCGAGCATCTGATAGAATTAACCCTTCCGTCCTTGATATACGAGTAAGCTATCTTGAGCAGTTCTATCATAAGTGTCCGGTCTATTCCGGTAAAGGAGCCGCCGAAGAAGGCGATCTCAACCCGGGCATCGGGTGGAACGGTAGCGAGAGCATTTTCGATTATTTCAACCACCTGCTCCGCTCTGAATCGGCTAACACCCGAAATGCTTCGCTGATTACAAAACACGCATTGATTGGGACAACCAAGGTGAGGAATGAAAACGGGTATATTTATATGCCTCATACCTGAACACCGAAAAGCTTAAGTGCAACCCTTGCCGCCTGCATTTCCGCAAGCTTCTTGGTCTTGGCAAAGCCTCTGCCAACCTCGTTGTTGTTGATATAAGCAGCCACCGTAAAGCGTTTATCATGCTCGGGTCCCTGCTCGAATAGAACACGATACTCAAGCACCGCCGCACCGTCCTGCTCCGCCAGCTGCTGAAGCATGGTTTTATAGTCGGTATGGCGAACGGATGGGTTTCTCATTTCCTCCTCAAAGAGCGAAAGAACCACTCTTTTGTAGTCGTCCTTTCCCTGCGATATGGAATCGAGATACACCGCCGCAATTAGTGCCTCAAGTGCATCAGCCAGTATCTTAGGTCTGTTGCGACAATCGCTGGATTCCTCGCCTGTTCCAAGATTTACGTAGCCTCCAAGATCAAGCCTTTTTGCGATCTTTGCCAGAGTTTTCTCACAGACAAGCTGCTGACGCATTTTGGTAAGCGAGCCTTCTCTGTGCTTTACGAAATTTGAAAACAGATGCTCGGAAATCACAAGCTGAAGCACCGCGTCACCGAGGAACTCAAGTCTTTCGTTAGATTCGGCTCTCATTCCTCTGGCACGCATTTCATTTGTATAGGAGGAGTGAGTCAGTGCGGCATCAAGATATGAAAGCTCCTTAAAGCAATAGGAGATCCTCTCCTGAAGCTCTAGCACGTCTTTTCCAAGTGCCATTATCTCACTCCTTTCACTAAAATTTTACTGATTGTTAAAGAGATCAAAGCTCTTTATGATTTCCAGCGAGCGTACGGCATAGGCCTCATTTCTCGCCTTCTTACCGCCCTTCACCTTCTTTTCAAAGGGAGCGATAATGCCAAAATTCGCATTCATAGGCTGGAAGGACGAGGACACACCGCCCTCACTTACGTAGTGTGCAAGAGCACCGATCTCGGTTTCTCTCGGGAATATCACAGCATCTCTTCCAAGAGCTGCACAAGCTGCATTCACGCCTGCAACAAAGCCGGAGGAAGCCGACTCAACGTAGCCTTCCACACCGGTCATCTGACCGGCAAAGAAGATTCTGCCCTCTTTTTTCACCGAATAAATGGGAGTTAAGAAGCCGGGGGAATTAAGATAGGTGTTTCTATGTATTACGCCGTATCTGAAAAACTCGGCGTTCTCAAGTCCGGGAATCAAGCCAAACACGCGTTTTTGCTCACCGAAGGTAAGATGAGTCTGGAAGCCAACGATATTGTACATTGTGCCTTCCTTATTCTCACGTCTTAGCTGAACGGTAGCAAATGCATCCTCACCCGTTCTCGGATCGGGCAGACCAACCGGCTTCATAGGACCGTATCTTAAGGTATCGTAGCCTCTGGATGCCATAACCTCAACGGGCATACATCCCTCAAACACCGTAAGATCCTCCTGAAGCTCCTTGTCAAAGGCCTTTAAGGGAGCGGCCTTGGCATTAATAAGCTCGTTATAAAATACGTCATACTGCTCCTTGGTCATAGGACAGTTAAGGTAATCCTCGGGATTTCCCTTTCCGTATCTTGACGCAAAGAAGGCAACAGAGGTATCTACCGTTGAAAAATCAACGATTGGGGCAGCGGCATCAAAGAAATGAAGCTCGCCACCGCCTGTATATTCCGAAATACTCTCGGCAAGTGCCTCGGAGGTAAGAGGACCGCTTGCAATAACGGTAATTCCCTCCCTCGGTATCTCGGTAACCTCACCGTCGAATACGGTAATATTCGGGTGATTCTTAATTTTTTCCGTAATATACTCGCTGAAGAGATCACGGTTGACCGCAAGAGCCGAGCCTGCGGGAACCTGGGTGGCATATGCCGCCTCCATGATCAACGAGCCGAGAGCAGAAAGCTCTGCTTTAAGCAGTCCTACCGCGTTGCAGGTATCATTCGAGCGAAGCGAATTTGAGCATACAAGCTCGGCAAAGCCGTTGGAATGATGTGCCGGCGAATGCTTGTGAGGCTTCATCTCGTAAAGCTCAACATTAACGCCAAGCCTTGCCGCAGCATAAGCCGCCTCGCAGCCTGCAAGTCCTGCTCCGATGATCTTAACGGTGGGCGTACTCATCATTCGATCACCGTCATTTCTTCATCACGCTTATATCCGCAGCCCTTCTCCTTACAGATAACTCCCTTACGGCTCTTGCGATAATAAAGCATACCGCCGCAATCGGGACAGCTCTCCTTAAGAGGCATATCCCAGGAGGAGAAATCACAGGTGGGATAACCCTCGCAGCTATAGAAGAGCATCTTGCCCTTACCATGTCTTGCAAGGATCTTAGAGCCACACTTGGGACAGTTTACACCGGTTTCGGTAACCTTCTGCTTAGTGAAGGTGCAGGTAGGATAGTTTTCGCAGGCGTAGAAGCTGCCGAATCTGCCGTTTCTCACAACCATCTCGCCGCCACAAGCCTCACACTTGAAGCCTGCCAGCGTAGGAGCGGTATTCTCTGCCTCAACAACCTTGCCGTTCTTATCAACCGCCTTTGTGCATTTGCACTCAGGGTACTTGGGACAAGCAAGGAACTTGCCGAATCTGCCGTTTTTGTATACCATTCTGGATCCGCACTTATCGCAAAGCACGTCGCTTTCCTCAGCGGGAATGTTGATCTCAACCTTGTTGTTACCCTTTGAAACGGCATCAAGCTCCTCGACGAATTTGCTCCAGAAGTCGGAGATTACACCAAGAGTAGTGTTCTCCTTATGCTCAATAGAGTCAAGCTTATCCTCCATAGATGCGGTAAACTCGTAGTCGATGATCTCCGGGAAATGCTCACGCATAAACTTTGTGGTTATCTCGCCGAGAGGAGTTGCTACAAGCGACTTGCCGTCACGCTTAACGTATTCTCTGGATACGATTATGGAGATGATGGGTGCGTAGGTGGAGGGACGGCCAATGCCGTTTTCCTCAAGGAATTTGATAAGAGATGCCTCGGTATATCTTGCGGGAGGCTCGGTAAAGTGCTGCTGCTTCTTGATCTCCTTCGCCATAAGAAGCTCGTTCTTCTTAATGTTGGGAAGGCTGGTGAGATTAAGTCCCTCGGTTTCGGGATCCTGAGTATCGTCCACGTAATCGTAGATGGTCAAAAAGCCCTTGGATTTTATAACGTAGCCGCCGGTCTTGAAGATATAACCGGAGTTCTCGATCTCAACCGAAACGGTGTCCAGCACCGCAGATTCCATCTGACTTGCGATAAAACGTTCCCATATAAGCTTATAAAGTCTGTACTGCTCGCTTGTGAGCATTTTTCTGATGGATTTGGGAGTAATATATACGTTAGAGGGACGAATAGCCTCGTGAGCATCCTGGGCGGATGCGTTGCTCTTATAGCTTCTTGCATTACCGGGAAGGAATTCGTCGCCGTATTTTTCTTTAATAAAAGCTGCACAGCTTTCCTGTGCCACGGTGGAAACTCTGATAGAGTCGGTACGCATATAGGTTATAAGACCCTGCACGCCACCGAACTGTGTACCAAGATTAAGACCGTCGTAAAGCTCCTGGGCAACCTTCATTATCCTCTGGGACTGGTAGCCCAGCTGCTTGGACGCCTCCTGCTGAAGCGTGGAGGTTGTGAATGGAGGAGCGGGCTGCTTATACTTTACCGCGTGCTTTACGTCAATAACCTTGAATTCACCCTTGCTGATCTTATCGGTAGCAACGGTAGCCTCTTCCTCGTTGGATATTTTAATTTTACCCTTCTTGTCACCGAAGAGCTTAGCGTTAACAGACTCACCGTCAGCGGTAAGAAGCGACGCCTCGATAGTCCAATATTCCGAGGGAACGAAGGCACGGATCTCCTCCTCACGCTCGGTAACTATGCGTGCGGCAACGGACTGCACTCTTCCGCCTGAAAGACCGCTCTTAACGTTCTTCCAAAGCACCTCGGAAAGCTTGAATCCAACGAGTCGGTCGAGAATTCTTCTCGCCTGCTGGGAATTAACAAGATCCTCGTTAATTCTTCTGGGATTCTTAATGGCTTCCTTAACTGCACCCTGGGTGATCTCGTTAAAGGTTACTCGACAGGCCTTATCCTTAGGAATACCAAGCTCGTTTGCAATATGCCAGGAAATCGCCTCACCCTCACGGTCAGGGTCGGTTGCAAGGAATATTTTACTAGCTCCCTTTGCTTCCTTCTTAAGCTCCTTAATTACGTCGCCCTTGCCGCGGATATTAATATAATGCGGCTCAAAGTTGTTTTCAACGTCAATACCCAAGGTGCTCTTGGGAAGATCTCTGATATGTCCCTTGGATGCGATAACCTTATATCCCGATCCAAGATAACCCTTTATGGTATTGGCCTTTGCAGGCGACTCAACAATTACTAAATTTGCCATTTATATCAAGGCAGTTTCAAAAACTGCTACCTTTCTAATTATCGCTGATTATTTAAATTTTCTGGATACGGTCTCGCCGGGCAAAAGCACAACGAATCCGCCAACCTCAAGAGTGAGAAGATATCTCATTACCTGACGAAGATTCATATTCTCGTCTACAAGCGACTCAAGTGAGCAGCTGCCGGAGGTGGGTATCCTGTTGTAAACCTCAATAGCCTTCTTGTCAAAGCTAGCCGGAGGAATCACCGCCTCACCCGTTGTGACCTCGTTATGCTCGCGGCTCATAGGAACCTCAGCCATACGCTTTTTAGGTGTTGGAGGTATAAAAATATTATCTCCGGGACAGACGGCAACCACACCGTATTCGGTAAGTGATGCCATCATATCCACACGTGTCCCCGTCTTGAGCTTAAAGGGATTTATAATCCCGCGATAGCTGTCAACGAAATCATTCAGAATATCCTCTGCCGCAGTACACATCTTAGCACCGTTCTTGATGAGAAGATTACTGAGCTGACTGTTGGTGGATCCAACGTTTCCCGGAAGAGCGTAGACCGTACGTCCCTGCTCCTTCGCACATCTTGCGGTGATAAGTGCACCCGATCTCTCAGGTCCCTCAAAGACCATAGTCGCCCTGGACAGACCGCTGATAATTCTGTTACGCTTTGGGAAGTTAAGCTTATTCGGAGGAGTTCCGGGAGCGTATTCTGTAAGAACACAGCCCGACTTAACTATTTCCCTTGCAAGACGAAGATGCTGAGGCGGATAGCAGATATCAATTCCGCTGCCGATAACGGCAACTGTGCTTCCTCCTGCGGCAAGGGCTCCTGCCATAGCAACACCGTCAATGCCTGTAGCCATACCCGAAACCACTGTAGCTCCCGCACTTGCAAGATCGTAGGA
Source organism: Eubacteriales bacterium (assembly GCA_045531485.1). Classification (GTDB taxonomy): domain Bacteria; phylum Bacillota; class Clostridia; order Oscillospirales; family CAG-272; genus UBA1740. The sequence continues at coordinate 1,725 of JAZSEC010000047.1, read as the reverse complement.
GATATTGAAGGCATTCTTCCTACCGTAATCCGAGATATTTCTCGTTCCGACCGTCGCAACAGTAAAGCATTTATCAAAATCGGGTAATTTTCCTCTGTAATAAAGGAGTACGGGAGGATTGTCGATCTGTCGAAGCAGATCGGGATATTTCTCGTCGTAATACGGAAGCAGACCCACTAAATGCTTTTTACAGAACCGATAGATCTCCTCCGCACGCTCAAGGCTCTTGTTTTCAAGAGAGGATCTATCGGAATTTCTGTAACCGATAATAGATGAAATCCTCTTTCCCTCAGCAAGATAAATATCCCTTGCGTCATCAAATTCCTTAATCAGCTTACCAAAGGTAGAGCCCGACGGACTACATGCCAGCGAAAGCCAGATCCAATATATAATTTTATCCATCGTACCTACCTCCTTTGAAAATTAAAGATTATTCTGCTCCCACATAAACACCGCGGCAGCCACCGACGCATTAAGCGACTCGACGCCCTCGGATATGGGAATATAAACACTTGACGTGCAGAGAGAGGATATCTCCCTAGGTATTCCGTGACCCTCGTTGCCTATGATAAAAATATCATCAGAGCAAAGGCCGATTTCCTTTACGCTTTTCGCTGTATCGGTAAGTTCTGCGGCATATACCGCCCTGCCGTTTGCCAAAGCGGCGGTGATAAATGAAGCAAAATCCGACACGATAGTGATCTTGACGCCAAAAAGAGTGCCCATAGCAGCTCTTACCGTTTTGGGATTATAAATATCCGCAGAATCGGCAGATAAAATTATATGCTGAACACCGAAGGCGGCAGCACTGCGGATCACCGCTCCCAGATTACCGGGATCACGTAAAGAGTATAGCGAAAGGGCTCTTTCACCCTTAGAAATGAAAAAGTCTTCCTTATATATTATATCCATATTACGGAAAAAGTCAAGATGTTTTATTACGCTAATTATTCCCTGAGGTGCTTTTTCTGTAGAAATTTTCGAAAATGCACTCTCCGAAAGGGTGATTACCTGACAATTTTCGTAAAGCTCAAGCGAGGTGAACTGAGAAATTAAGCCGAGAAGTCTTTCTTCCTTACCCTCCATTATGAAAATATGAGTCACCGGAAGAGAGCGTTTCAGAGCCTCGAGCGTAAGCTTCTCGCCCTCCACAATAAACGCACCACTCTGTTCACGCCCCTTTTTTTCTGAAAGGGATGCCGCCCATTTCACAGTTGGATTATTTCTGCTTGAAATTATATCCCGAAATATCTTCATTTTTGTATTTCCTTACTTTGATTAAAAAAAGATCCCGGTTTACCATTAAACAACGGAAAACCGGGTAAATCTATATTAGAGAGCAGCCTTTGCCTTCTCGCAAATTGCAGCGAAAGCTTCCTTATCGGAAACTGCGATCTCAGCAAGCATCTTTCTGTTAAGATCGATACCTGCAAGCTTAAGACCATGCATAAGGGTGGAGTAGTTCATACCGCAAACCTTAGCCTGTGCGGAGATTCTTGCGATCCAGAGAGCACGGAAGTTTCTCTTCTTCTCCTTACGACCTACGAATGCCTTGTTGCCGGACTTCATTACGGCCTGCTTAGCCATCTTGAAGTGCTTGGACTTGGAACCCCAATAGCCCTTTGCAGCCTTGAGTATGCTATTTCTTCTCTTGCGCGTCATCATAGCGCCCTTAACTCTTGCCATTTTACATTATCCTCCTGATTTTCTTCTCTACCTTATTAC